>CAMCTX010000064.1 GCA_945878715.1 Legionella genomosp. 1 | reverse complement strand
ATCCATGGAGCCCTGTTTATTGGCTCGAAGATAGAATTGTAAATTATTTAGAAGCAGTATTTAACTGAACTGCTTGTGCTGCGGTTTTTCGGGGACGTTTACCCTCTCGGATCATCTGTTCTTTTTTTGCTTGGTAAAAGGCTTCCATGGCTTCTTTGGAATCGAAGCTGTGTTTTTCTAAGCATTTGCCTGTACGGGTATCATCGTAAAGAAAACCGTTTAAATGATCGTTCTCATGCTGCCAAACACGCGCCAGCCAACCGCTTAATGTGCGACTATGATGTTGGCCTGTTTCATCTTGATAATGCACACGTATATGGGTATAGCGTTGTACATTACCCGTTGCACAGGGGACAGAGAAACAAGCTTCGAAGCAATCGTCTTGGGGGGCTAGGGTCGTTGTTGCGTCGGGGGTTAGGGGTTCATAGCTTGGGTTAATAATAACTTCTAAAGCATCGGTTGTTTCGGGGCAGAATATAAAAATACGCTTATCAATACCCCATTGATTCGCTGCCATGCCCACAGCTGCATCCCAGGGTGCCTTGGCTTTTTTCAATTGTTCCGGTTGAATGGAGTATTTCATGGCACTGATAATGGCTTGATCTTCTTCATTCAGAGGAAAGGCTACGGTTTGGCTCGGTTTTCTTAACAGTGGATGTTCATAGGGTACGAGTTGCAGTAAACGAGGGGCTGTTTGCTGGGAAATAGCCATATTTTTCTCCTTAGGTCCTTGACAAGCGCTTAAAAACGGCAGGATAATTCATAATATCATGCATATGCAATTTGTCACTATCCTCGTCATGTGTATCTTGGCGGGTGCTGAAGTCGATTTATTTATCCCAAGCTTTCCAGAATTACAGCGGGTTTTTGGGCTATCGCCTTTTTTGGTGGAATTTACCCTGGGGGCTAATTTTTGTGCCTATTGTGTGGGGGCTTTGTTGGTGGGTGCCTTAGGCGATCATTTTGGTCGCAGGCCCGTGATATTAAGTGGATGTCTTATTTTTATTGTGGGTAGTGCTTGTTGTGTGTGGGCACCCAATTATGGTTTTTTAATTGCAGGTCGTATTTTGCAAGGCTTAGGGATTGCGGGTCCGGCCGTATTAGCCTATGTGGTGATTGCCGATACCTATTCTACCCAAGAACAGCCACGGATTCTGGGATTTTTAAATGGGATTACCACTTTGTCGATGGCCTTTGCGCCCATTGTTGGTAGTTATGTAAACTTATTTTTTAATTGGCAAGGCAATTTTGTGGTGTTATTAGGCCTAGGTATCGCATCCCTTTGTATGGCTTGGAAATGGATCCCTGCCTCCCGTTCACATCATGTACAAAGAACCTTGGATAGGTTCTCTGCACATGCATCTCCGACTTTTTCGCTCAAACCCTATCTATCGCTTTTAAAATCCAAGGCAACGCTGGTCTATATACTCGCGATTAGCTTTTTTTGTACACCCTATTGGGTCTTTATTGGGATGGCGCCTGTGCTGTATATGGAAGATTTGGGGGTACCACTCCAACATTTTGGTTATTATCAGGGTGTGCTCGCAGGCGTTTTTTCTATCCTTAGCTTAAGCAGTGGAAGGCTTATGAAACGCTATGGTCAACGTACCTGTATTCATGTGGGTCTTGGCTTATGCTGGCTTTCTATCCTATTGATGATGATACTGGCGATCCAAGAAACAAAGGATCCCTTGTTAATCACGGGTGCATTGTTGTTCTTGTGCGCGGGGGTTGTCTTTCCTATCCATATTCTCTATCCCTATGCCTTAGAGGTGGTACCCGGTGCCAAAGCACGCCTGGCTGCGATGATTTTGGCAGGGCGCCTGTTATTAACAGCCTTTAGTTTGGCCGTGGTGAGTTATTATTATGTGGGCACTTTTGAGCGCTTGGCTTATGGGATGTGCTTGTTTTTATCGATTGGATTTATCGCTGTGTATTGGATTTTACATCGTTTATTAAGGGATCTTGTCTAAGCGCTTAGACCGTAAATGATTGCGAGTTGAACTGCCCTTGTCACCTGGTGTAGGATGCTGGTCTTGTCATCGATATTTCAATGGGGCCGTTAGCTCAGTTGGTAGAGCAGCTGACTCTTAATCAGCGGGTCGATGGTTCGAATCCATCACGGCCCACCAGTTTTTTCAGGGTCCATAGCGGACACATTCCGAACAGTGAAAACCTATACTTTAAACGGTGCGTTTCTTAGCCAACCATTTAAGGAGAATCACACATGGATAAGATTAATGGTCCCGTCATCCATGCAGACAACCTTAAAAGTCGCTATTGGTTGAAATTAGAATTGATGGTTTTTTGCAAGAAAAATGATCTTTCTACAGTGGGCTCCAAACATGATCTTGAGCAACGCATTAAGGTGTTTCTTGCATCAGGAGATAAGAGAAGACCTGCATCAAGTAAGAAAAAGGGGAAGCGCGACAGTCATGAACCAATTACGTGTAGCACATTGGTGGTTGATTATAAAAATGATGCTGCAACAAGACTGTTTTTTGTAAAAAATATTGGGCAACATTTTCGCTTTGATGCATATCTACGCCAGTTTACTAATCAGAACAATATCACGAAGCATTTAACCTATGGTGATTTGGTGAATGGGTGGTTAGCAGAAGAGGCTCGCAGGAATGCTCCTGATTATCAGAGCGATATTGCTAAACAGTTTGAATACAATCAATTTATAAGGGATTTTTTCGCCAATGAAAAAGACAAATCCCGGTCAGATGCGATTGAGGCATGGCAAACAGCGAAAAGGTCAAATGGTCTCGCAACCTATGCGCAATACCGATCTATGGTTGTGCGTATATGCACACAATCGATTAAAGATGGCAAAAAAGAACGAAAATAGCAGATAAATGATTCTGTGCGCGGTTTTCTATTCGATCGCTTGTATGTGCACAAG
Organism: Legionella genomosp. 1; assembly: GCA_945878715.1. Classification (GTDB taxonomy): domain Bacteria; phylum Pseudomonadota; class Gammaproteobacteria; order UBA6186; family Azoamicaceae; genus CADEGZ01. The sequence goes on along the minus strand of CAMCTX010000064.1, from coordinate 1,821 downwards.
CGTAGATGCACCTTTCGTTTTATTGTCAAAAAGGCATAATTACACTATAAATACAGTGATATTGCACGATAAGAATATTTGAATATCGTGCAATATCTCGTTAGAATCTCCCCATAATTTATAAAATAACGGGGAAGATTGATGTTTAGCGTACACAACGAGAGGCCTAATTTGCCTTTAAATCAAGCGCAAACCGAAGAGTTTGATGCTTTTTGTAAAGCGCTCGCAGAATTTAAGGTGGATGACGCAAGTCGTCGTTACTATGCTGATCCAGACCCTTTTAGGGATCGTGAGATTCCTCTCGAATGGCTTATTAAAAATCTTCAAAAAACACTCGAGGCCATTGAGCCATCCACTCTAGAAATAATCGCAAGGTTAGAGAAGACACAGCCTTTGAAGTTACAATTGCAAGAATCTTTGATGGTGCTATCAAAAGTTTTTTTTCAGCTAAAATATGAAAAACAGTGGGCGATAGATTATCAAAATATTATATTTAGTGAGGAACAAAAAGAAAACCTCAATAGGGCACACGATACATGGATGCCAGGACAAATAGGCTGCTATTTCACAAATGTGAAGACCTTTGAAAGTCGATACCTTTCTGATATCAAACGTATGGAAGCGTTTGTACGTTTTATCAGAGATTTTTTTCCAAAACCTGAAGAGTATCATGATTTGTTTACAGTCTTCCGCCAAGAGCGGTATTCAATATTTTGGGACAATAATCGATGTGTCTTGCAGGAAAGCTTATATCGCTTATTGCGCAGTGCATTCATCGTCGAAGGCTGGCCTGTACCAGTCCCTCAATTGCCACCCAGCGTGATTCAGGTGCCTGTACGTTCTGCGAGGGAGATAATGCCCCCTCCGCCTGCACGGCCAAAACGATTTCCCTTGCAGCCTGTATGTGCCTCGGCGTTGCCACCCCAGCCCTTGCAGCCTGTATGTGTCTCGGCGTTGCCACCCCAGCCCTTGCAGCCTGTGTGTGTCTTAGAGTCATCAGTAAGAGTTCCCTTGCAATCGCTCTCTTGGGCTTATCCGTCTGGCAATAGGCCACATATTGCTCCGGAGTCGCTAGAAAGACCTACGGCAGCAGGCTTGGAAGAGGTAGGGAGTACACCGCCTCAGTGCGTTAAGCGGCCTTATCATGATGGGGACATCCCACCTGCTGCACCAAATAAACGGGCCAGGGTTTCTTCTTAGCCTATCGTTTTGGGTTGTAGCCTCGGTGGACAGCTGCTGCATTTTTGGTTAAGATGCCTCCCTTAATAGAGCTTCGGGCATTTAATGTGTGCTGCCTAACTCTTATGCGAAAGTGGCGGAATTGGTAGACGCACTGGATTTAGGTTCCAGCGGGGAAACCCGTGAGAGTTCGAGTCTCTCCTTTCGCACCACATCGGTCCTTTTTTTCAATGTTTTAAGAGAGGTTTGCTATGCAGTTATCGGTGGAACAGACCAGTGCCATTGGGCGTCAAATAACCGTTCAGATCCCCGCCGCAGCACTGCAGTCAGAGATTGAAAAGCGTGTTGCAAAGGGTATGCAAGGTGAGCTTCGTCACCGTCGTGTCGATGGTTTTAGGGCGGGCAAGGTACCCAAGCAGCTTATACAAGATCGTTTTGGTGGACAGGTTGATGTACAGGCTAGACGGGAAGCCATTGATACAATGATTCGCACGACGCTGCCCGCTGCTCTGGAAGAATTGTCACTCATACCAGCGGGCCGACCCCAAGTCGATAGCATTCGTGGGGCAGATGTTGCAGGCCAAGATCTGTGCTATGTGGTTTCTTTAGAGATTTATCCTGCTATTTCCCTACCACCTTTTT
>CAMCTX010000063.1 GCA_945878715.1 Legionella genomosp. 1 | reverse complement strand
CAGCTAAAGTATTTGCACCCGCCGTTGTAGCTGTAGCTAGTTCTGAGTCTACAAGGGCTTTATCAACCTCTAGCTTCCCTTTTTTTGTCGTAGCCTCTGTAAAGCGTGCATGCTTGCTGGATAATTCATCCGCGCTTATATGCAACTCCTGAAACAAGTGAGATCTGGCCATAAGGCTTTCGTGTTTCAAAGCATCAGTAGCTTTAGGATGAGACATCGCACGCGCTAGTGGATTTGTTGCCTCTTGGTATATACGGATAGTAGTTTCGATCGTTTGTTTTTTAGCATCGTCTGATGATGCAGCGATAGCTGTTAGTTTTGCTAATAATTTGCGCTCTTGATTGCTCAAACAATCATTTGCTGCTGCAATATTACCTTCAGCGACTAGTTTATCGATTAAGCTTGCCCAAACCCCTATAGCATTTGGATCCTGACGCCATTGTTCATTGAGAACCTTTGCACTGCTTTCTTCTAGGTCTGAAACACGCAGCGAAAAATCAGTTGCTGCCCTACCCAGTTGTTCTGATTGAGCAGTGTATTTGTCTATTTCTGTCTTGCTGAAAGGATCACCGGGCTGCTTAGCAGATTCAGACATAGTTTCTTGAAAACCCATGAGCATCTTCATAATGGGGCCAAAAAGGCTTTGGAAGAGTCCTGCAATGCCTTTCGCACTACCAAAGAAGTCTCCACTAAAGAAGTCTGAAACATTCCCTAGCAGACCATCCATCATGCCGTTTAATCCACCCTTAGCAGCATCTCCCGTTTTGCTTGCCTTGGCAGGGCCCGCTTGATACTCAGAAAAAAGTCTAGAAGTATTATTTTGCATGGCAGTGCCTATAGCATCTTGTCTTCTAGCATCAACGTTATCGCCAGCAGGCACTGCAGCCACGGCAGTCGTCACTGCAGCGCGTAATTGTTCACGCAATACGGGTGCGGCCTGAGCGTAATCGCAAGGTGTCTTGTAACCCTGACTAGAATTATGGTCAGCTGTTATGATTAAATCTAGATTATCAATCGAATTTATAGCCTGGAATCGGTAACCTTTATCCTTCCTGAGCAATCTTAGGGTTGCTGCAATAACACCATTTTCAGCTAATTTACCAGCACCTTCAGGTAAATCATCTTTAGGGTCTCTTGGATATTTTGGAGAATGCCCAGAAAGCATTCTTTGTAGTTCGCCATTAACGAGTTCAGCTATTTTTTGATCTTTATCTTTATCAGTTAAAGCAGGCACTATTGCATCAACTTCTATGATAACTTTTGCTTGTATTTCAGGTCTAATGATTTTATAAAACTCTCTATCTATAGAAGAACGCAGTATATCCTCAGTCTCAGTCAATTGAGGATTCCTTTTTAAGAGTTGTTCTCTTATTTCAGCTCTGATTCCTTCATAGTCCTTATAAGACTCCACTCTAATGCCAAATCGTTTTCCTAATTTTGCTACAGCCTCTACAGATACCTCTGGAGAACCAGAATCACCCTGTTCTCCTTCGTCAGCAGCTGACATACGTCTTAGCACAGGTCCTAACAGCATTTCTCTATGCATGGGGTCTGTGGTGTGTTCAATAATATTGGTTAGCTGTTGCAAGCTTAAGTAGGTGCCCCATTCATCATAAAATGCCTGTGACAATTCTCTTTGAAGTGCAGGATCGGGTTGTATAACGGGCTGACCATTTGCTTGTTTAGCAACAAGTGCATGCACTAAAGCATTCAAAGGGCCATTATTTTGGTAATTGCTTGTCTTAGCATTCATTTGGTCGAAAGCTATTGGCATATACAATCTCCTGCTTTATTACCTTTTATACCTACCACCTACACACAGGACTGGCACTTTATAAAGCCAATCCCGTAAGGACCCTAGGGCACATACCCCTAATGTGTGCATTAAACCATGTCTTATACATAAGGTCAATAACTCAATCTGTTGTATATCATCTTATTTTAAAGTTCCCTTCCCCCAAGCCGATACTAAGACTATACATCCATCAATTGCACGGGTTAGACATGGCCAAGCCCTCCAAAAAAGTCAAAATGGAAGCGAGCGAAGCCATCCAGCATCAAGATCCCTTCGATCTCTACCTTCGGGATATTCGAATCCCCCCACTGCTAAGCGGGGATGAAGAAATCCACTATGGTCGCTTAAGCCAACAAGGTAATACTGCGGCTCGCCATCGAATGATTGAAAGCAATCTACGCCTGGTCCTTAAAATGGCCAGACGCTATTTAAAATCAGGGATCCCCCTTTCCGACCTGATTGCAGAAGGTAATGTGGGGCTTATGCGGGCTGTGGATAAATTTGACCCCGAACGCGGTTTTCGTTTTTCGACCTATGCAAGCTTTTGGATCCAACAAAGTATTGAAGAATCTATCATGCGCCAAAAATCGACGGTGTGTGTACCAATCTATCTGCTGAAAAAAATGCATCAATGCCTGAAGGTGGGTAAGAATCTCTCAAAAAGCATGCATCAAGAACCCAGTGTCGAACACATTGCAGACCATATGGGTAAAACAGCTAAAGAAGTTGAAAACATGCTGGCTCTGAATGAAAAAATGCTTTCCATCGATCTACCCTTTAGTGGCCAATCGGGCAAAACACTGAGCGATACCCTGGGCACAGAGCTGCAACAGGAACCGATCGCGATGGTGAATGCCTTAAAACTAAAGCATAACTTAGAAAAATGGCTTTCTATTCTCAATAGTCGGCATCGTGCCATTTTAGAACGACGCTTTGGCTTGAATGGCTTTGATACCATGACGCTGGATGAAACAGGTCGTTGTGTAGGCCTAACAACTGAGCGTGTTAGACAACTACAGAATGAAGCCCTGCAAGCCCTGCGCCTGCAAATCGAAAACCAAGGTAACAACCTTAATTCCCTTCTGATCTAGCGATAACTTGCATTTGATCTGGTATGCCGTATCATTCCAGAATGAAAACGCTTAAATACCCTTATACCATTCGTACCTTATCTCCCAGTGAAGGCGGTGGTTATCTAATAGAATTTCCGGACCTTCCAGGATGCATGTCCGACGGAGAAACCATCGAAGAAGCCATTGAAAATGGAAAAGATGCAATGCGCTGTTGGATTGCTGCAAGCAATGAGAGGTCACAATGTCTTTAGAAAGTACCCTTTTAATCGTTGGTGGGATTTTATATCTACTCCTGCAATCGCTGATTTTCTTTTTCTATCAGCAATCTCAAAACAAACAACAGCAATCCCTGAAAGAAAGCCTGGTCGATCGCCTGGCCGACTTAAGCCAAAATATAGAACGTCGCTTGGGTGAAAATCTGCTGCAACAAACCCGCGAATCGACCCAAGTGCAGCATATGGTACAAGAACAGCTAAAAGCGATTTCCAATCAAGTTGAAAAACGCCTAAGCGATGGGTTTGAAAAAACCACCTCGACCTTTACCGATATTGTAAAACGATTGGCACTGATTGATGATGCGCAAAAACAATTAGGTGCCCTTTCCTCGAATGTCTTAAGTCTTCAAGAAATTCTGGTGGATAAACGATCGCGGGGTGCTTTTGGCGAAGTACAGCTTAAAAACTTAGTACAAAATATGTTGCCACCCGATCGCTGTGCTTTTCAATATGTGTTAAGCAATGGCCTACGTGCGGATTGTATCTTATTTTTACCCGAACCTACCGGACATGTGGTAATCGATTCTAAGTTTCCACTAGAAAACTATCAACGCATGACCGATTTTGAAGCGGGGCAAATGGATCGTAAAAAAGCCGAGCAACAATTTAGACAGGATATTAAAAAACATATTAGCGATATTGCCACAAAATATATTATTCCCAATGAAACAGCCAATGGTGCCGTACTCTTTATTCCGGCCGAGGCTGTCTTTGCTGAAATACATGCCCACTTTCCCGATTTGGTAGAAATTGCCCATAGGGCCAATGTCTGGCTTGCCTCCCCTACCACCCTCATGGCCATCTTAAGTACAGCCAGAGCCGTGCTAAAAGACTTTGCGACCAAGCACCATATACATATTATTCAAGAACATTTGCGTGCCCTGGCCCAAGATTTTAGCCGCTTCGAACTTCGTATGGATAATCTCTCCAAGCATATGGATCGTGCCCAAGAAGATGTACGACAAGTGCATACCTCGGCTAAGAAGATTAGTGGTCGATTCTCGGAGATTGAAAAGGCTGAACTACCGCTGATTACCACCGAAGGCGTTTAAGGCAGCCTGGATTCCCGCTTTCCCGGGAATGACAGTTAAATGGCACTCGCCAAGAGACTGAACTACACTCTAGTCATGTATCGTAAAATAAAAAGCTGGCTCTTTCAGCCATGCATCAGTTTTTTGACCAAAGACCGCCCCTACGAGGGGATCCCCCTCTGTGATTTTGAACGGATCCGCTATGAAGTTCGCCTCTGTGATATTTTACTGGTAGAAGGACGATCCCAAGTAAGCGATATTATTCGATCGATTACCCAAAGTTCTTGGTCCCATGCGGCTTTGTATATTGGCCGTATTCATGAAATTGAGGATCCGAAGCTTCGTAATCTATTGTCTACACACTTTCCCGGGCCACCCGATAGTCAATTAATGATAGAAGGCATGATGGGACGTGGCACGATTGTGAATAATATTTCTTATTATGCCAATGATCATGTGCGCGTTTGTAGACCCAGAGGGCTCGCCAGAATGGATGCACAAAAAATTATTGAATATGCCGTTCATAAAATAGGTACCGAATATGATATACGGCATATTCTTGATTTAGCACGATTTCTTGTACCCTGGACGATTATACCCAGACGCTTTCGATCGCGGTTATTTGAGTACAATCCCGGTGAAAACACCAAAACAGTGTGCTCCTCGATGATCGCAGAAGCTTTTGCTTCGGTTGATTTTCCGATTTTGCCCTTGGTAAAAACCAATGCTGAAGATAAAGTAGAATTTATCGCCCGAAACCCAAAACTGTGGTGAGCGTCCGGCCAACTACACCTATCAATAGCCGTTGCATACCTCAATAATACCTTCTGGGTTTTTATAGAAGGTTGTTCCTATGAAGTCTATTTACGATCATAAACGTTCAAATGTTAGCCACAATAAATGGAAAAAGACCATTGCC
>CAMCTX010000062.1 GCA_945878715.1 Legionella genomosp. 1 | reverse complement strand
CATTAAATGCCTAACAATGTTTTCCATCTTCATGCCTCGGGACCCTTTCACTAAAAGTGTCGCTTCCCGAGGCATTTCTAAAAAGAGTTTTTCAATAAGACTATTCTGATCGCTAAAATAAGCCCCTCCTTCGCCAAAAGCGGCAACGGCAGCCCGTGTCATCTTGCCAAAACCATAAAGCTTGTCAATACCATATTTTTTAGCAGCCAACCCTATGATTTGATGATAATCAAGGGCTTGATCGCCGAGTTCTAACATATCACCCATCACAAAAATCCTAAAACCAGGCTGTCTTGCTAAAACGGCTAAAGCCGCCTGCATAGAGGCAGGATTTGCATTATAGGTATCGTCAATAATGCAGGTGTCGAGCCGACCTTTTTTAAATTCTAAGCGTCCAGACACTGCAGAGAATAGCTGCAGTCCTTTTTGTATGGTCTCAAGTTCCACCCCTAAAGCAGTGGCCGAAGCAGCCGCCGCTAAAGCATTGTAAATGCTGTGTTCACCGGGTGCTTGTAGTGTGAGCGCTAAGACTTTCCCATCGATGTGTAAATCGCAAAAAGACCCATGTTTATCTAAGACTATATTGTCTGCATACACATCTGCTTTATTTTTCAAACCAAAGCTTATAATCTTGGCAGGTTTATTCATCATGCTTCGCCAAAGATCGGCATGTGCTTCATCGACGTTTAAAATAGCAATACCCGAGGGCCTTAGATTTTTATATATTTCAGCCTTTGCTTCTGCAATATTTTGGGTACTGCCAAAAATTTCTACATGTGCCATGCTGGCATTGCTAATAAGACCCACATTGGGATTGGCCAAAGACATAAGATAAGCAATATTACCCTGCCGACGTGCACCCATTTCGATAATGGCAGCCCAATGTTCGGTATTTAAGCGCGATAAGGTTAAAGGCACCCCTATTTCATTATTCAGATTATCTGTGGTGGCAAGTGTAGGACCTTTGAGTGACAAAATACTATATAACATTTCTTTAATGGTCGTTTTACCACTACTCCCGGTAATGGCAACCATGGGAATAGGAAAACGTGCACGCATGGCTTTTGCAAATAAGGCTAAGGCCTCTAAGGTATTGGGTACTAACAAAGTTGCTATAGTGCTATCGACAGGACGACTGATAACCAATCCAGCTGCACCACGTTTTTCAGCCATGTTAATATAATCATGGCCATCGACATGCTCCCCCTCAAGTGCCACAAATAAATCACCTGGCTTTAGATTGCGCGTATCAATACAAAGGCCTTGATATCGTGCATCTGGACCTGCGAAATGTGCCTGCATCATCTGTGCAACCGTGGTTAATGATAAATCTTTCACGCTAAAGTCTCCAAACACTGTTGAACCACTTCACTATCTGAAAAAGGCAGGTTTTGTGATCCGATCATTTGCACAGACTCATGCCCCTTACCGGCCACTAAAATAAGATCTTCGGGCTTTGCCTGCCTCATGGCCCTTTCAATGGCTTTACGACGATCATATTCAACGATCACTTTCTCAGGGTTTTTTAAACCTTGGATCATATCCTGCATAATGGCCTTTGGGTCTTCGGTTCTAGGGTTATCCTGCGTCAGGATAACCCTATCAGCCTGTGCTTCTGCAACACCTGCCATCAAAGGTCTTTTAGCTTTATCACGATCGCCACCACATCCTATGATAACCCATAACTGCCCCATAGGATTCATATGCAAACGCACAGCCTTTAACACTTGTTCTAAAGCATCGGGTGTATGCGCATAATCAACAACGACCAGGGGTTGCTTATCACCCCCTCCCATCCGCATCATACGTCCCACAACAGTCTGTATAGAGGGTATGGCTTTTAGTACACTTTGAAAAAAAACACCTTCTAAGCAAGCACCCGCAATGGCCGCTAATAGATTGCTCAGATTAAAACGACCCCATAGCTGAGATTCTAATAAGCCTTCACCCCAAGGGGTCTTAATCCAGGCTTTGATACCCTGAGGATCAAAAATAAGATCCTGTACTGTTATAGAATCAACCCCTTTGAGGGTTGCTATAGACTGCGTGGTATAAGCGATTTTCTGACCTTTAATACTAGAATCTTTTAATAAGTCTAATCCATAGGGATCTTCAGCATTGGCCACACAAAAAGCGGGTTGATATGAGGTCCATAATTTCTTTTTGGTAGCCCAATAATGTTCGAAGGTCTTATGATAATCCAAGTGATCATGGGTTAAATTACTAAAAATACCGGTATGAAAATGAATACCCTTCACGCGATCTTGTGCTAAGGCATGAGAGCTTACTTCCATGGCAACAATTTTTATGGATTTTCTCTTAAAATCCTCAAGAATACTCTGATTGGCTCGTGCATCCGGCGTTGTATAACCCGTAGAAACCAAGGATCCTAGCTCACCTGCCCCTAAAGTACCAATTAACCCACAGCGAATACCAGCAGCTGCTAATAGTTGCGCAATAAAATGGGTAATCGAGGTTTTACCATTCGTGCCTGTAACGCCAATAATGGATAAATCAGCAGAAAGCTCATTCACAGAGGCTGTTTTTTTCGTCAATTTGCGCCACTCTTAAATTGTCGGAATCACTCGCCTCGGGCGGCACACCAAAAAGATGCAAAGCCCCCCCTGCAATCTTTGAAAAGAGCGGTGCGGCAATCTGGCTACCGTAATAGGTAGCCGTTTTGGGATCGTCGATCATCACAACAATCGCAAAACGTGGATGACGTGCAGGGGCTAAGCCCGCAAAAACAGCCACATGGCTATTGTTGTCATAACCACCCCCTGCTGCTATTTTGCGTGTTGTACCTGTTTTACCCGCCGTACGATAACCAATCACTTGGGCCTTTAAACCACTGCCCTGTTCTACAACGCCGGCTAACATCTGTAAGACTTGTCGTGCAGCCACGGGATCGATTACTTGCTCGCCAACCGGTGTTTCTGCCTGCTTTAAGAAACTAATAGGACGCTTAATGCCCTGGTTCCCGAGAATGGCATAGGCTTGTGCAAGCTGTAGGGGCGTTACGCTCATACCATAACCAAAAGCCATCGTGGCTAAAACAAAGGAAGGTTTTTCTGGTGGTTTTCTTAAAATGCCTGCACGCTCACCGGGAAAACCACTGTCTGTAAGATGACCAAAACCCACTTTATCGTAGGTTTGCCACAAATGATGTGGCGACCCCGATAAAACAATCTTGCCAACGCCCACATTACTGGAAGTTCTTAAAATGCCCGCGGCATCAATCACACCAAAATCTTTATGTTTGTCTTCACGCACGGTGTGTTTACCTATCATAAACTGACCTGGTGAAGTATCAATTAAGGTGGTCGCTGTGATCTGCCCATGTTCTAGCGCACTCAGTATACTAAAGGTTTTCATGGGTGAACCCGGCTCGAATAGATCGGTCACAGCACGATTTCTATAACGACCATCCTTCACCAAATGTACACGTGTATTGGGATTAAATGAAGGTTGATTGACCATGGCCAATACTTCGCCTGTTTGTACATCTAACACGACTGCCGATCCACCTACCGCACGATTGGCCGCAACCGTTGCTTTTAACTCGCGATAAGCTAAATATTGTAATCGTTGATCGATGCTTAATTGCACATCTTGACCGGATCGCGAGATCTTTAGATCACCTAAAATTTTCACCTCATGACCACGTCGATTACGAACAATCTTTTGGCTACCCTCTGTGCCTTCTAAGGCTTGTTCTAAGGCTAGCTCTAAACCTTCTTTACCCCGTCCATCCAAATCGGTTAAACCGACAAGATGTGCACTCACCTCTGCAGCGGGATAATAACGTCGATATTCCTGTTTCAAATAAACCCCAGGCACTTCTAATAATTTAACTTGATCGGCCATCGCAGGCGTAATGTGCCTTTTTAAATAAACAAAATTTTTATGGCTGTTACTGGTTACTTTATTCAATAGTACTTTTTGAGATAACCCTAAAATATTTGATAGGGCTGCTAATCGCTTAGATTTTTTATCAAAAACCTTCGGATGCATCCATACGGAATCGACCGGTGTACTAATGGCCAAAGGCTCACCTTGTCTATCGACAATCATGCCTCGGTATGCGGGGGTTGAAACCACACGCATGGTACGCATGTCTCCTTGGGCACATAGAAAAGTATTATCCAGCACTTGCAGTTGTGCAACACGGGCTATTAACCCGCTCACACCCAGCATTAACACAATACAAATAAAACGATAACGATATTTATTCATGGTCTTATAATCACTATTTTATCGGGCGCAGGAAAAATCATCCCTAGTTCATTGCGGGCAATTTGCTCGACCCGCATATCAGAAGCCAGGGCACTTTGTTCTAACAATAATTGCGTCCATTCAATATGACATTTATCTCTTTGATCCCTTAAAGTTTGTAATTGTGTATGAAAATTACGATACAAATGTTTGATATACACCACACCAATGGCCGATGATAAGACCAACAACCCTAGGAACAGCACGCTTAATACGGATTGCTGTATGAGATAGGGCAATGGTCGGGCCAAGACAATGGTTTGATGAGAGGTTGCTGTATTAAACATTTAAAGTGCCCTCACTTTTTCAGCAACCCTGAGCACTGCACTACGTGCGCGATGATTATCCAAAATCTCCAGACGATCGGCTTTGATTGCCCGACCTATGGCACGCATCGCTGGCTGATGAACGGCAAGCCAAGGCATAGCCGGATCGGTATCAAAGCCCCGCTCTTGCTGGCGTATAAATTGTTTCACGATTCTATCTTCTAAGGAATGGAAACTGATAACCACTAAACGTCCACCCACACTTAAAACTTTGAGTGCTTGCTCTAAAACCTCGGATAATTCTTTGAGTTCCTGATTAATGAAAATACGAATCGCCTGAAACACACGGGTTGCAGGATGTTTATGTTTTTCCCAAGCCGGATGTGCTTGACGCACAATATTGGCCAATTGTAGTGTAGAATGAATCGCTTCTTGCGCTCTGGCTTCTACAATGGCTTTGGCCAGACGTTTATGAAAACGCTCTTCACCAAAGGTTTCGAAAACCCAGTCTATTTCCTCGACATCACTTTGGTTTAACCATTCGGCTGCGGTTTGCCCCTGAGAGGGATCCATACGCATATCGAGTGGGCCATCCTTACTAAAACTAAAACCGCGCTTGGCCTCATCCAATTGTGTGGAACACAAACCTAAATCTAATAAAACACCTTGCACACTGCCCACCAAACCCTCGGTTTCACAAATGCTAAGTAGTCCGCTAAAAGGACTGTGATGAACGCTTAAACGCCTATCATGGGCGGCTAGTTGTCGTGCACTGTGAATGGCATCAGCATCACGATCGATGACCAATAAACGTGCTTGTGGCTTTAAGTGCTCTAACAACGCCCGGGTATGTCCGCCACGCCCAAAGGTCGCATCCACATAAGTGCCCTCTGGCTGAATATTGAAGCCTTCTAAGACAGCCGCTGACATAACGGGTGCATGAGACAGGGGGTGCTTAGGGTGTGATGCTGTGGTCATAGCGATAAAGACTCCAGAGAATCGGGCAAGGTACCCTTACGATCCAAGCCTTCAGCCATCCAGCGATCGCGGGTTTTCTGCCAATGTTCTTCATCCCAGATTTCAAATTTCTTACCCTGGCCTACCAAAACAACGGCTTTTTGCAAATGTGCATATTCACGTAAGGGAGGACTGAGGAGGATACGACCATGGCTATCCAGATCGGTGTCGGTCGCATGCCCTATCAGTAATCGTTGGATTCTTCTTGCTTGTGCGTTAAAACTGGGTAAGGCCTCAATTTTCCGTTCAATATCGACCCAAGCCGACAATGGGTACAATAATAAACAGCGTTCTTCGGTATCGATGGTGAGTATAAGCTGGCCACCTGCGCTATCCTGTAA
>CAMCTX010000061.1 GCA_945878715.1 Legionella genomosp. 1 | reverse complement strand
ATTGTGGCTAACATTTGAACGTTTATGATCGTAAATAGACTTCATAGGAACAACCTTCTATAAAAACCCAGAAGGTATTATTGAGGTATGCAACGGCTATTGATAGGTGTAGTTGGCCGGACGCTCACGAAATTTTAGAGGATGTCTCGGCATTGAAGGGTCCCCAAAGCCAAGTTTATTTTGCCTGTGAAGCCTCCAGCTTTGAGTTAGAAAAGGTGCAAGCCCTGTATTTATATTTGCGTCAGTATGCAGAGGGACTGTCAAAAGGATGAAAGGATTGTTGTGCAAGAAAGCAACAATGGCTTCTGAGATTTGCATTATAGTCTGAAGACTTTGCATAAATAAGGAGGATAAAAAATGCACGATCAAGCCGAATGGTGTGACGAAATCATCGAGGTTCATAGCTGTATGTCTAAGGAACTCTCTCGGCAATTTAATAGAACAGACAAAGAAGAACGTAGGGCTCTGCTAAAAAGGTTACTGAATGAGATTGACAACATGGATAGTTTGGTAGACTGTAAGGAACCCTCCTTAAAAAAATATCGATTAGCGTGCAAGGCATTTTTTGAATGCTTAGATTACTTGCAGTTAGCCTTTTTGATGATCGAAAAAATCCAGAAGGAATGTGGTGCAGATCATTTTTTCTTAAGGGTTATCCTGCCAAACATAAAACAAGGCTTAAAAGAATGTTAAGATGGCACTGCTCTACGGGGCAATGCGTGGGGTAGGTTCTGGTTTAGAGTCCTTTGGGGCTCGGGACTGTGTGTGAGCCTTGCTCAATAAGGGAACAAAAGGTTTTAGTAAGCTTACTTTATATTGAGGTTGATGTTCTAGGTTGTATGCCTTAGAATGCTAACCAGTATTGATGAAAAAAAGGGGGATTAAATGTCCAAATATTTAGATCCGCGCTCTGATCTGGTCTTTAAGAGGGTCTTTGGCGATCATCCTCATTTATTGTTGAGCTTTTTAAATGCGGTGTTACCCCTGCCTACAGGTTCGCCCATTAAGTCCTTAGAGTATCTACCCTCTGAGCAGGTCCCTGAGATCCCAACCTTTAAGCGCACCATTGTGGATGTGAAGTGTACCGATAACCAAGGACGCATTTTTATAGTCGAAATGCAGATGGAGTGGGTTAATGGCTTTATGCAGCGCATGCTCTTTAATGCGGGACGTGCTTATATTAAGCAATTAAAGAAAGGTGAAGACTACAGCTCCTTGTATCCGGTCTATGCCTTGGGGATTTTGAATAGTGTTTTCGATGCTGATGCAGCTTGGTATCACCATTATAAGATTGTGAACATCGAAAATACCGAAAAGCAGTTAAAAGGTCTAGAATTTATTTTCTTAGAATTGCCTAAATTTAAGGCGAGCACCCGAGAAGAGAAGAAATTAGCCATTTTGTGGTTACGATTTTTATCGGAGCTGAATGAACAGACTCAAACAGTCTCTCCCGATTTATTAGAAGTACCCGAGATTAATGAGGCCTGTGGGCTTGCAGAAGAGGCGGCTTACTCCAAAGAAGAATTAGAGGTGTACTGGCAATACTGGGATCAAGTAAGTACTGAAAGAACCTTAATGAGTGGTTCTCGTGCAGAGGGTGAACATCTAGCCAAGGTAGCCATTGCTAAAAATCTGATTAGCAGAGGGATGGCTATAGATGAAATAGCTGCCATCACAGGACTGTCTCTGGTTGAGATTGAAGCCTTAAAATCTTGATGAGCACTATAGAGGCCATAGGCCAAACGGTATAGGTGTTCATCATTGTTCTCAAAGATCTCCACCCTAAAAGGATGAACGCCTTTAACATCTTTGAGCTTTTTGAACACCTTTGACGATGTATAAATCGGCATACTCCGATCTCTAAAAGTTTAATAGAGGTGCTTGATCGAAAAGCTCTGTTGAAGCACTATACATTAATGAAAAGTGTTTGATGGGTGCGGGGGTCAGAGATCGTAGATACCACCGGACCTGCTAGGACGCTACGGGCATTTTAGTATGCATCCTATAAGTTCACAGGATAAAATGGGGGTACTTTAGGGGGTATGTGGAAACTCTTATGGAAATAAAACCTAATAAATTCAACGACTTAGACTCTTAATGGGAAGGACTCTCTCTCCGCCATCCGCCGTCGCGCAGGCTTGCCACGACGAAGCTATAGGCGCAGTCGGGATGCGCTATGGCGTGATGTCAGGACGTATCTTGAATAACTGCCGAAGCCACGCGTAGGAGGACTCAAACTTTTTGAATCTGCCCACACAGATCGTCCATAAGATTGGTCAAAAATTCCCAGAAAGAAGCTTGCTCTAAAGTCTTTAACGCTTCTGCAGCTAAGAATCTTTGCATCTCTTGTCGAAACCCTGCAACTACCGTGGGGTCCGTCCTTAGCAACCCTCGGCGTACATCCAGCAAAGACAAAAAATGCTGGGAGTCACAGCGATGATCTTTCAATTTGAGTGGTATCAGATCAATAGCTAATTTCACACCCTGTTGATGCAGCCACATAATATCCGACAAATCACGATGTTTGATTCGATTGGGCCGCAGAGCAAAGGCCACCAACTTATCAGCCAATATCTCTTCTCGACTTTCGACTTGCACAATCAATCCGCTGGTACCCATCTCCACCCCATAAGGGTTTAGCAGCATCATCGGTCGCGGTTGATAACTAGGAATCGCACAAACATCAATATTAATGCGTTGCGCAGGCTGATCCCTAAAACCAGGACGCGTTTGCACTTTAAGCTTCCAAGTATCTACATTGCCAACTTCGCATGTAGGTTCGGTTACCTCAATAGAAAGTCCGTACTTGATCTTGAGACTAGCAATCAAAGTCTGCGCTATTGCGGATAAGCTTTCACCGCTAAAATCTGCCCCACCTGTAAAATCTAAATCTTCGCTGAGTCGCGACAAACCATAGCAAGCACGCAAACAGGTTCCACCGATAAATATAAGGTTCTTCAACAAGGCTGCATGGCTAAGCTCACGCAGAATATCGTGGTGTAGCAGTTCTTTTTCGACCACCATACGCAACGGAGCAAGATGGGATTGATTATTTAGAGCCTCATCTACGAGTTGATCGAATAAACTCATCCGCAATACTCCAATCGATTAAATCTAAACTGCGATGTGTAGCACGCATATCACGCAATGCCAAGGCCACACTGGCGCGCCACAACTTACAACGTGAATCATAATGAAGGTCTTTGCTCAAAGCCTCAGGTTGCTGTCGGGTGTGTACAAACTCAATCGTACCAAAGCGGCCACAGCTAATGCTATTACTGCGTCCAGAAGACATGATGGATATCCAATTAATAGGGACCTGAGAAATGACCCCCGCTTCACTTAAAACGGTCTCGAGACTTAGGTAATTAAAACCCGATGCGCGCAAACGTGCCGCTGCGTGAAACAATAACAAACCATTTTGAGGCGCTACGGGCTTATATAAATACAACCCACGACAGATCCTTTCAAGGTGATTGTCAGCCACAGCTCGGCTGAGTAGGGTCTTAAAGGCTATATCTGAAAGTGCAGGTAGGAGTGGCCGTAAATCATGAGGCGTAAAGAGGTAGTGCTCGGGACTCGCAAGCTTTTCTAGCGATTGCATCAAATGCCGAATAGGTTGCATGGCTCATCACTCAACATTAAGTTTCACTTAGTGTAACCTAGTGTGTAGTTATTAGCAAATCACAAGATTCTAGTAGTGTAACTTTGTGTTGAGTCAACCTATCAACCCAAGGGTGCTATTAAAGCATCCCAACGGGCGAAAATGGCTTCTGGCTTAAAATCCTCGCTAACCCTACGAGCTTGGGTGCCAAGCATTTGGCATTGGGTGGGATCATTCAGCAGTTCAAGGGCAAGACTCGTTAAGGCTTGGACATCTCCCACGGAAAAGAGCCTTCCGTTTTTCTTATCCTGCACTAAATCGACATTGCCTGTCACATTGGATGCAATCACGGGTAAGCCTACAGCCATCGCTTCGCACAGTGCATTCGGAAAGCCTTCGTAACGGGAGGGAAAGATAAATAAATCAGCTTCCAGTAATGCTTCTTGAACATGCGTAATGGTGCCAGGTAGTTTGACTTTATCTTTAAGGTTAAGCACTTGAATCAATACTTCTAAAGGCTTACGCTCGGGACCTTCACCATAAATGGTAAGTGTTAGGTTGGGATTGTGGCTTAGAAGATTAGCAAAGGCTTGGATTAAGGTTCCTTGGTCTTTAATAGCATCTAAACGACCCACGGTAATAATATTTTTAGGACTTGAAGAATATCCGACTTTGTATTTAGGTGGTTCAAAAATTGGATTGGGGATAATGATTGTTTTCTCTGGTGCCATTTTTAGAAAGTAAGAAGCTGCTGATACAGTTTGTACAATCACCCGGTAAGCATGCGGGTATAATACATGGCGAAAACATTGATAAAAAGGTGAAATACGGTGGTAATTGGGATCGGTGCGTTCACACGCAATGACCGGTATTTTTAAACCAGCCTTAGCTAAAAGGCTTGCGATATTCATCAAATCCATGAAGGAGATAATGCAATCGGGCTTGATGCTTATAAAAATTTTTCGCATACAAAGAAGACATTGAATGCTATTCACTATAAATTGATACCATGGACGTCTACGGCCATGCGTTTGATTAATCTGAATAAGCGGTATGTTTGGATCTAAAGGATAAAATGGTACTGTATCGGGTGATTTCAGGGTAAGAATTGAAACAGCATGTCCTTTTTTAACCCAGTAATTAGCTAAGGCACAGAGAACGCGCTCTGCGCCACCGGTTTCTAGGGAACCTATGGTTAAAAGGATGTGCATCAGACCAAAAATTCTTTTTTTTCGATAAGAGAGATCATGTCTAGACGCTGTTCGTGATAACCAACTTTATACTCACTTTCAAGCCATGTCTTGATGATTAGCTTTGCAAGCCCAGCAGCAATAACCTTGGTTCCAATGGTCAGTATATTGGTATCATTATGTTCACGCGACATTTTTGCCGTATAGCAGTCCGTGCAATTGACAGCTCTGATATTAGGAAGTTTATTAGCTGTAATGGCCATGCCAACACCTGTGCCACAAAACAATATTGCCTTTTTGAACTTATTTTTAGAAACTTCACTAGCAACGCGGTAGGCATAAAGCGGATAATCCACCCTCTCATCTGAAAAACAGCCATAATCCTCGTACTGATAACCAAGCATAATAATAAACTCTTTTGTTTCTTCCTTGAAATAAAATCCCTGGTGATCGCTAGCGATAATAATCATACTGTATTCACCTTAAAATTGTATTGACATTTATTTTTCTCTCATAGGCCATTGATTTGGATCCACCAAGAAAAAATAAGGGCAGGCAAGTTTATTCCACGCTATCTGAATTGAACCTTCTTTAAAATGAGAAATCTCATTGAAACTATCTAATATCTCAACTAGTTCTTGTGTTGATTGGACACCAAAGACAATTTTATCGACATGCTTGTTTTCCATTAAAAATGTCAGGGCCATGGTTTTTAGTGACATTGTATGCTCAACCGCTAAAGATTTAATTTTCATCAAGTAGGGGTTTAATGCTTGAAGATACTCAGGCAAATAGGGGTTCTCAGAGGCGAGAAGCCCTTGCATAAATATTGATCTCGCATGAATTTCTATACCCTTATTTTTCAGCTCAGATAAAAATGAGTCGGGTATCAATAGCTGATTTAAGATGTTCAAAGGCAGTTGAATCACGTTAAATTGAAAATCCTTTTCCACAAGACGATAATCAGCCTCTGTGCTAATAGATAGGCCTATTTTTAGAGCAATCCCTTCTTCAACTAAACTATAAAAATGCTCATGAGAAAAAGGCTTGCAAACGGATGGTGCGTAATGAAGCATGATCACTTCAAAATGCGGAAGATCCATTTGCCTAAGTTCTTCCTTCATGGAAATTTTAACGCTTTTAAATTCATCTAAGGATCGTAGAGGATTTCGTATTATTTTATTAATAACATTAAATCTTCTTTTGGTTTTTTGATGATACTCGGCAATACGTTGATTAGCAATCCCATAGGCAATTGCAGAATCAAGGGTTCTAATCTTATTTTCC
>CAMCTX010000060.1 GCA_945878715.1 Legionella genomosp. 1 | reverse complement strand
TTTTGAAGGGATTATTTGGTATTGCTCACAATCTTTATGGCATTTCCATACAGGAAGTAAAGGGTGTTGAAACCTGGGATCCGGATGTGCGATTTTTTGAAGTCTATGACGAAAATAAAGCATTAAGAGGCAGGTTTTTTATCGATCTATACACACGTCCCAATAAGCGGGGTGGTGCCTGGATGCAGCCTGCCAAGTCACGCATGATACACAATCATGAACTTCAATACCCCATGGCTTATCTCGTTACGAATGTGACTAAAGCTGCCGGAGAAAATGCACAGCAACCTACCCTATTTAGCCACGATGAAGTTGTTACTTTGTTTCATGAATTCGGTCACTGCCTGCATCAAATCTTAAGCCTGGTTGATTATCCAAGTATTTCAGGTACACATGTAGAATGGGATGCCGTAGAACTACCCAGTCAATTAATGGAAAATTGGGCTTGGGAAGCAGGGGCCCTTCCTCTTATTTCAGAACATTGGCAAAATAAAATGCCTTTGCCGCTCGAGATGATCGCCCAATTAAAAGCCTCTAAAAACTTTAACAGCGGATTATTTTTGGTCCGGCAATTAGAATTTGCTTTGTTTGATTTTAATTTGCATGCAGCCAATCATTTAAATAAAACCGAAGATGTGCAACAAATACTAAACAAAGTGCGAGAAGAAACGGCTCTTTTAGACATTCCGAATTATAATCACTTTCAAAATGGCTTCACCCATATTTTTGCAGGCGGCTATTCTGCGGGCTATTATAGTTATTTATGGTCCGAAATGCTTTCTTCAGATGCTTACGAATCCTTCAAGAAAGAGGGCGTACTCTTTGACACTAAAATTGCACACAGGTTTTTGACAAATATTTTAGAGCAAGGGGGATCGAAAGATTTTATGGAATTGTACCTTGCATTTCGTGGTAAGCAGCCAGATGTTGGTGCTTTATTAAGACACTACGATTTACCGACTTAAAAAGCATGTCAGAACGCCTATGACATATTCTGTAGACGCGCTTATTCAAACATAAAAAAGTAGCATAATCAACAATATAGCCAGCAGCTCGACTATTCTTAAAAAATAAATGACTGTATTTTAGTCGCGCCTTAGCGTAAATTCTGCCTGGGCGGGGCAGGTATCAGATGGAGTAAAAATGCCAAACGAAAACATTGACCAAGCATTGAATAAGCATGGAGCACTGCTCAAAGCCTCTTATCTGAATACACCACTCGGTAAAATGCTTGCCATTGCCGATGAAACAGCGCTCTATTGCTTAACATTTGTGGAATACCGCGGTTCAGATCGTGAGCGAGAGCGACTCCAAGCGCAAACAAAATCGGCGATTACCTCTGGCAAGAATGATGCGATTGCCTCGATTGAAAATGAGCTCAAAGCTTATTTTGAAGGAACTTTGCAGATATTCAAAACGCCCTGCAACCTTTTGGGCAGCACCTTTCAAAAACGTGTGTGGGAGGCACTGATGGATGTCCCCTATGGTCAAACACGCAGTTACTTGCAACAAGCGACAAGCCTTGGCAAGGAAACAGCCTACAGGGCCGTCGCTAATGCCAATGGCGCCAATCAAATAGCGATCGTCATCCCATGCCATCGCATCATCAATAACAATGGCGATCTGGGTGGATATGCGGGTGGTATCAAGCGCAAACAATGGCTGCTTGATCATGAAAAACAGTATATGTCACAGGCAAGTAACTGAGGAATCAAAAGCGCAGCACTTTAATGTATTCGTTTACCTAGCCACTTAAATGATTTTGCAATAATATCGGGTCTTTTTCTAACATAATGATCCATATCTTCAACACGTATATATGTAATATTGACACCCGCGTTTTTTGCTTTATAAACAAAGGCATCACTCGATTGAATAAAAGTATCTTTAACACCACTAACGACTAGAAATGGTGTGCGTATTTTTTTGTAATCCGTATCAGGATACAGCAGAGCATCCGCATGGTATTTATAGGTCATACCTAAAAAATACTTATTGGATGTTGGGTTATGAAGTGTAGCATCCATACGAGCATCAAACTGCTTACGTGAAGTTATTTCCTCTAAAGAAGTATTGTCTTTTAAGTTAATCAGCTCGGAAGACTTGGCACTTTCAACACGAATGGGTTCTAAAAATGCCCAAAGCTCTTCACGCCATGACCAATCCCCAGCCCCAGACCAATTGATAGTTGCAAGCGTGATGTCTGGATATTCTGTCGTAAGGGTTGTAACAATCGGACCACCTTCTGAAACACCTAAAAAAATAAGTTTCCCATTCCAACCCTGGGGAGGATGCGATTTTAGATGCTCAATAATCGCTTGATGGTCCTGCAAACGTTGGGACCTTGTGTAATGTTCCATGAATATTTTTTTATTTACCTTATTCCCATCAACACCCCATTGCTCCACTGTTAATACACCAACACCCAACTCTAAAAATTCTTTTAGTAAATATCGATGAATATGAATAATACTACCAACATCTTCTTTCGAAGAGGATCCGCCACATACAATGACAATAGGATAATGGCTGTTTTTTGGCTTAGTAAGATAGTAAATAATGCTGGGTTTATTTGCACCAGGACGTTTCGCAATAAATCTTGAAGCAGCAGGAATTTTGTAGAAAGGAATATTGTCTCTATCGGTAAATTTATACGGTGTTATTTCATCGTTTTCTAATGCAAAAACAGACCTTGAAAGAACTGAAGCCATTAAAACCAAGGGGATTAATAATAAAGTTTTTCTCATGATTGTATCTCTTCATTTTTGGATAGATAATTACTCTTTGCAAGCACTTTTTTATTGGTTTTTGATTCTAGATCTCGACGAGCATTGCCCGCTACAGAGCCTCCTGCATGAGCTGTCGATAAATTTTCATCAAAGCCCTGAGCATCCTGTTCTCTGGTAATTTCCGTAGTGGAGGCCTCACCCAACATGGTGAAAATAAGCTCTAGATCAGTCATATGATCACGTAAATTTTCCCGTTGAACGCCTTTTAGCTTTTTATATTCGGCAGGCGTCACACCAAAAGTTGCTTTGCAAATTTCTGCTGTCAAAATGGCATATTCTTTTTGCTCACCCACATCGCGATGTTTCCATTCTTCTGTGAGCTCAGCCCGTACTTGGATCCCTCGCATCCGCTTTTCAATCCAAGCCTCTGGATACCCTTTTACTTTATACAGCTCTCTCGCCCGTTCTGAGGCAAGTTCAGGGTCTTCAATCTCTTGAACACGCTCATAGCCCACTTTGGCTAACCAACGCTTAAAGGGTTCTGCTTTAGGCGAAGGGATTGACTGGATAATCCGGAATATCCTCTCCGTATTCCCACAACTAAGCTTCTGTTTACCACCCGCTGTTTCAACAGAAAGGGGGGGGTCAAATTGACCCCCCCCTTTACTTAGCTCCGAATCTCTACGCTTCATATTTCTAAGATAGTTGGCTGGATCTTTTGAGTCTGTTAGCACTGCTATGACATCTACTATGACAAACCACCATTCATTATTATGAAAAACCCGACGGATGGTGTGATCATTGAAAACAACCATATGATTTTCAGGAGATGACGCTTTTTTCATGCTGTAAAACCCTTAAAAATTCTTAGCTTGTTCGCTCATTGTACAGACTTCTATCAACCATAAAATCCGTATTTTATGTAAGTATATAGCTCGCAAAATCTGTGTAAAAAAACAGCTTGTTGAGGATCTCCTCATAATGGCAAAGGGGGGTGGCAATTTGCACCCCCCCTTTGCTTAACTCAAAGTCTCTACGCTTCATATCTAGCCATCCAAATGGTTGCATCACCGCATGCTTCATCTTCTATCCTATGAATCATCACTTCAAAATGATGCTGCTTAAGCAAAGATTGATATTCGGCAGTTGATAAAGAGGCATGATATAAGTCTTCTCCACCATTATTACCCCATACTTCGCCTGCATCTGGACCCGAAGTGAACAGTAAAATGCCACCTGGATTTATATGCTCTTCAAAAACCTTAAACATTGCTCGTTGATCATCTTGAGACAAATGAAAAAAACTATGCCAAGCAATGATACAATCATATTTTTGAGTTAAATGAAGCCCTCTCATGTCTGCCACGATAAATAGGCTGTCGGGGAAACGATTTTTTGCGAGATGAATCATTTTCTGACTACCATCAACACCCGTTAGTTCAAAACCTTGATCAATGAAATAGCCCGCAATAGGCTCCCCCATGCCGCAACCTAGATCAAGAATTTTTGCATCTGGTTTTAGATGGGCCATTGCCTTGTCAAGATAGGGTTTTTCAAACAGATCGCGCGATCGATTTTCGTCGAACCAATCTGCTATTTTCTCATATGATTCATAAACTTTATCTTTGTTTCTCATGTTTTTCTCACTGAAAATTCATAATGTTTTTTTCAAAAAGAAGCAGCTTGATCCTTTGGCATATCCAGGCCTTTCAAAGTCACAGGCATACCCCATATTTTCATAAAATAGACGCGCGTTCTGAAAATCCATCGTTTGCACCGTCGCCATTGTACATCCTATTTCACGGCCATAATCATGAACGCTTTCCATCAGTTTTCGCGCATAGCCCTGCTTACGATAATCAGGATGCACCCAAAGTTGATCGCTATAAATCACACCAAATACGACCGAACCATTACAACCCGCAATTATCTCTTCGTGATCATCTCGAATAAAAAAACTAAAGGGATAAGCCGAACCAAAAGCTGGCGTTTCTTGATTAATTTGTTGGCTTAGAAAATCGATATCCGCATTGCTAAGCGATAGGCTGCGTTCTATTGTGTATTGCATCGTTTAAATGACCTGTAAATTCTGCCATCTGACTCTGTTGTAGGTTGACATATTTCTCAAATACGTGCAACTATTCTCTTTGTTTTTAGGTCCTTTTTAAGTAGCGCACTTTAATATGACAATCAGATTATTAACTCAGAATGATTGGGCAATTTGGAAAGCACTAAGACTGGAGGCTCTGCAAGATTCTCCTGAAAGTTTTGGCTCCTCATTTGAAGAAGAGTCCAAACGATCGGATACAGATTTTCAAGAAGACCTTCATAAAAATGATATTTTTGGTGTATTCATTCATGGCAATCTTGTTGCATCTACCGGCTTTTATCCTATGCGTTTAAACAAGAAAAAGCATCGCGGTTTCATTTTTGCTGTGTACACAAAGCCAGAACACAGAAAAAAAGGGATTGCCAATCGCTTAGTTGAACATCTTATCATCCATGCAAAATCGCGCGTCATACAATTGGATCTAACATGTGCTACAAATAATACTGCAGCAATAAAAATGTATCAAAAAAACGGTTTTAAAATTTGTGGTACCGAGCCTCGTTCTCTAAAAATTGGCGATCGGTTTTTCGATGAACATTTAATGATTTTAGACTTGGATGCTTAAATGGTTTTTGGTACAATTAAAAAACGATGAACATTACCTTTAAACCACTTTCTGAATCCCATTTCCCCTTACTCCTGCGATGGCTCGAGATGCCTCATCTAAAAGCTTGGTGGGATTCTGAGATACAATGGACCCCTGAGCTTATCCATCAGAAATATGCTACTTATGTAAAAGGGTTTAAGATCGAAGACGGCGATCCAAAATCTATTCATGCCTTTATTATTTGTATGGACGAGCAACCGATTGGCTATATCCAAATCTACAATGCCTATGATTGTAAAAGAGCCTCTCCTTTAATCGATTTGCCACAGTCCTTAGCAGCCTTTGATTTTTTTATTGGTGAACCAGCTCAGTTAGGGAGAGGCTTGGGATCGCAAGCATTAACTGCTTTTTTCGATTTTTTTGATGCCCACAAAAAATATGATTATGTCTTCGCCGATCCAGATACTAAAAATATCGCAGCCATCAAAACCTATGAGAAAGCTGGCCTTAAAAAAATAGAACAGCACCCTGACATCCACAAAGTTTGGATGTTGGGTTCTTTTCTAAAAAAATAATCAACTTGACTAAACTTTCAAGCTCATTTACGAGAAGGTTTCAGATTGGGAAAAGAGGCTAATTTGGCCTTGGTCCAATCCATATACTCCGTTGAATCATGCTGCTGCCAAAAACTCGCCAATCGTATTGTAATCCGGTTTTTTGGACGATTGTATTTCTTTTATGCCCTTCCTGGGATTCTCCAAATT
>CAMCTX010000059.1 GCA_945878715.1 Legionella genomosp. 1 | reverse complement strand
TGGCTAGGATGAAATAGGACTTAAGGCGGATATCCCCTATGGTAGATGGCAGTATTGTTGCACTTGTCACACCGATGACCCCTACAGGGGCCGTGGATTACATGAGCCTAGAATCTCTGGTTGCGCATCATCTACAGGCTGGTACGCAGGCTTTGGTTATCAATGGCAGTACAGCCGAAGCCATTACCTTAAGTGCTGAAGAACGTGATGCTACACTTTCAAAGGTCATTGCACAGGTTGCCAAGCGCATTCCCGTGATTGCAGGTACAGGATCTGCCTGTACACATGAAACCATCGAAAGAACCAAGAAGGCTTTAGCACTAGGTGCGGATGCAGCACTCATTGTCACACCCTATTATAATCGACCCACCCAAGAGGGTTTGTATCAACATTACGAGGCCATTGCAGAGGCAGTACCCTTGCCCATTATTTTGTATACCGTGCCGTCTCGTACAGGGGTTGATTTCTCTGTTGATACGTTAGAACGCTTATCTGCCATCCCAAATATTATTGGACTCAAGGATGCCACGGCGGATCTGGTTAAACAACGTGAAATTTTGGCACGTTGTGGCAAAAAACTAGCTTTATATTCTGGGGACGATGCCAGTGCCTTGGCTTTTATCATGCAGGGTGGGCGAGGTGTGATTTCAGTTACGGCCAATGTGGCCCCTGAAGCCGTGCAACAAATGGTAAGGGCTGCGCTATCTGGGCAAGTGGCAGAGGCGGGCGAATTAAACGCCCGTTTAATGCCCTTACATAAGGCTATAGCTTTTGAGTCTAATCCTATTCCTGTGAAATGGGCTTTATACAAGCAGGGTCTAATCCAAAATGGGGTTCGTTTACCTTTAACCACACTTTCAACGTGTTATCATCAGCCTATGATAGAGGCTATGCAGTTTGCGGGGGTTTTACCATGTGCCGTTTCCTAATGTTTCGTTTAGGCTTAGTATTCCTCAGTAGCCTTTTATTGGGTACACTGTGTGCCTGTAGTAAAAAAGATAAGACCCAAGAGGGTTGGTTTCGGGATCGCTCGGGTGATTATGTGAAGAATGCAGAAGAATGTCCTGTGCTTAAAGTCCCAGAGCCTGCCAAAACAGAACCTTTTAGCCAGGACTACCAGATCCCTGAGTAGCGTGTTGTTAGTCTAGTATTTGGAGAGGTGCCGGAGCGGTTGAACGGGGCGGTCTCGAAAATCGTTGTACTCTTATGGGGTACCGTGGGTTCGAATCCCACCCTCTCCGCCATCCGCCGTCGCGCGGCGTAGCGCGCTATGGCGTGATGATCACGACGTAGCTTGAATAACGCCGAAGTGCATGGCACGTAGGCGTATAGCGGAGTCGGACTATATGTACTTTGTTTATTCTATTCAAAGTGAAATTGATCCAGAGCGCTATTATATTGGCATTACAGCCGATGTTATGCGTAGATTGGAGGATCATAATAGTGGTAAATCAGTACATACAAATAAATTTAAGCCTTGGAATTTACTAATTTATGTTGCTTTTTCAGACAAGTCTAAAGCAGAGAAATTCGAAGACTATTTAAAAACAGGGTCGGGCCGGGCATTCTGTAAAAAGCATTTTTGATTGTTGAAGGAACACCATGAATCGCATTCTTCTTTTTGTGTGGGAATTATTGAAATAGAGAGCAATAAACTTATTGCATTCTCACGTGTGCTCACTGATTATTTTAAATTTTCTTATGTGTATGATGTGATTGTAGACCGCCAATATCGTGGCCATGGCTTGGGTAAGCAACTGATGGAGATAATCATTCATCATCCCTCTATGCAGAATATTCAAAATATTGAACTGGTGTGCCGAAAAGACATGATACCCTTTTATGCACAATTTGGTTTTACCGATAATTACGGTGGATCAGTTTCCATGCGTCTACAACGAAGCCTTGTTCAAGCAAACGAGGGATCGCATGACATCTGTTAAGATCGGAAGATGTAAACGTTATGGGAAAAATGTTGTTCTTGAATGTCGGGAGTAATCAATGAATCAAAAACGTCGCTTTAAGGTTGATAAGCTTATCAGAGATAGGATGCCTGATATTTTAGGTTCGCAGGATATAGCCATTTTCGAACGCGTTTTGGAGCAGGCAGAATATATCGAACGCCTCAAAGATAAACTCTTAGAGGAAACCAACGAGGTTTGTGAGGCAAAAAGCCAAGGGGATATCCAAGAAGAGCTTGCGGATGTGTTAGAGGTTATTCATGCTTTAGGCGTGGCTTGTGGGCTATCCTACGAACAAATAGATACAACACGCCTTCAAAAAAAACAAAAAAACGGTGGATTTGAAAAGGGTATTTATAGTGCATGTTTTGAAATGGATTGCGATCATGCAGACGTTGATTATTATTTAGCCAAGCCACATAAATATCCTGAGCTGAGCTAAAAATAACCTAGCGATGGCTTGTAGTGCCAGTAATCCTAGAATAAATCAAAAGAGGGCAGGGTCTTGATAAAATTGACTGAAGTAAAAAAGCTCATAAAAGCTGGGGAATCGGAAACCGTAGAGTTTAAGAGTAGTTCGGCTCAATTGAACAAGGCTTGTGAAACCCTGTGTGGCTTTTTAAATCATTGGGGTGGGGTGGTCCTGATAGGAGTGAATGATCAGGGCAAGCTCATCGGACAACAGGTGGGTGATAAGACTAGACAAGAAATTGCTCATGAATTGGCTAAAATTGAACCGGCTGTTCGGGTAGAACTTCATGATTTGGCGGTTCAGGATAAACAAGTGATCGTGCTTAGGGTCAAGCCTGGAGAACATGGACCTTATGTGTACGATGGTCGGCCCTATGATCGAGTGGCTAGCACGACTCGCAGAATGCCTAGGGCCCGTTATGAGCAGTTGATCGCCAAAAGGCTTCAAGTTCACCAAAGTTGGGAATCTTTAGAAACAGCAAATGCAGACCTAAGCCTTATTGATGAAGAGTTGATTTTGGGGATTGTGCGCAAGGCTGTTGAAATTAAACGGCTGCCGGAGTCAGCGCTAAGGCAAGATTTGCCCTCTTTATTGGAGCGATTGAAATTACTCAAGGACGGGTGCTTGAATCATGCTGCCATGGTTCTTTTTGGCAGAGAACTTTTTCCAAGCTATCCCCAGTGTCAATTAAAAATGGCTCGTTTTAAGGGTCAGGATAGACAAGCCTTTTTAGATAGCCACTTAATATATGGGAATCTCTTTCAATTATTGGAAGAAGCCTTACAATTTGTGCGCAAACATTTGCCACTTGCCGCCAAGATTATGGAGGGAGAAGTGGAACGCCTTGAAACCCCACTTATTCCTTTTAAGGCCATTCGAGAGGCTATGATCAACGCTCTCTGTCACAAGGATTATAGCCTTTATGGAGGCTCGATTGGATTAGCGATTTATGATGATCGCATGGAACTTTTTAATGACGGGGGCTTGTTACCTGAGGTCACGATCCAGAAAATAAAAAGCGGGTATTCCAAATTACGAAACCCCTTGATGGCAGAGATTTTGTACAAAGCAGGTTTGGTAGAGAAATGGGGTCGGGGGATCCAGGAGATTATTCGTCAATGTATCCATGCAGGTGCACCGGAGCCTGAATTTTTAGTGGATGAAGAGGATTTTAAAATCATTTTCCCATTTCCTAAAAGTCTGAGTCCTTTGCTCCCAGCAAGTGGACACGCTAAAGGAAAAGTTTTAAGCAAGCGACAAGAGGCTATTTTGAAGATTTTAAGCAAGGCAGAATTCTTAAAAGCCACCGAAATTAGGAGCCAATTGCAGGAGCCCCCTTCAGAGAGAACCCTTAGGGATGATCTGAAGGTTCTTAAAGAAGCAGGTCAGATTGGTTCTCAAGGGCATGCCAAAACGGCCCTTTGGTTTTTGATCAAAAGCTGACATCCTTTTTTGAGGCGGTTTGAGGCGGTTTGAGGCGGTTTGAGGCGGTTTGAGGCGGTTTGTTATGAGAGAGGATGGGGGTACTTATGGGGGTATATGAAAAGTACAGGATTCAAAAAACCCAATAAATTCAAGTACTTAAGCTATGCGCCCGAAGGTCACCCTTCCGCCAGCCTTCGTCAAGGCTACGGCTGGTAGGCCAGTCAAAAAGAAACAGCAGAATAAACCTTTTATAGCCTAATCACCTCTTGAATTTCAGGCTTCATGTATTCAGCTGCGCCCACTTTAACAACAAGATTATCACATGGGTTCCAAGAAGCTTTGCTATGTGTATGGCCACAAAGCGCTAAAAATTCAATAGTTGTATTTTCTTGGGCGATTTTCAGAAGTACATCACCTGTTACTTTTGAAGAGAAGAACGGAAGGAAATCCTCGCTGCTTATTTTTCCTTCATATAGACAGGCTTCTTTAAAAGGTGGGACATGGATCAGAACAATCACTTTTTTAGGGCGATGATTTTTTATTGCAGCCACCAGATTAATTCTTAACTGCAGTGCATCTTGATCGGCTAATTGCTGCATTTTTTCAAGCAACGGATATTTACCAAGAATGCTGCTTTGAAATAAATCGTTAATCATTCGACTATCATTTAGGGAAACATGGCTATTGGCATAGTCACCATAACGTCCATCGGCCCAACAATCTTCACCAAGCAAAATGGTTTGATTTCCTAAATCGTGCACGCCGGATGCTGGTAGCCAATGAAGTAGAGGTTCATTTTTTGTGAGTTCACACATTGCTTGGCGCAGTGAATCAACTTGGCCATAGTAATAATCATGGTTGCCGAGCACAAAATAGATTGGTTTTTGAATGGCTTCGGCCATTTCTTTTAGAATTGCTGAAACCGATGGGGCCTCAGCGATATCACCGCTAATCAATATTTTATCGCCAGATGCGGCTATGACTTTTTGATAAAACCCCATCCTGTTCTCTAGCGTCAGAAAATTAAGATGAATGTCTGTCAGCCAAATTAATTTCATGGCAGCCTGCTAATCACGTTATCTACAACAAATTGATAAGCTTCATCGAAATTCCAATGCAACTTCGATGGCAATAGCAGGCTCATATCTACATGAAAATCCCGATTATCTTTCTTCTGCTCAAGATTTTTTATAAATTCTTCTCGTGAGATTTTCATGCCGTTATAAGCGCAATACTTTGCAAAAATATCAAAAACTCTATTTAGGTTAATCAATTCATTGGTTGCCACATACCATATATCAAATAAATCTCTTCCTTTGCGGCGCTGATACAGGGCTCGCAATTTAGTGGCCATCAATTCATCCATTTCATAAGTAATGATATCCGCCGCCCCCTTGAACCAATCTGAATCCATAGAGAAAGGAACCCTTTTTAAGGGAAGCACTTGAAAATGTTCGGTAGTATTGATTTCGATTTTTAGTTTTGATGCAGACTTGTTTATGGATTCGTATTTGTAAATTAGCTTTGCACTTCTTTGAGTAATTTTCCATTTGGGATCCCCTAACCATGGTTTGAGAACGTCACGAATCGCATTAATTGTTTGGCCGATTGGGCCAGCATTTTTCTGCACGAAATCGATATCTTCACTATACCTAGACGGAGGGTTAATAAATAGTTTGTTGAGTGCTGTACCGCCACGAAAAACTAAAGCGCCTTTGATGTGTGGATCGTTATATAAATCTACTAACGCTCTGCTTATAATGAGATCTTGTTCAATTTGGGCTGGTGTTTGCCATTTAACATGATTAGACCAATTTTGTATAAAAATATTTGGAATCATAAATCGCTCTCTATTTCAGTATTTTCTATTATTTTCCATCTCTTGGATCTCGGGAAACCCATTTTTTCTATTTCAGAAGCAATGGGTATGTAATATTTCATCTTTCCCTTTAAAAAAAATTCTAAAGTTTCGATGATTTCAGTTTTTTTATCTTCATCCATGACATCAATCTTCTCTAAAATATAACCAATACGTTGTAGTTGGTATCTGGCATTGATCTTTTCGGCAAGCTCTACCAATTTACCGGGATCTATGGCTTCGGCTAATTCAGAAAAAACGGTTGCTATGTGGTTAAGCCCACCCGCATGAGAAGGGTAATTGAGTAAGTCAATTGCAGTGAGCTCAGGGGCTGCAACTTTAAGATAGCCAGTATCAACAACGAAATCTTGAGTTGGAAGTCCAGAGATTGATTTTTTATAAATAAACTCTATTTCAACATCACCAAAAACCAAATTACCGCTCATCCTTTTATTCAACATGACTTGGAACCTAGCGGGTTTTTGATGGGTCGCTCCATGAAACAACCCTGCTGATAACAGGGCAACATAATAATCGATATTGAGATGCTTCATGAGTATGGGAATAAGTTGTTCTGCTGGAATACAACCGTATGTTTGATATTCAGGAGGCACAATGACATAAAAAGCTTTAGCGGGTGATACAAGGTCGCCACTTTGTATAAGGCGATATAAAGCCACCCTGGCATAATTGCGAGATACTTTGAATTCTTCCAAAATCTCTTCAATAGTGAAGGCTCGTTTCCCATATTTCCTGAGCTGTTTTATATAAGATTGTAGATTCATATGATTACCATGCTGATCTTACCCCACAAAAACGGACTCGGCGTTATGAGGCCTGATGAACCAATTCAAACACAAACGGTGCTCTATAATCAATAGCTGAATGCCTTCGCACAGTATTATAGTAGTCCTCAATGTACTCCACGATTAATTTAATAGCTTCCG
>CAMCTX010000058.1 GCA_945878715.1 Legionella genomosp. 1 | reverse complement strand
TTTTTGATCTCAAAACCTTTTCATCTTTTCTAAGCCCAGGTATTAGTCTTTTGCTGGTGCTGGATAATCATACGCAGCCTTTTGCCTTTGAATCCATGTTAAAAACAGCGAATGCCTTAGCATTGCTTTTGGAGGCTACCTTAACGGATCAGAATCTTCAGCCTTTAAGCCCTTCGCATATACAAGTCTATAGAGAGCGTGTAACTGCGCACTTAGCAGCGCTCTGTGCCCTTGACCTTGCGGTAGATAACTAAACAGCGTACAGTGACCAAAGAGCGTATAAAAACGAAGATAGTTGAGGTTCTATGGCTATCGAATTAGTGGCACGTGAGATTGTAAATGCTATCCTGTCGGCTGATACCGCCAGGGCTCTGTCTTTAATCCAAGATTCTCAGGTTGCTTTTTCCGATCCAGGTGGTATTTATCTGCATGCAGAAGCGCTTTATGGGGCGATTAAAAAAGCCAATATAGCCGTGATCAGTGCTTTATTTGCTATGCCGGTACATTCTGATGTGGCTTTCTTTAAATTTTGTGGCACCACGCCTTTAAGCGCTGCCATTGAGGGTGGTCATGAAGCCTTGCTACCCTTACTCTTGCGCAAAACCGATCAAAGCTTTGCCTTACATATGGCGGTTAAATTAAAACTACATAAATCACGGGTCTTTTTACGTAAGAACTGTTTTTTTAAACAGAAATTCTTAGTATTTTTAGGCTTAAGCTAAATTTTATTTTTTCGTGTAGCTAGGACTGCTTTTCCAGTTCCTGGGAATTTCTTCAGGGATTTCTCCTAAGGCTCGAACACCCTGCTTTTTAACTTCTTTTTCCATATAATTCTGAAACTGCTTAGCACTCACTTGAAGTAATGCATCAAAATAATTCTTGAACTTGGGTTCTGCTGCCTGAATGCGCGCATAATCTTTGGGATCAATGTTAAGCGCCACATCGGCGAGTTTTGCAGCTTCTAAGACTTTTAAAATCCGCTCAATATTCCCACCGGGTTTCATTTCCAGGGGGCCTAATCCTTTGGCGACTGCTGCCATCATTAAACATAAAGCCTCATCGCTTGGATCAGTATTCATGCGAATTTGAACATTACCATGATGATCTTTAAAGCGTCGAATATGATCCGCTGGCTCAGGTGTGGGATGTTCTAAAGCAGCATCCGTTGCGCGGAGGGCAGCTTTTTGAATCCTAGGTATTTTAATGAATAATCCTTGCGGATCGTTCGCTATCATTTCTCTGGCAACTTCGATGCCGCGATACATCGGATTTGGATCGCTTTGTAAGGACTTTAAGGTCTTAAGGGTGGATGCGGCGATGTGTTCATAATCATCGCCCCCTATACGATTGGCTGCTTTTAAAAAAAGCCTCTCATTTTCATGGGCTTTTTTGATTAAAAAAAGCGCTGGGTTTTCATGGCCATGCTCTCGATATGCTTTGGAAATCCCTCGTACTTTATCATGTATATCTTGTAACTTTATCAGTTTATCATGTACTTTCCCAAATGTTTTAGCATGCGGATGATCTTTAAAATCCGATTGATCAACAGCCGCTTTTACTTCATTTAAGAAAGCTCTTGTGGTAGCAATTTTTTTGTCGGCAAGCTTCTCAGCGAGCATAGAAACGAAGGCCGCACCTAGGCCGACGGTGCTAATGATGGTTAGCGTGCCACCTGCAATAGTTAAACCCCAAGGATTGGCGACTGCAGCAACCAGGGATAGAATGGAAGCTACATAAGCGGTGAAACTAGCAGCATGTTTTACACATTCCCAAACTTTTCCCATGACACGTGCTTTATAGGTTGCTGCAGGTTCTTTCTTTTTAAATTCTTGGCGTAATTCGCGAAAGGATTTTCTGAAAGCCTTAAAACTTTTAAAGGCGCCTAAGAAAAGACCATAAACTGCAATAATGCTAATAATTTGTTTTAAAAGAGGGGTCTCTGCAGTATGATTTTCATTTAAGGTATGGACTGCTACAGCGCTGGCAACCGTCGATGGAGTGAGAAGCGATGAAGGGGGTAGCTTGGTGCCTTTCATGATTGCCTCCAATGGTCATTTTTTAAGGCTGTATCCGTGTAACAGCACGAAAACCATTATGATCGGATACCCATTTAGAGAGGGCCTAGGAAAAAAAGTTCCTTATAAGTTATCTAGCTAAGGCCTTGTTCCGTCCTCAAACCCCAACCTAATGCTGGGGGTTATGTATTGCAAATTTTCTCTAGGAGAAGTAGAATCAGCACCATCGACGCGGGGTGGAGCAGTCTGGCAGCTCGTCGGGCTCATAACCCGAAGGTCGCAGGTTCAAATCCTGCCCCCGCTACCAGTTATCATTAAGGGGGAAATAAAGTGGGCTTTTTGCCCATTTTTTGTTTATGGGTATGCAAAGACCAGAGCGAATCGATTTAAAGGCGCTGATCTTGCCCATTGTGGAGGGCTTAGGCTTAGCATGGGTAGGGCTGCAGGTCTTGAAACAGGGTAGGGTACAGGTCCTATTAAGACTGTTTGTAGATAAAGTAGGTGGTCTGAGTGTGCAGGACTGCATACAGGCGAGTCGGCAGATTAATGGTGTCTTAGGGGTTGTGGCTTCGAATACGCATTACAACCTTGAGGTTTCATCGCCGGGCCTGGATCGACTTTTATTTGATGCAGCGCAATGTCTGCCTTATGTGGGTAGAACGTTAACGCTGCGGCTTAGGGTCGAGCGAGACGGTAAGCGACACTTTAAAGGTTGCTTGCAGGCTGTCGAAGGGCAGACGCTTAGTCTGCTTATGGCAGAAGGGGTTGTGGCGTTTTTTGATTTTGCGACGATTAATGAGGCCAGATTAGTGCCGGAATAGACCAGGGATTAAACGTAGTGAGGCTTGATATGACAAAAGATGTTCCTCTAAAACTAATGGTAAGTGCTGTTTCCAACGAGAAAGGGATCTCGGAGGAAATTATATTCCAAGCCATCGAGGCTGCTTTGGTCTCTGCTACTAAAAAGAAGTATATGTCCGATATGGACGTGCGTGTAAGCATTGATCGCAAATCGGGCGAGTATGAAACCTTTAGGCAATGGACAGTTGTAGAAGATCCAATGCCTGTTGAAGCCGATGAATCAGATGAAGCCGGATCGGGTGAAACAGATGCATCAGTTGCGCTTGATCCGCTCACTCAAATAGCCTTATCAGAAGCTTTAAAGCGTAATCCAGCGGCTAAGGTGGGCGATATTATCGAATCACCTATGGAATCGGTGGAATTTGGACGTATTTCTGCACAAACAGCTAAACAAGTGATTTTGAAAAGGGTTCGTGAGGCTGAGCATGAAAATGTTGCCGAGGAATTCCGCAAAAAAATAGGCCAGATCGTCATCGGTGTTGTGAAGAAAAGTAACCGAGAAGCGGTTATTTTAGACTTGGGTAACAATGCTGAAGCCGTCTTGCGTCGAGAAGATATTTTACCGCGCGAAGCTGTAAGACCTGGGGATAGACTCCGTGCTTATTTGGTCGATGTTGTGAAAGAAGCTCGGGGGCCTCAGCTAGTCTTAAGCCGTACCGTGAATGAAATGCTGGTTGAATTATTTAAAATTGAAGTCCCTGAAGTGGGCGAAGGTATTATTGAGATTAAGCGTGCCGCACGCGATCCGGGTATACGTGCTAAAATTGCCGTGAAAACCAATGATGGCCGTATCGATCCCGTCGGCGCTTGTGTTGGGATGCGTGGTGCACGGGTGCAGGCTGTCTCGAATGAATTGGGTGGTGAACGGGTTGATATTGTACTGTGGGATGATAATCCGGCTCAATTTGTTATGAATGCCATGTCACCTGCCGAAGTCATTTCTATTGTGGTGGACGACGATGCCCACACCATGGATGTGGCAGTATCGGAGGCTTATTTTTCCCAAGCGATTGGTAGAAATGGTCAAAATGTTCGGTTGGCAAGCTTATTAACAGGCTGGGATTTAAATGTGATGACCGATAGCGATGCCAAGGCTAAAACCGAAGCGGAGCAACAGAGCTTAGTCTCTGTTTTAACCCAAGCTTTGGAAGTGGATGAAGAAGTTGCCAATGTATTGATCGAAGAAGGCTTTACGAGTTTGGAAGAAGTCGCTTATGTGCCCGTGGAAGAATTATTGGCCATCGAGGGATTTGATGAAGAAATCGTCAATGAATTAAGAACACGTGCAAAAAATGCCTTATTAACAGAGGCTATGGCAAGCAAAGGGCGACTCGATAAAACAATAGCTGAAGATTTATTGGCTTTACCAGGTATGGATCAAGCCTTGGCAGCGGCTTTGGCGGATCGTGACATTTTGACACGTGATGCATTAGCCGATTTGACGGTTGATGATATTAAAGATATTGGGGATTTGGATCAGACCACGGCGGCTGATCTTATCATGGCTGCTAGAGCCCATTGGTTTGTATAGCAGGCTTTAAGATCGTGGGGAGAAGGGTGTGTCAGCGAAGACGCTTGAAGAATTAGCACAAAGTTTCGGGATAGAAATCCAAGACTTAACCGAACGCTTCAAAGCCGTTGGTTTTGACTTAGATCCAAGCGCTATTGTACCGGAAGAAGCTACCCAAGCCCTATTAGATCTCTTAGATAAAGACAAGCCTAAAACCTTAAGTCTTGGTTCTAAAAAAATCAGTTTAAAACGTCAAAGCAAAACAGAAATTAAGGTTCAACGGTCTTCAGGCCAAAAAGGCACCGTGAGTGTGGTACGCAAAAGGCGTCAGGTTTATGTGAAGGGTGCAGTACCAGAAGCCGAAGCCGAGATTGAAACAGAACAGTTACTGGAAGAATCAGCAGAAGCGGTCCTAAACAGTAACAGTGAAGGCCTCATCTCAGAGGGTCAGCAAGAAGCATTACCCGATGCAGGCGTGCTACCAGAGGCTTTGAGCGAAGTACCCACATCCCAGACAGTACCTGAACATGCTAAGAAAGATGAATGGGCAGCTGTAAACGCACCCAAAAAAGGCGCACGTTCTGCCAAAGAATCATTGGATGATATCGAGAAAAAACGTCATAAAGCGAAGCTGCGAGCCCGAGAAGATGAAGCCTCTCAGTGGCATAAGGGCAATATTGTTAAAGTGATCGATGTATTATCTGCTGAAAGTGCCGAACTTGAAGAGGATAGCGTACTGGATGATCCGAGCCTGCAAACAGGTGATGCCGCAGTACCACCTGCATCGGCTGCCTGGCGTGGGCCCAAGGTTAAATCTAAAGGTTCTAAAGCAGTCAACGTAAGAGCCCATAAAAAAGAAATTAAAACCTTGGTAGAAGAAATTCAGAAAAAGCATATTTTTGAAAAGCCCACCAAACCCTTGGTACGTGCAATAGCCATTGCAGAAATTAATACGGCCAGCGAATTAGCACAGAAAATGTCTGTAAAGGCTGCCGAAGTTATTAAAACCCTAATGAAGCTGGGTATTATTGTAACCATCAATCAGCCCATCGATAAAGATGTAGCAACCATCTTGGTGGAAGAGATGGGCCATACGGTAACGCTTGAGAAAGATCAAAGCGCCGAAGCCTTTATACCCATGGATAATACCGAAGTATCATTGCCGCGCGCACCGATTGTGACCGTGATGGGACATGTGGATCATGGAAAAACATCCCTTTTAGATTATATTCGTCATACCAAAGTGGTGGATAAAGAGGCGGGTGGTATTACGCAGCATATCGGCGCCTATCATGTAAAAATAAAGGATGGCACGATTACCTTCCTCGATACTCCGGGTCATGCTGCTTTTACAGCCATGCGTGCCCGCGGTGTCAAATGTACCGATATTGTTATTTTGGTCGTAGCCGCCGATGACGGTGTCATGCCTCAGACCATCGAAGCAGTGCAACATGCCAGAGCGGCCCAGGTGCCTATTGTTGTAGCGATTAATAAGATTGATAAAAAAGAAGCCGATCTAGAGCGTATTCAGCGCGAATTATCCACCCATGGATTAGTGCCAGAAGCCTGGGGTGGAGACGTTATTTTTGTACCCGTTTCTGCCAAAGAAGGTACGGGTATTGATACCTTATTAGAAGGGGTTTTACTACAAGCTGAAATGCTTGATTTAAAAGCACCTGTTAAAGGGCATGCCAGTGGCTTGGTCTTGGAATCCCGTTTAGATAAGGGTCGTGGCCCTGTGGCTTCGGTATTGGTTCAGATGGGAACCTTAAAAGTCGGTGATATCTTAGTGACGGGCTCAGAATATGGTCGGGTGCGTGCCATACATGATCAATTAGGCAAATCAATCACGCAGGCCGGTCCTTCTATACCGGTTGAAGTCTTAGGATTATCCGGTATCCCACAAGCAGGCGAACCTTTTGTGGTAATGGATGATGAACGAAAAGCCAGAGAGCTTGCGCTCTTTCGTCATACCAAGCATCGTGATGTACGTATGCTGAAGGGCGTTGCACATTTAGAAGGCTTTTTCGATCGCATGCAACAGGGCGGCATGAAAACACTCAATATCATGCTTAAAACCGATGTACATGGTTCGGCCGAAGCCTTAAGCGATGCTTTAGAAGCCTTGTCGACCGATGAAGTAAAAGTAAAAATTATTGCAGCAGGTGTGGGTGGTATTAGCGAATCGGATGTTGCCTTAGCTATGGCATCTCAGGCAGTACTCATTGGCTTTAATGTCCGTGCCGATTTATCAGCCCGTACCTTAATCGAGAAAAATGGGGTAGAACTGTACTATTCCAGTA
Organism: Legionella genomosp. 1; assembly: GCA_945878715.1. Lineage (GTDB taxonomy): Bacteria > Pseudomonadota > Gammaproteobacteria > UBA6186 > Azoamicaceae > CADEGZ01. The sequence continues at coordinate 162 of CAMCTX010000058.1, read as the reverse complement.
TTATTTACGATGTGGTCGATAATATTAAACGCGCCATTCATGGTTTACTCGAACCCCAATTTAAAGAACGTATTTTAGGCTTGGCCGAAGTGCGGGATGTCTTTAGGTCTACGAAGATTGGTGCGATTGCGGGTTGTATGGTCCGTGAAGGCTTCGTGAAGC
>CAMCTX010000057.1 GCA_945878715.1 Legionella genomosp. 1 | reverse complement strand
TTACTCCTTATCATCCTCTGGTTCTTCCTCTGCATCATCTTCCTCATCTAAACCAGAGGCTAGCAATCCTTCCAAATCGGGCAGATCGGGTAAATCGTCTGCATCCAGATCTTGTTCCGAAGCATAGGAAGATAAGGCAGCCTCTGGCTGTGCAGGTGCGGCAGGCGTAGCCATCGGGTCGCCCCCAAACATACGGATCAAATCGTGGATGCCCTTTAGTAACCCAGGTACATCGGATTCAAAATGAATTTCCGGGGGAAATTTTGTGGCGCTTTCGATATCACGAATAATCCCTTCTGCAATATTTGTAGCTTCCTGCTCTGTTTTCCCACCCAATCGCTCTATGTGCTTGAGCTCTTCGCTGGTATTACCACGACGAATCAGGGGTAGCGAAAAGAGATCTTGATTTTCTTTTCCAATCATCTTCAGCACAATAGGGGTTACAAAAATTTTGCTAAAGGCCGACATTTCATGTTCAAAACCCGGATCTTCAAAGGGAACACTCAGCGATTTTTGCTTTTGAACTTCCTGCTCTAAAATAGCAATCAGTGCAGAAACACCTCGTTCAAAGGGCTTTAAATGAATCGCGCCTTGGAAAGCTTGTACCAAAATATCAATATCATGACTCTCTGCAAGCGTTGGTCGCACCAGATCTTGTGTACCAAAAACCTGTTGCAACCGTTTAAGTCTATTATCCATTTCCAACAATGTTTTTTCAGCCGGTGGCTCAATCTTTAAAAACTGATTAAGTCGAATTTTTTTAACGGGTTTTGGGGCCGCATAAAAAGTCTCTGCACGAATAATTTTTGATTTAAAGAAAATATGATATTCGCCCGGTCGCTGATCTTTAAGATCTAAGAGATCGATACGTTGACGCTTATCGACAGAGGCATTGCGGGTATCCATATAGTTCATGGTTAAGCTATTAGAATCGACCTGAAAACCACTCACATTGGTGGTATAGGATTCCCCTGCCACCTTATTAAAATATTCGAAGGTCTCTTGGGGATCTTCTAATTTCATACAAATTTTAATATTACAGTTTGCACCAATAGAAGCCGCTTCTTCTTTGGATGCTTTCTGGAAAGCTGGCAAATCTTGACCTGCAAAAATAGCAGAGAACCCCAGCGATCGGGCTTGGGCTGGCACAACGGCAAAACCTTCTACCGCATAATAACCATATTCATCCATAATACAGACAAAGGGTGATTTGGCATTGGTGGGTTTTCTTAAAACGACATCGGCATAATCGCCCTCGACTTCATCGCCTAGACCCGAAGCCATCATCGCCTTGAGCGAGGCCACGATAATCTTCCCTAAATTGGATAATTCCTGAGGCGATTTTTCCAAGGCGGGTAATAGCACCACCAAAATACGACGGTTTAAAACAACGTCTTTTAAATCGACTTCTGCTAAATTAGTACGAATAATATGCCCATAGGTATCGGCCAAGGAACCAAAAACCCGGGTTAATTGCATGGTAATAAAACCATGTTGTTCTCGCACTTCGGAGGCCTGATTACCCTTTTTTTGTGGATTGTAACCGGGTAAATTTCTAAGGTACGCGGTTAAGGGTTCTAAGATTTCTTTAGGGAAATCATCTAAAGAAACACTATAGGTGTCTGAAATGGGGAATTGTTTATCGACCACAATCTGTTCTAATTTTTCTAAAATAAAATAATCACGAATGGAGTTGGCGTCTAACAAGATATGACCTGCATCACGCATCACCGTAAGAACACGCATCAGCGATTCTACAAAGTTAATCGCTCGCCCCGTCCACATATCATCGTTACCACCCCCTTGTGGCTTACCGCCGGTCATAAGACTTACCACCAGCTGAGATAACATGCTGGAAGAGCCCCGTGCAAAAGGATTCATGGTATTAGAAAGCCGGGTCTTCTGAGGCCCCAAAACATCGCGTGCACCTGTCATAAAATTAATCAGCAGAATGTCATCTTCCCGACCCATACTGCGCACCATCGAAAAAATCTTGGCAAATAAACTGTTATCACCCTTACCATCAATGTAAATAAAACCACTGGCAAAGACCAAAGAATTAAAGGCCATACCAATAAGGGCCTCGGTTTTACCACTACCGGTAGAACCAAAGATTAAGACATGGGTTCGCATATCATCATTGCTAAACCACATTTCTTCACGTGTAAGGCGATCGTTGCCAAAAAAAGCAATACCATCGCCTATTTTGGGCTTGGTCGAACCCGGTATGAGATCGTTATAATCTTTGAGATGCGCCGATCGGGGAATACGAAAGGGCAAGGTGCGTTCTCGGGTGATGGAAAAGACGAAAGTCGCACTACAGAGAACGGCAGCGATATCGATTATTAAGGGATAAAAAAAACTGCCCATAATACTGCTGGTGGCGAGTATGAGTAGACATTCTGGTTTAGCAATAACCTCTGCAACCCGCACACCCAGCGGACGCGTGTCTCTTGCGAGTTGGCGTACCGATTGTTCTTGTTTGGCATCCATCCCTCTTATCATGATGGCACCGAATCAGTTGTAGGTGGTTCAGGAAGCGCCTCGGAAGGCTTTGGCGTTTGCTGAAGTATTTCGGCTTTTTCTTCATCGGTCGGCATATACATCACGGCAGAAAGAGCCTGATCTAAGGCTTCTACCGCCCCCTCGACTTTGGGTGTACTTAAGGCACGTTTCATGCCCACTTCATAATACCAATGGTTAAAAATACCACCGACTTCCACTGCAGGTGTTTGGCGACCTACATTATTAATCACATACCACAAACGTCTATCCATCGGTTTAACCCATAGAAAATCGGCAGAGGCTACCACCCCATCTTCGCGCGCTAATAAGAGCAAGGAGATAAAAAATGTAAATTCGTAGGCATGCGCACTAAACAAAGCTTTTATTTTGCTGTTTTTAAGATATTGTGCGCATAAGGTATCAACCCCATCGTAATCTAAGGCACCGTCTGCGGCAGAATTAGCCAATTGTATAAGCAAAACCGCTGCTTTTTTACCATCTCTGCAAGCCCGACCTGCCAAGGCTGCAAATAAAGCCTTTCGATGGGGTGGCATCTGTTCGATACCATGCACCGGGCGCCCTAATTGAGCACTAAAAGCCCGCTCTGCACGGACTTTATGTAAACGAATGCTATATTCTGCCGCTTGTATCTTTGCAAAACGTTTTTCGCCTGCATCCGCTAATAAAATGGTAATAAGTTTATTTTTCTTGGCAAATTGAAAGGGTGTCATGGCCATCGCCCAAGGCCCTGTCTCTAAATCTTCTTCAACCAAATCGGTTTGGGTGACAATTTTAATCTGTGGCCAATTTATTTGCTCTTGTAAAGCTAAACTGCGCATGGTAAATTTCTTTTTAAGCCGCATGTGCACATTCGTTTTAAATACATAAATACATAAACAAATAAGATAAAGGCCAACCGGATAACGCAAATAGGATCCGGCAGCGTTACTCAGAACTTCTGCTAAATCCAAACTCAGTGTATCGGTTGTTAAGTTCTGTGCCACGGTTAAATAGGCCTTTGCAGAACCCAAGGCATCTGGCAATAAATGGCCAAGCCATGGCAATTGCTCGGGTAATATCCTTAAAAAAAAGTAAATAAGCTGGAATTCTAATACACGAACCTTGAGAAAAAACCACTTAAACTGATCGTGAAAATAATACCAAACGATGCCTGCTGCCATTGAAATGAGTACGAGCAGCCAGAACATATAGTAGGCATTTTTTTCTGCGCCCTGATCTTGTCCGCCACCAGCATTACTAGCCATTAATCTGTCATCAAATCATCTAAGGGGACATTTTTGACCGAGCTTGCACGGTTAATAAACTCATACAAAACATCGGTCACGCACAGTAGACGTAAAACCGAAGGCGTATGGTTATCCAATCGCACAACCACACCCAGCTTTGCAGCCTGATCATTGTCAAAACTGAGTCCCAATCCATACCCCATGCAAAAAGAGCAAAGCTGATCGGCACGACGCAACAAAGCAGGCAATAAGCCTGTCAGTGAAAAAACGTGATCCATGCTCACAGGCTGTCCTTTCACGGTATACTCACAGCCGATAGACTGTGAAATGGCTTTAAGCTGCGCTGAAAAATCCAAACCTTTCTCCATCTTCGAAATGGCAAGACAGTCTATCACCTATTGGCGGGTTATACTCTTATGTTATAGTAATAAACTAAACCTAAGTTGACAAGCGAGTCATTTGGTTGCTTCAATGACTATAGGGTTTCCATAGATTCTGTTCTTGATGGTGGTTGACTTAACATGAAAAAAAATGCCTTTGCTATCCTGATCTTGTTCATGCTAACGCTACAAAGCGCCTGTAGCGTGCTCCAACAAACACCCCCCCGTAATGCTGATATGGATATGAGCTCCAGTGGCTCTAAGGATCCCTTCAATCCAGGGTCCATCGAGGATCAACTGGTACACGCTGCAAAATCTATCGAACAATCGCTAAGCGTGCTAGCCGCGGCTGAACAAGCTGAAAGCCCCCCCATCTTAGATACAGCGCCACTCACAACCCCCGAAGGCGGCATGAGCGGCAAGGTCGATCTCGAATGGACCGGACCCTTAGCACCTTTGGTACAAAAGATCGCCGACTTAAGCCAGTATCGGGTGAAGTTTTTAGGGAAAGAGCCCCCGATCCCTATTTTGATTTCTATTAGCGTTAAGGCTGCGATGATGGCCGATGTCTTACAAAATGCCAGCCTACAGGCCGGCAAGCGTGCCTATATCTTGGTCTTTCCCAACGATAAAATCATTGAAGTTAGGTATTTGCAATGATGCGCTGCTGGCTCCACCTGCTAGCTCTCACCCTTCTCCTTGGCCTATCGGGTTGTAAAACAAAGGATAACAGCGCAGACACTTTAACGAACCTTCAAAAACTCTCACCCGGATCGGGCAAATCGGCCGTAGGCGCCATTCGCACACAAATTCTACGCGACACTGCCCTGAGTGTGGGCGCCCGAGGCGGCCTGGCTTGGCGCTCTGCGAAGATTAATGCGGTTCTTGTGCAAAACCAAAGTTTGCTCTACAGAATTTTCAATTTTAATGCGATGTTACTGGATAAAAACGTCCTGCCCCCTATACTGACCGAAGCGAGAAACACTTTAAGCCTGGGAGGAACGGATACCATTCGTATTGCTGATCGCACCTATCAGATTCTGAATCAGGCCCGTTTTGTAAGCGCTGCACCTAACTGGCGTGATTACTTATGGCTATCCTTTACGCCCCCTGAAACGCCCGATCGTACACTCCTACCCCGTACCGCGGTAGAACGACTGATCTGGAAAAAATATACCCAAGAAGGCTGGCGTGCAGGTATGCAGCAAGCGGAACTTATTTTTAAAGAAAACATTGCCCGTTTACAGCGCGACTTTGAAGGCATGGTCCGTTATAGAACCTTGCTGGCCCAACAGATGGTAAGCCCGCCTTATGTGGCTGAAACCGATATGGGTGTGACCGGCGGGGGATCCGATTTAACGGTGAGCGATCGCGTGCTTCGCATTACAGCCTTCCCTACCTTGCAAAACGATAGCCAAAATTGGAAAACCGAGATTATTCCGCATGAGTGAATGGCTACTACCCGAGGAACCGATCCGCTTTAGCACCGAATCCCTGGATAGGGTGTTGCTCCATTGTGTGAACCTTTCAGCCTCGGATGTAACCTTACAAACCAATAGCCCTATTCTGGCCGAAGTGCATGGATCGCTACACCCTGTCACCAGTCGTCGCTTATCCAATACCGAAGTGGGCGATATGCTGAATGCTATTTATGGCTCTAATGGTACTACGCAGATTTACAGCGGTAAGGATGTAGACACGCAATATGAGATTCGCCCCAATAGAAGCCAACGTTTTCGCTTTAGGGTTAATGGCACAGGCTGCCAAGTGGAAGGGCATGATGGCCTACAAATTACGCTGCGTAGCATTCCCAGTACCCCACCAGACTTAAGCACCCTAGACATCGAACCCGCCATTTTAGAAGCCATGGCCCCCGATCAGGGCACCGTTATTGTGACAGGTCCCACCGGATCGGGTAAAAGCACCCTGCTCGCAGCTATCATTAAATATCTGGCCGAGCAAGGTGAAGGGAATCGTAAAATGCTTACCTATGAATCCCCCATTGAATTCGTTTACGATAGCGTAGCCATGCCCTCTTCGATTATCAGCCAATCAGAAATTCCCCGTCATCTACCCAGTTTTGCAGCAGGTGTACGCAATGCCTTGCGCCGAAAACCCCGTTTAATTTTGGTGGGTGAAGCACGTGATGTCGAAACCATCAGTGCAGTGATTGATGCCGCGCTCACAGGACATCCTTGTTATACCACTTTGCATAGCAATGGCGTTTCGGATGCGGTACGACGTATGATTTCAACGTTCCCCGCTGAAGAGCGCAATGGGCGTGCCTTGGATATTTTAGAAACCCTGCGCCTGATTGTCTGGCAAAGACTCGCACCCAGCACCGATGGTAAACGGGTAGCGCTACGAGAATATTTAGCCTTTGATCAAGAAGTGCGAGATATCTTGATCAAAACCCCCGTAGAGCGCTTGGCCTCTAAAACCCGAGAATTACTCCGAGAACGTGGCCAACCCATGTATGTGGATGCAAAGCGCAAATTTGAACAAGGCATTCTGTGTGAACGTGAATACCGTATTATTGAAACCCGTTCAAAAATGGCCGATAAAGACGCCGGATTAACCGAATGAGGATTGCCCTATGCCTATCTTAGAGAGTACGCACTGGCGCGATGTGGCACGCACCCCCCGATTTTATTTTATGGATGCCTGGTCTGCCCTACCCATTTTGCTTTTTCTCATGCATATGCGTTTGTGGACCTTCCTCCTTTCTATTGTCTGCATGATCTT
>CAMCTX010000056.1 GCA_945878715.1 Legionella genomosp. 1 | reverse complement strand
GGGGTTGCGGTATGGAGTTATGCCACTTTTGCCAGCAGTCCCAACAATACAGACTTTGCCCTGCGACCCGGTAGCTATTTTACAAGCAATGCCCAAGCCACTCCCAATAAGCCCAATAGCAAAGTGGCCATAGCGCCACGGTTTTTTGTGATTGATTTAGGTTGCGATCCTTATTCTAAAGTAAACATTTACCGTATTATTGCCATGGGCTTTGGGGCTTCTACAAAGTCGACAGCCTATGCCGAAAGCCAATTAACCATGCCTTTAAGTGGCCAAAATGCTTATAGAAATGCACCGACCACAGCTATTGTCGGAGTAGCTGTGCCTGTGACAGCCGCGACACAGCCCACAAAACAAAATTATAATCTAGCCTTTTCGACCAACAGTAAGATTCTTTTTTTTAATGGTGCGACGGGTGTGGCTGGTAGTTGTACCAATCCCGGTCAAAATAATGGCAGCGGTGCGACCTGTGAAATGAATTGTGCGGGTGAGGTACGGGTAAAGGCCTATAGCCGTTACCACACAAATAGCTGTACCTGGGTGTATGGGGATTGGGTAAGTGCAGGTAACCAAAGTGTGCTCACCTTACAAGATAGTGCGAATACGCCTGCAACCTTTACGACGCTCAGCTGTGTTAGGCCTTGTCAGCCTGCGATGGCGGTACCCGCAACAGCTTGTGCTTCTTTACAATATGATAGTTGTGCGGGTAGTTGTGTAACCTGCACGGGGGGGCAAGTCTGGAATGGCACAGCCTGTGCTTGTCCTGCAGGCCAAAACTGGAATGGTTCTAGTTGTGTAACCTGCACGGGGGGTAGAACATGGAATGGCACAGCTTGTGCTTGTCCTGCAGGCCAAAACTGGAATGGTTCTAGTTGTGTAACCTGTCCGAGTGGTCAAACCTGGAACGGCAGCAGTTGTGTTTGCCCCAATAATCAACGGTGGAATTCACGCCATAAATGCTGTGCTAAAGTATGGGACTCTAACTATCCCAATATGTACTGTTGCAAGAACCCTCATCAATATGGTTCGGATTTTAGTGGAAACATGAGTAAATGTTGCTGCACGCGCAAGGTCTGTGATGGAAGTGGAGGTCTTTCTGATTGTTAATTCGATTATTGCCCACATCGATCACGGTAAATCGACGCTGGCTGAAACAAGCGTATAAGCATTTTTAAAATTCAGGGTCTGGAAAGATTGAATCAAAGATTCATCCGTTCCAGCATAGATTAAATACCCTTTAGGACAACGATCGGCCACCAATTGTTTAAAAAAATTCAGGCCTTTGAAAAAATCTTTATGCAAGGTTTTTGAGGCCTTCACTTCTATCGGAATAAGATTATTCGATGATTTATAAATAATATCCACTTCGTTTTGTTGACTGTCGCGATAAAAATAGAAATGGGGATCTTTTCCCTGATTAAGACGTTCTTTTACGAGTTCCAAAAGCACCAGATTTTCTATTAATCCGCCTCTTAAGGGATCGCGTGCTACCTGGGCAATCGTTTCAATATCCAGTAAATAGCTGACGATGCCTACGTCTGTAAAGAAAAGCCTCGAGGATCCATTGCAATCTTTGCACGTGTATCATGGGCTTCAAGATTGACATAGGGTTTGTCAGGAAAGGTGCTTTTGGCGAGCATGGTTTTGCCCGATTGACGAGGGCCCGTGAGCGTGACAACGGGGTATTGACCCATAAGGGTTTGAAATTCTTTTTGTAGGGCGCGCTCGATCATCATGGGGGTATTATAGCAAGGGCTGGAGTAAATAAACAAATCAGAAGTTGCACTTCTTATTTGTAAAAATATTTGTAAGCAATTGATTTATAAAATAAAAAATAACAGGCGTTCCATAACCGTCAGGCAGCGGCGAAGAGAGCTAATGGGCTTAGGATGAACTACACTGAAAAGGTTCTAGTCTTGGGAGCTTATTGTGCAGGGTTATCCAAAAAACCGCGGTTCTATTTTGGTGGTCAGCACCTTAATTCTGTCTATGTTGGCGGGCTTAAGTATTGCGACCATGCAAAATGTGGTAACGGAATACCAATTAAGCACCCACGATCAGGATAAGACTTTAGCGCTGCAATCGGCCCAATATGCTTTGGCGGAGGCCAAACGGCTTTTACTCACCCAGTGGGCGCCTGGTGCCCCGACTTGTGCAGCTGTTGCAGGTTGTGTGAATGCGAATGGGGTGCCTGTGTCGACGAATGGGGTTGCGGTATGGCGCTATGCTGCTTTTGCCAGCAGTCCCAACAATACAGACTTTGCCCTGCGGCCCGGTAGCTATTTTACAAGCAATGCCCAAGCCACTCCCAATAAGCCCAATAGCAAAGTGGCCATAGCGCCACGGTTTTTTGTGATTGATTTAGGTTGCGATCCTTATTCTAAAGTAAACATTTACCGTATTATTGCGATGGGTTTTGGGGCTTCTACAAAGTCGACAGCTTATGCCGAAAGCCAATTAACCATGCCGCTGAGTGGCCAAAATGCTTATACCAATGCACCCACTACGCCGGTGTATGGGGTGGGGGTTACAGCTACCGCAACGCCTACGCAGCGGAACTATAATCTGGCTGCATCGACCAATAGCAAACTTCTTTTTTTTAATAGTGTGGGAGGTTCTTGCAGCAATCCGGGTCAAAGTAATGGCACGGGTGCTACTTGCGAGCGGAACTGTATGAATGAAGTACGGGTGAAGGCCTACAGTCGTTACAACACGAATAGCTGTACCTGGGTGTATGGGGATTGGATGAGTGGTACGAACCAAAGCACCCTAACCATTAATAGCGATGGCTCAGGGGGCACCGTAGCCTTAAGTTGTGGTCCTTGTCAGACTGCGATGGCGGTGCCGGTGGCTGCCTGTGCTTCAGGCCAATACAATAGCTGTGCGGGTAGTTGTGTTGTCGCTGCCTGTCTAGGGGGGCAAGTCTGGAATGGTACAGCCTGCGCTTGTCCTGCAGGCCAAAACTGGAATGGCACTTGCTGTGGGCCTGCTTGCCCAGCGGGCACAGGCCAAATTTGGGATTGTGCAAGTCAAAGTTGTGTTTGCCCACCTGGTACGAGTATGCAGACCCCCCCTGGTTGGGAGGGTTTTGAGTTTCCCGCCTGCTGTATGCTCATTACCAACAATTGTACAGGCGGTCGGGCCCCAGTTTGTGGCGGAGGTTGTGGCTGTACAGAATGGTTCCAGGAATGGAGTCCTGAAAGAAATTGTTGTGCTGGGAGTTTTTGTGTGGGGTTAGGATCATATTCAATATGTGGTGGCTGTACTCAAGGCGGCGGCGGAAAATAAGAAGAGAACTACCTTGCTTCGTTTTTTTATTCAGTGTGGTATTGCTATCCTATGCCTAACTGTTCAAGCAGTGTCAGCACTCACGCCCGAACTCGATTATAGGCTGCTTTCTTCTGCACAGTCTATCGATTCGATCATTCTTGAACAAGCCAAAAAATCATCCCTGAAGCACAGTTTAGTGATCTCTTTTCTAAGCATTTTGAATACCAAGGTTCCATTTATTCCAGTCGAAGTACATGGTGTTCAAGAAAACTATCCTCTTATAGGTCATTTAATCACGCGTCCAGCCTCAAAACATCCCATTCCAAAACCGGGCGAGATTTGGGTTGAAGAACAACTGCTCAAAATGCTTGATCTAGAATTGGGTGATTCCTTAAAACTTGGCAATACGAAATTTAGGATTGCACGAATAATCGTTTCAGATCCGATAAAGCTCTTAAATACTTTGAACGGACAGGGTGATACACCTTTAGCAGTCATTCATCAAATCGATTTACAATCAACTGGGCTTTTAAAAAAAATGAGTCAAATTAATTATCAATTGTTATTAGAAGGACACCGGGAATCTTTTTTTCCATTTGAATACTGGTTGCGCGATCACTGGGCTTTGAATGGTCCTCAGAATTATGAGGCTGTCCAAAAACCAGATGCTTCAATCAAAAAATGGACCCATAAAATGCAAGATAAAGGCCTATTACATGACATACCTAATTATTTTTTGATGCTCATACCGCCCGATTATCAAAAAAAAGTGCAAGCATTTTTAAAACCTTATCAAACCCAGAATCCCGTTTATTATCCAGTCGTAAGAGCCCGTTTATTAAAAATAAATCAGGCATTGTTGCCTGCTCAAAAAATGAATCTGCCATGGTTGCAATTGTTAAAAATAAGTTCTTTTTCTAGCCCTGCATCAGATGCACGCAATCCTTATATCTCGATTGAGAAAGAATTGGCTGCTTACCTTGGCATACAACTCGGCGATCGCTTAACATTAGAAATGAATTATCAGCTCGTAGAATTACCTGTTGAACAATTTCACACTACTGATTTAATAGGACTACGCCCAAATTTTTTATTATTATTGCCAGAAACATTTTTAGAAAAATTTCCAAAGACTTATATAACAGCATTTTCTGTACCAATAAACGAATCTATTATCTTAACAAAACTCTTGAAAAAATTTCCCATGATCAACATAATGGATCGAAACATGTTGGCCAATCGAATTAAGCTTTTCATCAAGACTCCTCTTTCTTTAAACTCTCAATAATATAAGGCCATAAAGTATTGAGGATATCCATTTGTGCATTCTCTGAAAGATGCACATTATCTTGTTGTTTTTTGTTGGATTCTTCAATTGATTTCACAGAAACTATTTTTAAGTGGTGTTTTTCGCTTAAGCGATCAAAGATGCTTGCAAATCGCTTGCTATACACAGATCCATAATTAGTTGGCAGCGACAACAAACGAACCAGCAATATTTTAGAACCGTTTTCTTGAATTTTTTGAATAATTTGACTTAAATTATTCTCAATGAACACGGGGTCCAAGCCACGCAGGCCATCATTCCCACCGAGTGCAAGGATTGTTAAAGTTGGATTGACTTTTAATATCTCGGATATTTTTTCAAGACCCTGTTGGGTTGTATCACCCCCATTGCTCATGTTAACAACCTCATAAGGATAATGCATTACTTTTAAACGCTGATCCAATTTTTGAACCCAACTTGATTCTGGCGCAAAACCATAGGCTATACTTAAACAATCGCTCAGTATAACAATTTTATTTGCTATACTGTAGGCAGGAGATGAAGCAATCAGGAGAAGCCCAATAAATACCATCGAAATGTTCAAACCAATTTTCATACGTATAGAAAACCTAACTAAGCGATATATTGTAAATAAAAAGACTATTTGCATTTTAGACGACGTTTTTTTAACTGTCCAGGCACAAGAGTCTATTGGGATTGTTGGGCAAAGCGGTTCAGGAAAATCGACATTATTAGGATTATTAGCCGGTTTAGAAAGACCCAGTGCTGGCACCATACAGGTCGACAATTGCTCGTTAACCACCTTCAGCCAAAATGCTTTAAGTCGTTGGCGGGCTAAGAATGTGGGTTTTGTCTTTCAAAACCCTGAACTACTGGGGCATTTAACGGCATTAGAAAATGTGATGCTACCTTTAGAAGTATCACATGATCCACAAGCACTGGAAAAAGCAGAATATGCTTTAGATCAAGTAAGGCTATTTCATCGGCAAGCGCATTATCCTTGGCAATTATCGGGTGGGGAACAGCAACGAATTGCGATTGCGCGGGCATTAATTGTTCAACCACGTTTGTTATTGGTTGATGAACCCACTGCCCATTTAGATAGAAAAACAGCCGCCCAATGTATGGAATTAATTTTTAATTTAAAAAATAAAGCTTTAGAAAAACCAATCTTATTTTGTGTAAGCCATGATCCAACCGTGGTGAGCTTTTGCACACGATCACTCTATTTATCGGAGGGATCACTTGTTAGTTGATTCATTATTCAACCTATGAATTCATTTTTGTTATTTAAAAGACATTGTCGAGAAAAAGAATTGCGATTAATTGTCGCTTCTGTTTTTTTGGTTGTTTTTTCTATTGTTTTTACAAATTTATTATATAATCGATTGTCGCAAAATATTGTTGAACGTGGCTTATCTTTGTTAGGCAGCGATCGAGTGATAGAATCCGACACAACGATTGACAAACGAATTATAATCCAGGCTCAAAAACTAGGTCTTTCAACAACAAAAACCGATAGTTTTAAAACGATGATTGAATATGGTTCATCATTTATAATGGCTGAAGTGCGTGCTGTTTCAAGCCCTTATCCGCTATTAGGTTATTTGCGCGTTCGCGAACCTGACAACGAAAAAGTTTTAGAAATAAAAAAAGCCCCATTGCCTGGAACGGTTTTTATTGAGCAACAATTGCTATCTAATTTAAAACTTTCCCTTAACGACAATATAAAAATTGGAAATTTTTTATTTAAAATTACCGGCCTCTTACTTTCAGAACCTTCTAAAGTTATTAATTTAATGAATTTTGCGCCATTGATTGTCATGAATCAGGTAGATGTTGAAAAAACCGGTCTTTTAGATGTACATTCAAGTCAAGTGAATTATCGGTTCTTAATGGCTGGCCCAAGCGATCAATTATTAAAGCTCGACGAGTGGCTTAAAAATGAAAATGTTTTGAAAGCATCCGATACTTATATGAGTGCAAAAGACAGCATTCCATTCATTTCAAGGGTTTTGCTTAAATTGAACCAATATTTGTCGGCTGTTTCTGCAATGAATTTATTTTTATCGAGTCTATTAATTATAATTGCGTCTTACCATTTTAGCATCAAACATCTAAAAACAATTGCGATACTGCGTTGTTTTGGTGCACATCATTTTAAGATCATTGTGTCCTATATATTAATGTTGTTTGAGATAGTGCTTTGTGGTGTTGTGATTGGTGTTTTTGCTGGTTTTTTATTGGAGTTTATTTTAGAATGTTATTTTCTTCGCGAAACATTTAATGCGTTTTACCCACTGTCTGTTTTAATGACTTCCATTGGAAAAGGGTGCCTGCTCGCGTTTTTTTTAACCATTGTTTCCATTGTCATTTTAGTATTTCGATTTTCTCGGATGAGCCCCATGATGTT
>CAMCTX010000055.1 GCA_945878715.1 Legionella genomosp. 1 | reverse complement strand
TAATAGCGATGGCTCAGGGGGCACCGTAGCCTTAAGTTGTGGTCCTTGTCAGACTGCGATGGCGGTGCCGGTGGCTGCCTGTGCTTCAGGCCAATACAATAGCTGTGCGGGTAGTTGTGTTGTCCCAGCCTGTCTAGGGGGGCAAGTCTGGAATGGTACGAGCTGTGCTTGTCCTAGTGGGAAGGTTTGGGATTCTAGTACGTCGAGTTGTATTACTTGTACCACTGTTTGGAATCCTTTCATCCATCAAAATGTAGTTAACTGTCAGTGTCCAGGTTCTAGGTGTTGGACGGGTTTCTATTGTGGAGAATTGCATTGTAGTGGTAATTGGGCTAGCAAAAGATGTTCTTGCTACTAGTAGACATTGGTATTGGTATTGAGCTTAATCAAGGTTTAGGAATAATCCCCATGCAATCTTGGAAAAAATAGCAAGTTAACATTCTTTGATGCATCAGGCAGCGAAATAAGCTAAGATTGGCCGCTTATGCAGTACATCCGCAATTTTTCCATTATTGCCCATATTGATCACGGTAAATCGACCCTGGCTGATCGCTTTATTCAGCATTGTGGGGGCTTAAGCGATCGGGAGATGTCCAACCAAGTTTTAGATTCTATGGACCTAGAACGAGAGCGGGGCATTACCATTAAGGCCCAGTGTGTATCCCTCGATTTCAAATCCAAAGATGGCCATACCTATGCCCTTAATTTTATTGATACCCCAGGGCATGTGGATTTCGCCTACGAAGTATCGCGATCCTTAGCCGCTTGTGAAGGTGCGCTCTTGGTGGTGGATGCCGCCCAAGGGGTCGAGGCCCAAACCGTGGCCAATTGCTATACCGCACTTAATCAAGGTTTAGAAGTCATTCCTGTTCTCAATAAAATCGATTTGCCCCAGGCAGAGCCTGAGCGTGTGATCCAAGAAATTGAAGAAATTATTGGCTTAGATGCTTCTGAGGCGATTCGCATTAGTGCCAAAAGTGGGATTGGGGTGCCCGAACTCTTAGAAGATCTCATCAAAAAAGTACCAGCCCCTGTGGGTGATCCGAATGCGCCCTTACAAGCCTTGATTATTGATTCCTGGTTCGATCCCTATTTAGGGGTGGTCTCCCTGGTACGTATTAAAAATGGTGTATTGCGTAAGGGGGATAAATGTCTTGTGATGTCCACGGGTAAAACCCATACGGTGGACGAAGTCGGTATTTTCACGCCCAAACGCGTGAAAAAATTGGCCCTGCATACCGGAGAAGTAGGGTTTATGATTGCGGGGATTAAAGAAATTTATGGTGCGCCGGTGGGTGACACACTCACACTGGCAAACAATCCTGCGAAGGCGCCTTTACCGGGTTTTGCAGTTTGTACCCCTAAGGTTTATGCCGGATTATTTACGGTGGATTCTGAAGATTACGAAGATTTTCGAGAAGCATTATCCAAATTAAAACTCAATGATTCAGCCCTTTTCTATGAACCTGAATCTTCCGAAGCCCTAGGTTTTGGTTTTCGCTGTGGATTTTTAGGTTTATTGCATATGGAAATTGTGCAAGAACGTCTTGAGCGAGAATATGATCTTAATCTTATTACCACAGCCCCTACCGTTATTTTTGAAATAAAAACCCGCGATGGCAACATTATTTATGTGGACAATCCCTCTAAATTACCCGATCCCTCCAAAATCGATGAAATGCGAGAGCCTATTGTAGAAGCCAATATGTTGGTACCACAAGGCTACTTAGGGAATGTTATGGGCTTGTGTACCGATAAACGGGGGGTACAAAAGAAAATGCTCTATGTGGGTAATCAGGTTGCCTTAACCTATGAAATACCCATGAATGAAGTTGTTTTAGATTTTTTTGATCGCTTAAAGTCGGTGAGTCGGGGCTTTGCCTCTTTAGATTACCATTTTGTGCATTTTCAGCTGGCCGATTTGGTGAAGTTGGATATTCTCATTAATGGTGACAAAGTCGATGCCCTGGCTTGGATTGTGCATCGAAGCCATGCGAATTCGCGTGCACGAGAACTCACCGAGGCATTACAAGGCATTATTCCACGACAAATGTTTGATGTTGCCATTCAAGCGGCTATTGGTGCGCATGTCATTGCGCGTACAACCGTGAAAGCCCTTCGGAAAAATGTAATAGCCAAATGTTATGGTGGCGATATTACCCGCAAGAAAAAATTATTAGAAAAACAAAAGGCGGGTAAAAAACGTATGAAGCAAGTGGGTAAAATAGAGATTCCCCAAGAGGCTTTTTTAGCGATTTTAAAAGTGAATAAGGAAAAGAAATGAGGTTTGCTGAGATTTTATTGGGTGTTACCACGCTTACAGGTCTGATATGGGCCGTGGACAGTGCTTTTTGTAAGCATCAAAGAATAATGTCTGTCATGCCAAATACGCAGATATCGGCTTTTCAGGAACCTTGGTGGGTTGAATATGCCAAGGCTTTTTTCCCAGTGCTATTGTTGGTGTTAGTGCTGCGCTCCTTTTTGGCAGAGCCTTTTCGTATTCCCTCGGGATCGATGCACCCAACGCTGGTGGAGGGCGATTTTGTGCTCGTGAATAAATACACCTATGGTTTAAGATTTCCAGCTTTTGGCTACAAATTTTTTGAGATTGGCAATCCCAAGCGCGGCGACATTATTGTTTTTAAACACGGCGATATGGATTTAATTAAGCGTGTGGTAGGGCTTCCGAAGGAACATATCCAATACAAAGACAAAGTGATTTATGTGAATGGAAAGCCTATTTCCCAGACTTTTGAAAAAGAATTAGTGGACGAGGATGATCGTGGTGTGAGACACACTGTGCGTGTGTTGAGTGAAACCTTAGGAGAAACCAAACATCAATTGTTTGTGCAACCCTCGCATCCGCAGGGAACTTCCATGCATTATCCTTATGAGGATGTAACTGTACCGGATCAATCTTATTTTGTGATGGGCGATAACCGCGACAATAGCAAAGATAGTCGTATGTGGGGTTTTGTCCCGGACGAGGCCGTTCAAGGTAGAGCTTTTGGGATTTGGATGAGCTTGACACCCTATACAGCCGAAGATAGCACTTGGCAGTTGGTTCATTGGATCAGGGGAATGACCTGGGATAAATTCAAACACTGGATTCGTTTTGAACGATTGACTTTGGATTTGCATTAATTAGCCATGAAAAAAAGCAAAACGACGTCTACAGTATTGTTAGAACCCCTTATGCGTGTACTAGGACATACCTTTACCACGCCTTCGCTCCTGCAGGCTGCACTCACGCATCGATCGAGTACCGGTTTTAATAATGAGCGCTTAGAATTTTTAGGGGATGCCATTTTAAATTTTGTGATCGCCGATAAGCTCTATCAGGGTTTTGAGCAGGCTCCCGAGGGCGATCTCAGTCGCATGCGAGCCTCACTGGTAAAAGGGCAAACCCTGGCCGAAATAGCACAGGACTTAGGGTTGGGTGCTTTTCTAAAACTGGGTGTGGGGGAGCGAAAGAGTGGGGGTTTTCGCAGAGAGTCTATTTTAGCCGATGCCCTGGAAGCGATTGTAGCGGCTATTTATTTGGATGCAGGTTTAGAGGCTTGTACGCTTTGTATGACACAGTGGTATCAAACCCGACTCGAAACCTTAATGCCCCATGCTTGTCATAAAGATCCCAAAACACGTTTACAAGAGTGGTTGCAAGCCAAACAATTGCCCTTGCCAACCTACACAGTCTTGGAGATTAAGGGCGGTGCCCATGATCCTATTTTTAGGGTACAGTGCTGCATTAGCAGCCTGTCCTTAGAAGCCGTAGGGGTGGCCAACAGTCGTCGTAGGGCAGAGCAGGCAGCTGCCGAGCATTTATTAAACCAGATGGAAGCAGAGCATGGAAAATAACGTAAAAGAAGAACCCACGCGTTCAGGTTTTGTTGCCATTGTAGGTCGTCCGAATGTGGGAAAATCAACCTTATTAAATGCCCTGTTGGGTAAAAAATTAAGTATTACTTCGCGCAAACCGCAAACCACCCGACATCGATGGCTGGGTGTGCATACCACAGGCGCTGTTCAAACTATCTACGTCGATACCCCCGGTATGGATGACCGTGAAAACACCGCACTGAATCATGCGATGAATCGTTCAGCAAGAGCTGCTTTAGTCGATGTGGATGTGGCGGTCTTTGTGGTGGATGGACTTAAATGGAATCATGGTGATGATCAGGTTCTAGCCCTCATGAAACACTGTCGATGTCCACGGATCTTGGTTGTCAATAAAATGGACACTTTACACAAGGACGATCTATTAAGCTATTTGCCCTTGTTAGCGGCCAGGCTGCCCTTTGAAGCAGTCATCCCTTTATCGGCCAAACGTAAGGTTAATCTAAGAGTTTTACGTGAAAAAATAGCCACCCTTTTGCCAATGGGCCCCCATTATTTCCCGGCCGATCAGGATACCGATCGCTCTCTACGGTTTAGAATGGCGGAAATCATTCGGGAAAAAATTATCCGTTTATTTGGCGATGAATTGCCTTATGTGTGCACGGTGGTCATTGATGATTATAATGACAAGATTGCAGTTCCTTTGATTAGTGCCATTATTTGGCTTGAGAAAGACGGACAGAAGGCTATTTTAATTGGTAAGCAGGGTGAGAAAATTAAAAAAGTAGGGATCCGTGCCAGGCATGATATTGAGAATCTGGTGGGCAGACAGGTGAATCTAAAACTGTGGGTCAAGATACGCCGTGGTTGGTCCGACGATCAAGCAGCGCTGAAGCGCTTCGGTTATGGAGAGTCTTAAGGGTGCGACTTGTCTTAGAACCAGCCTATATCCTACACGCTTGGCCTTATCGAGAAACAAGTCTTTTATTGGATGTATTCACCCAGAACCATGGGAGAATCGGGGTGTTGGCCAAAGGGGTTAAAAAACCCAAATCATTGGCTAAAAGCCTCTTGCAGCCCTTTGTTCCTTTATTTTTATCCTGTGCGGGTAAAACGGATCTACTGTTATTACAAGCGGTCGAGTTAAGAGAGCCAGTTTATTTTTTAAAAGGGCGACACTTGCTTTGTGCCCTTTATATGAATGAACTTTGTGTACGTTTAATGCATCGTTTTGATCCGAATGCCGCATTGTTTGAACACTACGAACGGGCTTTAGCAGGGTTATTAGCCTTGGAATCGGAGCAAAAAGTGTTAAGGATCTTTGAAAAATCACTGCTTCAAGCCTTAGGTTATGCCTTACCTTTAGGGGGCGATGTGCTCATTCCAGAAGCTTGGTATCACTTCGATCCCGAACGTGGGCCTCTGTTACAGACACCCATGCCTTCGAGTAGTCCGCAATCGCAGTCTCTATTTAGAGGGAGCACCTTGTTGGCTTTTGCTCATGAACGCTTAGAAGATAGTGGGGTATTGTCGGAGATTAAGCATCTCATGAAGCAGGTCCTAGCGCTTTATTTAGGACCCAAACCCTTACAAACCCGAGCGCTGTTATGAGTATTGTGGGCATCGGTTCCGATTTGGTTTCGGTGGCAAGGATCCGTACGCTTTTTGAACGTTATGGATCAGCTTTTGGGCGTCGCATACTCACCTCTTCTGAAAAAATGGATTTACAGGTCTCCAAAGACCCCGTCGCTTTCTTAGCCAAGCGCTTTGCGGCCAAAGAAGCCATGGCCAAAGCGCTGGGCACGGGTTTTAGACCAGCGGGTGTGTTGTTGACCGATATTGGTGTACATCACGCTCCAGGGGGGCGTCCTTATCTTGTGTGTACGGGTGGGGCTGCTCAAGCGATGCAACAACAGCAGGTACTTGCAAGCCATCTCAGTTTGTCCGACGAACGGGAATTTGCTTTAGCCTTTGTGGTCTTGGTGGGGCATTAAGGCGATTCCTCATTTTAACGAATCCTTCTCCCGTTTCACGGGAGAAGGTGGCCCGAAGGGCCGGATGAGGGTTGATTTGGGTAAAAGAATGTTTCGCATTTTTCTGCGACCCTCACCCCCTGCTTCGCAGGACCCTCTCCCGTAACGGGAGAGGGATACATGTTTCATCAGTCTTGTAATCTAGGGTCTGCTTTAGCCTCCGCGAGCAATCCATCCATACAATCATTGAATGCCTCAAAGGCAGACTCAATACCCTCTAGGGATCCTGTGGTACAGACTTGTTCTAGTCTCTTGGTACAGTCTTGAAGCAAAGGTACGCCGCAGTAAGCACAAGCCCCCTGTAATTTATGGGCCTGTGCCTCGAGTTCCCCCCATTTTTTTTGCTGATAATAACGATTAAAAAGAACCCTATTATTCGGTAATTCTTGAATAAAAAGGCCGAGCAATTGGGTGGCTAAGACGACATTCCCCGCGGACATGCTTTCTGCTAAAGGCCAGTCAATATGTTTTTTTTGTCTATCCATTGTGGCTATAATACATCGTCGAGTTATTAAAAACCATGAAACAAGGAATAAGGAATGACGATGCGCGTGGTCTTGTTGGGTGCACCCGGTGCAGGTAAAGGTACGCAGGCCTCATTAATCTGCAAAACATTTGATTTAGCACGTTTCTCGACAGGCGATATGCTGCGCGCAGAAGTATTGGCGAAGAGCGCAATAGGTCAGTCTGTGGCCGAGATAATGGCCCGTGGGCAATTGGTACCCGATGCTATCGCCATACAGCTTATTCAGACAGGTGTACAAGCCCTCGCGGATGGACAAGGCTTTTTATTAGACGGTTTTCCACGCACCTTAGAGCAAGCACAAGCCCTAGAAAACGCGGGTATTTACATGGATCAGGTGATTTATCTGGAAGTGCCTGATGAAGCGATTATTCAACGACTCAGTGGTCGACGGATCCATCCCGCTTCTGGGCGTACTTACCATCTACAGACACATCCCGTGTTGGTGGATGATCTGACGGGTGAGCCTTTGGTACAACGTGAGGATGACAGCGAGACTGTGGTGGCTAGACGCTTGGCTATTTATCATCAAACCACAGAGCCGCTCATTGCATGGTATGCGCAAAAAACACTGAAATTTATAAGGGTTTCTGGTATTGGAGCGGTAGAAACGGTAGGGGCTAATATTGAACAAGCGATGCGTGCCTAGGGTGTTTTGCGCAGTCTTTGTTTCTGATATTCAGTATGCTATGCTGCGCCTCTCAAGGATATGGCTCAGGTATTGTTTAAACAGGTTGAGAGAGAACTATGTACCATTCTAATATTTGTGCTATGTTTGTATTGTCCAACGATTGTGTTAAGCCACAGGAGAATAGAGAA
>CAMCTX010000054.1 GCA_945878715.1 Legionella genomosp. 1 | reverse complement strand
ATGCCTTTCCTGGTATTGGTTTGGGGATTACGGCAGTCAAAGCTAAATCTTTAAGCGAAAATATGTTATGGGCTGCTTGTGAAGTTTTAAGCAGCTTGTCTCCTCAAGGGCCCGATGATCCCCTATTGCCATCCTTAGAAAATTTACGTGAAGTATCCTATCAAATGGCCATAGCCCTTGGAAAAATGGCCCAATCAGAAGGTATTGCCAATTTAGCACCCGGTATTTCGGTTGAGGAAGCGGTAAAGGCGACTTTTTGGGAGCCGCATTATCGAGTTATTAGACCTCGGAAAAAAAGTTCTTAAGATCGTTCTTTGCTAGGTTTAAAGAAAGAGAATTTATTTTTAGAAAGTGTCCTGGCGGCTTCGGCGATTTCTCGAGCTTCAATCAGTTCTCGTTGTATTTTTTTCAAATCACTAATATCAACCGAATTACCAATGACACCGATAATGGATCCATCCTCATCTCTTAGAGGCATTTTAACCGATCGATTCGTCGATCCATGAACGGTTTCTTCAAAAATAATCGTTTCCCCAGTTTCCATCACTTTGAGATCATTTTCTCGCAGGGCTTTGGCACAGTGTGGCCACAGTTCCTCATCGGTCTTTCCAATCATTGCTATTTTTGAATCGAAATGGTAAAAATGAACCATAAAAAGATTGCAACCCAAATAGACACCTTCTTTGTTTTTCCAGTAGAGGTGTCCTGGGGTGATATCGATAATTTTCTCAAAATAAGAGCGCATCGCCTCATTTTCTTTTTTGAGCTGTAATAATTTTGTTTTCCAAGCAACATAGGCTGGGTCGAATTCAATTAAAGGATCCAATTCTAAGAGTTCTGTCATGTCCTAACTTCCTTTCCAGACACAAAACTAATCGCACACATTGACACTGCAGACAGGTTATCAAAATCATTGGCTTTAATACAGTCGTTTAGATCCATTTTTCAATGGATTATCGCGTACAGCCTTAAAAAGCTATTTTATGGGAATAATGCCGCTGCAACCTGTTTGCCCTCAGCGATGAGCACACTGTAGGTTCTACAGGCCGCAGCGCTGTTCATCACCTCAAAAGCAATCCCATGGGCTACCAATGCTTCGAAAATGTGCGAAGGTGGCCATTGGGTCTGTAGACCGGTTCCTAGCAAAACAATTTGGGGCGATAACGGGATTAAGCACTCAAAATGCTGTGCAGACAATGCCTTAAAAGAGGGTACCAGCCAAGGCGCTATTAAGTGATTAGCTAAAACAATTATAGGGCAATCATAGGTAATATCCCGAACCCGGATGCTACCGGCCTGATAGCTTTGGATGGGATAGTGTGCAGTACCTGGATCACGTATTAATTCCATGGGAATAGTATCCGCTAAGCAGGGCTCTGATGCTATAGTGAGCGCTTTTAAGGTAGGAACAATGCTGACAGATATTAATGAGTTACCTATCCCAGTTATACGAAGCAAAAGACGTGATCCCTTGGTTGAAGCACAGGCTCTGGCTGAGGGCTTAAACCCTGTTATCGCTAAAATTGTTTCCGCCCGTGCTTTGGCCAAGCAGAGTTCGATTATGGCAGCGCTCACACCTACCCTTAAGCAATTGTCTTCACCGATGGCCATGGCCGATATGCAAAAGGCTAGCGAACGTGTGGCACAGGCCATTATCGAAAAGCAAATGATTGGGATTGAAACCGATCATGATTGCGATGGTCAAAGTGCCCATGCGGTTTTATACGATAATTTGTTGAATGTTTTTGGGCATCCACCCGAGAAAATACAATCCTATATTGGACATCGTCTTACAGAGGGTTATGGGCTATCCCAATCGGTGGCCAATCGTATTATGGCTTCAAAACCCCTGCCACAGTTACTCATTACCGCCGATAATGGTTCTTCGGATGAACCCAGAATTGCACAGTTAAAAGCCCTCGGGATCGATGTGATTGTGAGTGATCATCATGAAATTCCTAAAGAAGGCATTCCGATGAGTGCCTATGCTTGTTTAAATCCTACCCGTACCGATTGTGCCTATGGAGATCCCTATATTGCGGGTTGTATGGTCGCTTGGTTGCTCATGGCAGCCACCCGGCAGCGTCTTATACAATTACAGTATCTGCCTTCGAATACCCCGACTTTAAGTGCTTCCTTGGACTTTGTAGCGGTCGGCACTGTGGCTGATTGTGTAAGCATTGCACGCAGTATTAATAACCGTATTGTGGTCTCTTATGGATTACCTCTCATTGAAGCGGGTAGGCGTGCCTGTTGGCGTGTGCTTAAAAGTCGTTATCCCAAACCCTTAACGGCTGAAGATCTGGCCTTTAAAGTTGCACCGCTACTTAATAGTGATGGCCGTTTAAATGATGCCCTAGGTTCTGTGGCTTTTTTATTGATGAACGACGATTCAGATGCGATGCAAAGTCTATTTGTTTTAGAAGATCAAAATGCACAGCGTAAAAAAATACAGCAAACGATTATTGATTGGGGTCTTATCGAAGCGAAAAAACAAGTGCATGCACAGCGAAAAAGTTTGTGCATTTATCTGGAAGACGGGCATACCGGTGTGCATGGGATTGCGGCCAGTCGTCTGAAGGATCTGTTTGGTAGACCTACTGTTTTTTTAGCACCCACACAGAGCGATCCCAATCGTATCAGCGGTTCAGTACGTGGGATTGAAGGCTTTCATGTACGTGAAGCGCTGCAAGCGGTTGCCGATCTGCATCCCACATTGCTGAAAGCCTTTGGTGGGCATCGGGCTGCGGGTGGTTTAAGTTTCGATAGGGATTACCTAGCCCTTTTTTCAGAAGCTTTTGAAGAAGTTTGCGGTAGACAGCTTAGCCATTCCGATCTGGGGCCTGTACTCTGGACCGATGGGTTGCTGGAAGCCCAAGATCTTAATCTAGCCTTTTTGGATGGCTTAACTATTTTAGAGCCCTTTGGGCGGGAATTTGATCCCCCTGTTTTTGAGCTGCACGCAGAGCTTAAAGCCATTCGTATGATAGGGGATGGCACCCATGCACGCTTAAGTCTAGGTGCTGAAAATAGGCTGTTCAATGGCATTTGGTTTAAGTGCAAAAATGCCAAGGATGATCCTTTACCTGTAATAGTTGGCCAATCCTACCGTGTGGTTTTTGTGCTTAAAGCCAATGATTATCAGAATAAGCGAACCTTAGATATTCAGGTTTTACATATGGCTTAGCGCTACTTTAGGATAGACGCATTATACGGTGGGATTACCTTGGCTTAGACTTGTAAAGTGAATATAGGCACCCAAAAAATAACAATCCAAATGTTACAGCCAAAGAAATCATTGGTGGGAACTTTTCTATCCCCATAAAATCCGCTATAAATATTTTTGATCCTATAAAAATCAAGACCATAGCTAATGCAAACTTGAGGTAATGAAATCGGTCAATAATCGAAGCCAAAGCAAAATACAAGGCACGTAGTCCTAAAACCGCAAATATGTTACTTGTGTAAATTATATAGGGGTCCTTAGTAATTGTAAAAATTGCAGGAACGCTATCAACTGCAAAAATAAGGTCGGTAAACTCTATTAAAATAAGAGCAACAAACAAAGGGGTCATAAAAATATATGATTTTCTTGTAAGGGGATCAATTTTTCTTATTAAAAAACTATGATTGCTAACTTCTTTTGTGATTCGAAAATGTTGGTTCATCCATTTCAATATAGTATTGTCATTAATATCAATTTTTTTCTCAGGCATAAAGAACATTTTAATCCCAGTGAAAACCATAAATGCTGCAAACACATAAAGTATCCAGCCAAACTCATTTATTAATTGAGCGCCTAATGTAATCATGATGCCACGGAGAATAACAACACCTAAAATCCCGAAAAAAAGCACACGATGCTGATATTTGCGCGGAATGGATAGGCTTGAGAAGATCAAAGAAATGAGAAAGATGTTATCTAGAGCAAGAGATTTTTCTACTAGAAATCCAGTCAAATACTCAGCAAAACTCTGAAATCCTAATGCACTCCAAAGATACAAACCAAACAAAAAAGCTATTGTGATGTAAAAGGCGCTCATCCACAGGCTTTCTTTCACGCCTATTTCTTTATCTTTCTTATGAAATAGTCCTAAATCTACAATTAATAAGATAAAGACTACACAAAGAAATATAAGCCACATCCAAATAGGTTTACTCATTTTTTCTCCAATACTTCATTCTAGTATAGAATAATCGTTCAACTTTAAAAGGTCTAAATTTTGAACTTAGTGCGGCCACGAGTTTATAAGTTAGAAGCTTTTCTTCTCCATGTTAAATCTCGATCCAGAAAGTACGGATGATTAGCCTTGTCTGGATCAATACATATAAGAAGGACCCAACCATTGCGGAAAAGCTTTTGAAGAACAGATTGTTTTTCAATAATTTTATCGATAAAGATCGAAGGGGCATAAACAATGGTCATCAGTCTTACAGGCTCATGGTAAGCTTCTTTGTCTGATCGGTAGACTGATTGGAGCGGCAACCCACTCATCAAATCACTTGCATTACCTTGCATGATACCGATTTTTCCAGTTATATTTTTAGTGACCTTGCTGCCAGATCCGTATGCAACATTGTCGAGTGTAGAAAAAAGGTATTGACTGTTAATCCATTGTGCAACGACCATAGGTGCCGTTAGAATGACCGTCAATATTGTGCCATCTGAATCTTGACGATAATCGTATGAATGAAGGAAAGCTCGTCCTTCGAGATCGATATTTTTAGTCATCTCGCGAGGCCCGACTATAAAAGAGGCGTTTCGAGCTAGACCCCACTCAGGGCGAACTTGTGCCCAATCAATGCTCCGCAGTTTGGTATGTTTTGCGCTCTTATTTTCATCAGCATCGAATCCTAAGTCCTTAGATCGTTTCTGACTATTTATTCTTCCAGCTTTTTTAAGATCATCTTTTAGCGTTTTAATTTTTTTTGCAATAAAGATGTCATGTGTATCATCAGCATAAATTTCGACTTCATCGGCAGTTGTATTGTGTTCTGCTGCTAAAAAATGTGTTGACTTAGGAATTAAAATACCTGTCTGATTAAGATGCTCACGTACTTTTCTGGTGTTTAAAATTTTAGCAAGAATTCTGGCATTGCTAGCACCATGACGACCCCCACATGCACCACAATCTAGAGCGCTTGCATAAGCATTATTTTGTGTGGCGCTACCGTGCCCACAGAATACGATTAAAGATGAAAAGTTTTTTGTGAGTCCTATTGCTCTTAGCGCAGATTCCGCATAAGTGCATTGGTCTAAAAAAGAAATATTTTCTAATGAAGGAGCGACCGCAACATTAGGGCGAATGCTTTCGGTAATGGAACTACGATATTGAATTGCTAGAATAGGCCTTAGACTACGCAATGCCATCCAAAAACCAGCCCCAAAGCCAAGCAACTCCACTAATGCAAATGAAGTTGTAAAATTATATTTGAGTGATTGGTATAGCGTCTTTAATGTATTTAGCTTTTGATATCCTTTATGGTCCTGAGCACAAATTTGATTGGAACAAGGCGATTCATGAACAGTATGTTGTGGTTTCAACAAAACAGGGCATGATGCGTATAATTCTTCTGTAATAGTGTTCTGTATACGAACAGGAACACCAAAAAAACCTGCAAATCCAAATGTTTCATAAGTTCCCGTACGCTCCAAAGCTCTTCTGAAAGGCTCTGATCGCACATCAATGCAAAAAACGAGTTGCGCATGGGGAACAGCAGACTCACCCATCGTCTGTGACGCTAATTTACGCAAAAGTGGCAGAAGGTATTCTGTTTCAGTTTTTTCTATCACTTTGACAGGGCTAATTTTTTTTATTTGCAGCGCTTGAGATGTTTTATGCCATTGAATAAGTTCAGATGCCTCTTCCCATAGAAGGCTTGTGATAATGAGTCTGATCGCCATATAATCTGCTTCTGAAATAGGATGAGGATGTAATGATTCTCCTTCTGTCCAATGAGTACGATATTTAATGTAAGACGCCCAACCTGGCAAAGTGCTAAGCATTAAGGTCATAAATATAGATTGGCTTTCTTGTGGAATGTTAAGTTTCAAAAGACACTCTTTTATTGCGGTTTCTGGAGATTTTGACAGTCCCAATAGCCATTGTTTTTTCTTAAAATCTTCTCCATGGATCTGTTTATCAAAATAAGCAAGGTTTTTCCATGCTTTGTAAAGACCCTCTGTTCGAAGTGGCATGCCAATAGTGGCTTGACCTTCATCAAAAAAGGCTTGCAACCATTTAATGGTTTGTCTGTTAATCAATTCCATGGGTTTTGGAAATTCTTTTTGTTCGAAAAATGCTGCGCCTTCTAGCATAGCTTTTTCAATTGGCAAATCTTCAAACCCTTGCATTGGATTGACCGCTATAAGATTTTTAAGTGGCCAAAAAGGAGAAATTTTTGCCCAGCTTTCTTTAATTATGCTATGCGTATTATTAAATGATTCATTATGCATAATCATACCCCTTTCGATAACTGGTAATAGTGTCAGGATGCGGCTGGCTACTGTTTAGCGCTTTAACATAAGAGCGCATAAACCAAATTGGTAAATCAGCCTTATAATTTGAATGTCTAAAAAATAAAATGAACAACCAGGAAAGCGCTAACATAATCAAAGCAATTACGTGAAATATAGTAAGTGATTGGGCTCGCATAAGTTCTAATGGCGATAAAATAAAATCAAAAAAATAAACATTTGCTCCATAAAGAGCGGCCATTAATCCAGCAAAAATCATTGCTTGTGGAAATTTTTTAAAAGATCTTCCCCGTAGAACGGTTAAAGCCAACTGAGCGCCTGCAATAAAAACAATTCCAACAATGATAAGGGATGTATCTGAAGGAATCCAATTTTTTTTATTTATTATCACAAAGATATAACTGGCAAAAACGCCACATACTAAAGAAAACAAGAAACAAATAAAACTAGGCGGGTAGCCAAGGTCAAGTCTTTTTTCTTGAGCGGCGCTGCCTGAAGCAAGAAATAAATAAGCTTTAAACATGCCATGACAACAAAGATGCGCTAGCGCTGACGCAAAAAATCCCAGGCCAAATTGGATAAACATAAAACCCATTTGTCCCATTGTTGAGCAGGCAAGCATACGTTTTACATCATGTTGCATCAATTTCCATAAAGACCCTAATAATGCGCTTATTAATCCAACTATAAAAATGATATGAAGAATTTTTGGAGCACTCAAGTAAAGCGGAGAAAATCGAGCCAATAAGAAGCCTCCTCCATTAACAATCCCAGCATGCATTAGGGCTGATACAGGTGTTGGTGCATTGACTGAGCTTGTAAGCCAAAGGTGAAATGGCCAAATCGCAGATTGCGTCATGGCGCCCATCAATAACATGATCAATGCAATCAACATATAAGAAGAATCATTTGGATTGTGCACAATATATTGAATAGAAAGACTGCCGCTTTCTTTATAGAGAATAGCGAATGCGAATATAATAAATAAAAATCCGAGAATAAAATTTCGAATCGCAAGCCTACCTGAGGCTCTAGCAGCTTTCCATGTTGACTTATGGGTAA
>CAMCTX010000053.1 GCA_945878715.1 Legionella genomosp. 1 | reverse complement strand
CTTAGGCTTCTCATGATGACCTGTATGATCGCTGCGCATGGATAAAAATAACGGCGCCATAAAGACTGTTATTGCTGATTGATTGACTTCTAAAACATGCTTCAGGTAGCATGAGCTTGTCTTGGTCAGTGTTTGTGTGTGTGTGCCTTCATAAAGTACTCGACACAGACCTAAACTCAGGCAGGTTTTTGTGCTAATTTAGCCTAACCCTTGCCGTAACGCGGGGCGTGTGCTAACAATACACTTTAAGTTCGATTATTTTTTAAGGAGCATTCATTATGGCCGCGAAAAAACGCAAGCCCATCAAAGCCGTCGCTAAAAAAGCTGTAAAAAAAGTAACTGCCCGTGTTGCTAAAAAGACCACTGCTGTGAAAGCCAAAGGTCGTAGCAAGGTTACTGCCAAGAAAACTGCCTCCAAGGCCGTAAAAACCCTTCGTTCAGCCCCTTTAAGCAGTGTTGATAAAGCTTTAACCAAAGGCCAATTATTCAATGCATTAGCCGGCTCTACGGGTATCGCACGTAAAGAAATTGCTAACCTTTTTGACCACTTAGGTGTTGTCATTGGTGCACATTTCAAAAAACAAGGCCCAGGCCAGTTCACCTTGCCCGGTCTCGTCAAGATTACCTTGAAACACAAGCCTGCCACCAAGGCTCGCAAAGGTACCAATCCATTCACAGGCGAAGAAATGCTGTTTAAAGCAAAACCTTCACGTAATGTGATTAAGGTCAGACCTCTGCAAAAACTGAAAGAAATGGTTTAAATTTAGGTCGTCACCTAAAACCACCCTTCCCTATTAACGGGAAGGGTGGTTTTTTTTTGCACTAATGCGTAGGGAATTCCAGCACGGGTACGGGTTCGTAGTGTGGTTTGATGGGTGTGAGCGTTAAGACCGACTTCTTAGCCCAGAGCACCATGCCCCCCCCTAAGACCGGACAGCAAAACCGACCGATCTTTTCAACATAGGCTAGACGAGCAAGGTACTTGGCATTGCTTATTGGTGGGCGAAAAAAGAATCGCTGGCTTTCGAGTAACTCAAAACCCAATAAAGATAGCCAATCTTGCAATCGCGACATCGCTATAAAACGACCATCCCAAGCCACCGGTTTAAAAGGATGCATCAAAGCCCGCCATAATCCCCAGGCGCTTCGGGGATTAAAGCTGGAGATAATCAAATGACCTTCAGGTTTTAGGACTCTAAAGGCTTCTCTCAATACCTCATGCGGATTATGACCCAAGTTAAGACAATGGGCTAAATAGACTAAATCTACACTTTCAGAAGCAACAGGCAGTTTATCTTGCCTGGCTGTTAATGAATGGGCATCCGACAGTATATGAGTTTGGGAGATAGGGTGGATCCAGATAGGGTCCATCTTTCGGTTCGATGGCAGGGTCTGAATAAAATGTGATTCCCCAATCAAAAGCTGATAATAGCCAAAGGACTGTGCAAAAAGTGGCTGAAGAATACGTGTTTGCTCAGCTAAGAAGGACTGGCCCAGAGGGCTTTGCCACCAGGCAGTTAAGGCTTTATGATGAACAGAGGCCGTAGACATAGCTTGATCCTATAGCTGCGTGGAAACCAAGTCAAATCACACCTTTTTATAAAGCGTTGTTTAGGCGCTGAAAGCTGTCTTCGTATGCGTTTTAGCCAACAATAAATAAATAGAGGGCAAGACAAAGAGCGTTAAAGCCGTACCAATGCTAATGCCACTGGCAATAACCAAGCCAATATTAAAGCGACTTAAAGCTCCCGCTCCCGATGCCGTGATTAATGGCAGCACGCCTAGGACCATGGCAACGCTCGTCATTAAGATAGGGCGTAATCGAATACTGGCAGCCAATTCGACCGCCTCCCGTTTAGACTTGCCCTCTTTTTGTAATTGATTGGCAAATTGCACAATTAAAATACCATGCTTGCTAATAAGCCCCATAAGGGTGACCAAACCCACGGTGGTATAAATATTAAGACTCATACCCCCAAAACCGAGATTAATAAAGAGCATGGCACCTACAATAGACAAGGGTACACTGCTTAAGATAACCAAGGGATCCCTAAAGCTTTCAAACAAGGTCGACAAACAAAGAAAAATAACCAATACAGAAAACAAGAAGGTCATAAATAAGGCGTTGTTTTCTTGTTTATACTGACGCGACTGCCCGGCATAATCAAGACTGTATTCCATGGGTAAGCTTTCTTTTGCAATGCTCTCTAAAGTACTGAGCGCTTTACCCAAGGTTAGGCCTGGAAAAGGCACCCCCGAAATAGTGGCTGCATTTAATTGCTGAAAACGATGTAGTTCTTCTGGCACCACCGATTTTTTAATGCTGGCAATATTGGAAAGCGCTATCGGCAGTCCTTCTGCCGTATTCACATAATAATCCATTAACTGATAGGCATTTAAGCGATCTTTACGTTGGATCTGAGGGATCACTTTATAAGCACGCCCTGCCAAACTAAATTGGTTAATATAATTGCCCCCTAAGCCAAAAGCCAAAGCATCGCTAATCTCTTTGATGTTTAAACCTAAGTCGGCTATTTTTTCACGATCAAAATCAATCCCAATCTGCAACTTGTCAATATTAAGATTAGTATCTAAATAGACAAAAGCCCCACTCTCC
This sequence comes from Legionella genomosp. 1, assembly GCA_945878715.1. Lineage (GTDB taxonomy): Bacteria > Pseudomonadota > Gammaproteobacteria > UBA6186 > Azoamicaceae > CADEGZ01. The sequence goes on along the minus strand of CAMCTX010000053.1, from coordinate 5,100 downwards.
ATGGCTTTTTTATAAATCGTTTGCACAACCTTATCCAAGGCCTCGTAAGGCTCTGTGGTAGTAATCACTAATTGTACCGGCAACCCACCTCCACCACCCGGTAAAGACGCTGGCTGAAAAACCGCCGTATGGGCACCTGCTACAGTGGCCAGTTTTTTCTGTAATTCATCTTGAACCGCTTGTGCGCTGCGAGAACGCTCATTCCAGGGCTTTAAGACCATACCTGCGATACTTGTATTAAGTCCGTGCTGCCCATCGAATTGAAAAACATGTTCCAACTCAGGAAACCCTGAAAAAATCTTATTGGCTTGTCGCGAATAGATTTGCGTTTGTTGTAAGCTAGCATTCGGTTGAGATTTTAATAAAGACAATACAATGCCATGATCTTCCTGGGGTGCAAGCTCCGCATGCGCCGTTTTATACAGAAAAACAATCGCACATAAAACAATGGCCAGAAACACCACTGCAACCTTGGGTGTGTCCAGACTTTTATTGAGTTTTTGAACATATCCCTGACGCAATCGTTCAAATTGCTTGTCTACCCATAGAGAGAATGTATTTTTTTCGGTTGTTTTTATAAACCGTGCGCACATCATAGGCGATAAGGTAAGCGCCACAATCGCAGAAATACCGACAGAACCTGCCAGTGTAAAAGCAAATTCTGAAAATAAAGTGCCTGTTAAGCCACCCATAAATCCAATCGGTGTGTAAACAGCCATCAAAACGATTGAGATAGCAATAATGGGATTGGCTAATTCTCTAGCACCCTGGAGGGCAGCATCTTTTGAGGACATGCCCGACTCCCGATGTCTTTGAATATTTTCAACCACAATAATGGCATCATCCACCACTAATCCAATCGCCAAAACCAAGGCTAATAGTGTTAGTAAATTGATAGAATAACCCAGTAAAAACATAATAAAAAAAGTGCCTATCAATGACAAAGGAATAGCAATCACAGGAATGATAACCGATCGGATATTCGCCAAAAACAAAAAGACCATCCCGGTAACAATCAATAAGGCTGCCATCAAGGCCTGCTCTACCTCATAAATAGAACTATTCACAAACTTTGTGGCATCATAAACAATTTTACCATCGAGCCCTACCGGTAATTGCCTTTGCAACTCATCAAATAGTGTGCGCACTTTCTGAACCACTGTTAGAAAATTAGCGCCCGGTGCCACTTGGATCCCGATGTATACCGCTTCAAGACCATCAAAACGAACCGCTGAATCGTAATCATCCGATCCCAAGCTAATATTTGCCACATCTGATAGTCGAATCACTGAGCCTTTTTGTGATCGAATAATCATATTTTTATAGTCATCGACCGAATGCAAGCCTGTATTAGCACTTAAATTGATTGTAATCATATTGCCTTCAATACGGCCAATGGCCGAGATTAAAGCATTCGCGCTTAGCGCATGGGCGACATCCGTGGGTGTGAGCGCATAAGAGGATAGTTTTTCAGGATCGAGCCAAAGACGCATGGCAAATTGACGCTCACCTAAAATTTCTGCGGTTTGAACACCCCCAACGGCTTGCAACTTGGGTTGAATAACCCGAATTAAATAATCGGTTATTTTATTAGCAGGCAATACCTCGCTACTAAACCCAATATACATGGCATCGACGGTATCGCCCATTGAAATACTAATAACAGGCTTCTCTGCATCGGGCGGCAAACGATTCATAACACCATTTACTTTTGTGTTGATTTCGGTAAGCGCTTTATTGGGATCATAATCTAGGCGTAAGGTTGCATTGATTACACTATAATTTTGCATACTGGTGGAATCGATATAATCGATACCATTAGCCTGTGCAATCGCATTTTCTAAGGGCGTGCTAATAAAACCCGCAATGAGTTCGGGATCGGCACCCACATAAGTCGTGGATACGCTAATAACCGCATTTTGAATAAAAGGATATTCTCGTACCGAAAGCGTCAAGATAGATCTTAGGCCAAACAGCACGATTAATAAACTTAAGACGGTGGCTGCAACCGGCTTATGTATAAAGAAATCAGTGAAATAGCGCGTTTCTTTCACGGTTTTATTCATCAATCACTGAAGGTTGTGGATTGTTTTCGGGCAGCACACTATTATCAATGCGCACACGCATACCATGTTTTAACTTGAAAGATCCGCTGGTCACAACCTTATCCCCCTGCGACAGTCCTTTTACAATCGCTGTTTGATCGCCACGTTGCTCAGCCACTGTGACAAAACTCTGTTTTGCGACAAGAATAGGGGTTTTGTCTTGATCGAAACCTGCTTCATGGATAATAAAAACGGTTTCGCCATAGGGATTATACGCAATTGCTGTTTGAGGCAGAGTTAGATAGCGTTTTGGCTGATCAATCGCAATGTGTGCAGAGGCAAACATACCCGGTAAAAGTGCGTGATCAGGATTCTCTAAGGTGGCTTGTACAAGACGCGTGCGCGTCTTATTATCCACTTTCGGATCCATAGCACTCACCAATGCTTCAAACCAGCGATCGGGGTAAGCATCCACACAAAATTTTAGTTTTTTCCCTACATCAATCTGTCTAATGGCATTTTGTGGCACATAAAAATTGACATGTAACTTATCTAAATCTTGTAAGGTAGCAATCGCGTCTCCCGGATTTAAAAATTGTCCTACATTCACCGGAGACACACCCAAATAACCTTTAAAAGGGGCTCGTATTCTTTTCTTGGCTATGAAAGCTTTTTGTTCTGACACAGCAGCCTCTTTGTTTTTTAAATCACTCTGTCCTGCATCTAAGGCTGATTGGCTAATGGCTGCATGTGCGAACTGTTCTTGATCGCGTCGGTACGTGATGCGGGCTAGTTCTGCAGTGGCTTCCAAGCCTAGAAGTTGATCGCTATCGGCGTCGGTATTCAAGGTAACTAAAAGATCGCCGGCTTCAACGATCTGCCCTGAACGAAGGGGGGTGCTATCAATAAGCCCTGGCACTTCGGTGGTGAGCTCTACCCCCTGCACGGCACTGAGTGTAGCTACAACCTTTAGAAGGGGCTGCCAATCGCTATAATCGACAGGCATCGCAGAAATTGTTACAGGTGCTGCACCCTGAGCCATATACTTTTTCAGCATAAAATGCCCAAAAAGCTGATAGGCCATCATGAGCCCTAACACAGTGCCAGAGGCGACTAACATGCGGATCATGGGTTTGTGCATAAGAATCCCCAAAAGCTATAAGGGGATTATAGTAGGGTTTTAGGTGAATAACTATATTGGCTATACCTTGCTTTAATCCCCCCGCTCACTCGCGCCCTCACCCCCGACCGCTAAAGCGGTCGACCCCAGTGTCGGCAGGGCCGACCGCACGCGTCCCGCAAAGCGGGAGCAGGGGAACGCTCTGTTCAGAGGCGGTGATGAGAATGAGCTATATGCCCTCGAGTGACATTCGAAAAACACAGGCGCAGAGCCAAGGACTATAAAATAGGATTTACATCGGCTTCATAATCAACGCCCGCTAATCCAAAGCCAAAAAGCTTGAGAAAATCGGCCTGATAGCCTCTAAAGTCTGAAAGTTCATTCAGCGTAGCTGTTTCAACCTCAGCCCATAGGGATTCCACACGGGCTTGAACCTCAGGACGCAATTCTAGATCATCCAATCGAAAGCGCCCTGCCTCATCTAAGATGGGATGATCGCCATAGAGTTGTGTACGAAATAAACGGCTGATTTGTTCGATGCAACCTTCATGCACACCCTGCTCTTTCATCACTTTATAAAGCAATGCAATATACAAAGGCATAATAGGAATCGCAGAGCTGGCCTGCGTAACAATCGCCTTCATCACCGCAATGTGCGCTGAACCTTTGTGCGCTGCTAAACGTACGTTCAATGCCTTGGCAGCGCGATCCAAATCTTCCTTGGCCTTACCAATAGCGGCTTTACCATAAATGGGCCAGGTTTGGCGTGCACCCAGATAATTATAAGCCATCGTTTGACAACCTTCGGCTAATAAGCCCGCTTTATCTAAAGCCTCTATCCACATTTCCCAATCTTCGCCACCCATCACGCTGACGGTATCGTTGATTTCTTCTTGGGTAGCAGGTTCAAGGCTAACGGTTTTTACTTCGCCCTTATCGGTATCTAAGGTTTTACCCGTAAAAGGCTGTCCAATCGGTTTCAAAACCGATTTGGCAGTGATCCCTGTTTTAGGATGGGTACGACGGGGGGATGCAAGACTGTACACCACTAGATCCACAGGCCCTATTTCACGTAGCAACTCGATCGTGCTTGCTTTGAGCGCATCGGAAAAAGCATCACCATTTAGACTCTTTGCGTATAAGCCTTCTGACTGTGCGGCTTTCTCAAAAGCAACCGAATTATACCAACCAGCTGTTGCGGTACTGTCTACCGTCGGTTCTTTCTCAAAGAACACGCCCACTGTTGCGGCGCCCGATCCAAAAGCGGCTGTAATGCGAGAGGCTAAACCATAACCTGTGGAGGCACCCAACACTAAGACTTTCTTAGGGCCTTGAGCAATAGGACCTGCGCGCTTCACAGTGGCTATCTGCTCTAAAACATGGGCCTGGCACCCTAAGGGATGCGCTGTGGTACAAATAAAGCCTCGAATTCTGGGTTTGATAATCATGGATAAATCCCTGCTTAATAAATGACTAAAGAGGTATGAAACAAGGACTCTATCTTACTGCAAAGGGATAAGGGTGGTCTATGGCTGGATATAATGACAGCCTTTCTATTATTCAACCCCCACAATTATGGAGGCAAGCTATGGAGCTGATAAACTATGCCTTTTGAAGGCCATCGAGTCATTAGGGTTATTCTGCTTGCAAGCTTTCAGAAAAATCGATACAGCTTGAAAAGTAGTCTCTTTCAACCAATGTTTCATGCACACCATTCACATGCACCAATACAGGAAAGCAAGAAAACCCTCTAGGGAGTGAAAGCCTTTTTAGTTTTTGCTGCGTTTCGCTCACAATATCCGTCTTGATTTCATGTTTTGAAAATTTAATTTCACAGGCAAACAATGTGTTAAATCGAGTTTGTATTAAATAGTCTATCTGGCACCCTGCTGTTTTAAGGGTTTTTCTCTGAAAAAAAGGATTGTCCGAGATAAT
>CAMCTX010000052.1 GCA_945878715.1 Legionella genomosp. 1 | reverse complement strand
ATAGGTATCTTCTGAGAAATCTTCATGGCCTGGCGTGTCTAATAAATTAATAATCCTATCTTTATAGGCAAATTGCATAACCGAGGTTGTGACAGAAATACCACGTTGCTTTTCTAATTCCATCCAATCTGAGGTGGCATGTCTGCTTGCTTTTCGACCTTTAATAGTACCTGCCAATTGGATAGCACCCGAAAAAAGCAATAATTTTTCGGTAATCGTGGTTTTACCCGCATCGGGATGGGAAATAATGGCAAAGGTACAACGGCTCATAAAGATTTCCCAAAAGAAGGCACCAAGCTTTTTAACAAAGTTAAAATCTGGACGGTATCCGCATGAACAATCGCATTCTCTAACTGATCTAAAGTGATTCCTAAGCTTTCCTTGTTTAGATGAGTCTCGATCTGTGCCTGAAAAATCTTTTTGTGCGGGGTAGCCACCAAATTTTCATCCGTATAAAATAATTCTTCATAGAGTTTTTCGCCAGGTCTTAAGCCTATATATTCGATTGGAATATCTTCTAATTTTTTACCGGCCAAACGAATAATTTGCTCTGCCAAAAACCGAATCTTAACAGGCTCTCCCATATCTAATACAAAAATCTCGCCACCCTTTCCCAGAGCCAGCGCTTGTAAAATAAGTTGACAAGCCTCAGGAATCGTCATAAAAAAACGTGTGATATCGGGATGCGTAACGGTAAGAGGCCCTCCCCTTTCTAGCTGTTGTCTAAAAATAGGCACAACGCTACCAGCCGATCCTAAGACATTGCCAAAACGTACAATAATACAGCGGGTACCCTGTGGATCGTTAAAAACCTTTGCAATCATCTCTGAAATGCGCTTGGTTGCACCCATGACATTGCTAGGATTAACCGCTTTGTCGGTCGAAACCAACACGAAATGTGGCACCTTATGCAAAACCGCCATCTGGGCTAAGCAGCGTGTCCCCAGAATATTATTGGCCACCGCCTCACGGGGTTGATCTTCAAGCATAGGTACATGTTTATAGGCTGCCGCATGAAAAATAATGTCTGGACATTGATGCCGCATAATTAAGTCTAGGGCTACGCGATCGTTAATATCAATTAAATGTTTTTCAAAAACAAGTGCTGGGAAATGCTGTAACAATTCTTGTTCTAGCATAAATAAGTTGTATTCACAGCGCTCGATCAACAATAAGCTTTTAGGCTTTAAATGCGCGATCTGTCGACATAATTCTGCACCAATCGATCCACCTGCACCACTTACTAAAACAATTTTATCCACAATAGCTAAACGAATGGCATCCCAATCTAAATGCACCGGATCGCGTCCTAATAAATCTTCCAAAGAGACTTCTCTTAAGAGATCGATGCTCACACGTCCGGCCACAATATCTTTAAGACCCGGCAAGGTACGCATCGCACAGTTTGTTTTGGCACAATGCTGCATAATAGAACGCATAGCCTGCGCAGAAGCTGTAGGGATAGCAATAATAATCAGATCAATTTTGTATTTTTCGGCAATCTTTATGATATCTGCTGTTTTACCCAAGACCCGAACCCCATGGATCTCCCGACCTTGTTGGGCCTCATTATCATCGATAAAAGCCATGGGTTTATAGCTTTTCTGGCCATCCCTTAACAGATCGCGAACAATCCCTTCACCCGCACTACCCGCCCCGATAATCAATACACGTTTGGCGTCTACACCTTCAAAATGATATTCTTTAAACCAGCGAACACTAAAACGCGCACCACCCAGAAAAATAGCCAATAACATTGCATATAAGGGTAATACGGCACGTGGAAAAGCTTGAAAAGCCGTGCTGTAATAGATCCACACACCCGAGAAGAAAACCCCTAGAAAAACAGCACGCACAATACGTACTAAATCAGGAATCGATGAAAAACGCCATATGCCTCTATAAAGGCCCACATACCAATAAGCTGCCATTTGTACCAGAAGCACCCTCAGAAATACCTGGGTACTGCTATCTAAGACTTCTCTTGGAATTTTATCAAGGTTAAACCTTAACCAATAAGCCCCAAACCAAGCCAAGGGTACAACACTGATATCGTAGATAATCGCTATCTGACGTTTATAGAGTGAAAGAAATTTTAGGTTTATTTTCATGCTTTACTCTGTGAGCCTGATTTTAGGGTTGACCACATGGGATGGATGGTTTCGATGCCTACATAAAGTGCAGCCACTATAAAAAGGGCCAATAAGAAACCAGGAAAGCCCAGACTAGGATGGCGTGTAATCGTGTATACAATCCCTGCCAGCACAGCGTTCACAACACATAATCCCAGCAAAATGCGCACGGTGCTAAAACCTGCGCGCTGCAAGCGTTGATAGGCATGTAGACAATGTGCTTCTGAGAGCTTTTCGCCCCTGTATAAGCGCCTTAGAAGGGTTGCACTGGCATCGAAGCAAAAGACCCCATAGAGCATGAGCCAGAACATGAGCGGGATCCCATAGTGTTGATCGCCGATCAAGGCAAAGGCCGCCACGGCAAAACCTAAGGCATAACTTCCTGCATCTCCCATAAAAATCTTGGCTTTAGGCCAATTCCATAGCAAAAATCCTGAAACGACACATACCAGAGCCCCGCTAGCCAGGGCCATGCCTCTAACCCCTTGGTCCCAAAAGAGCCAAGTGCCCATCCCCAATACGCTCACAGCCTCTACCCCAGAAATCCCATCGATACCATCCATAAAGTTATAGGCATTGATAGACCAGACTAAGAGGAAAATGGCCATAGCCGGTGCCAGTAGACCCAAATAAACAGGGGTATAACCCCAAAGACGCAAAGCAGTGCAATCCCCTAAAATGGCCATGAAAAGCCCTGCGACCAAGCATTGAATGATCAGGCGTTTGCCAGCACTCAGGCCATAGCGATCATCCACAAAACCCAGCACAGATAGCAAGCACCCCGCAGGCAATAGCAAAAGCAGATCCTGTAGGGATAGATAATCCTGCTGCTTTAGGAACAATAGACTGCAACACCATAACAGCACAAAAACCATACCAGCCCCACGAGGGATGCTTGTCTGATGCATGGAACGCTGGTTGGGAATATCCAACAGTTGATAGCGCAGGGCACAACTTTGATAAAAATAAACGCCTGCGCTCGATAAAAGAAAGAGGATAATCCCCATCAAGATAATCACAATAAGTCACCAAACTTAAAATTAGCCTTTTTGGCCTTTGTCAGGGAGGCAGTTTAACATTTTTTGCAGGGCCGGCACAGAGAGAGCAGCACTGCCCCCAGACACTTTCTTGCTTATTTATAGAAATATGCGATATTATGCTGCACAACTAAAAAATAAAGGCGAACCCGCGATGCATACTGCGAAAGATCAAGCCACTCCCAACTTAGCCCTATTATCAGCCGTCAGGGGCAATGATGCCGTGGCTGTTGCTCAGGCCATTCAAGAAAGAAATTTCACACAAGAAACACTTTTGGAAGCATTTTTTTATGCACTGGTGCCTGACAAGGTATTCCCTGAAAAACAAGAATCCACCGCCCAGCTCATTAACTTATTTATTCCTTTGATAAAAAACATCCGCGATCAACATTCTAAAACGCCCAGCAAACCCAATGTTTGCATCATACAAGGACCCAATAATTTTGCACAAAAGGTTACTGCGCAAGATATCACAAAGGCAAATCCAAAAGCATCCTTAAAAACCATAAAATTTTGTTCCATAGTCGAATTATTAGAATCACAGTATCTGTATGATATCGTTTGTTCAGATATTATTTTCTCTGACTTTTTTGATAGATGTTGGGGAAATTCTGTAGATGATTTAAAATGTGCAGATAAAAACACCCAATTCTTAAGAATTTTAGGGTGCTATGTTTTTGCTGAATATGATTTTCTAGATGCGCATACTCTTTTTTTAAAGCATTATGAATTTCTAATGTATGCATTTGCTCAAGATCCTATTACCTTTGAAAAACTCTATTTTAAAACGCACGCAAAGCTGACAAGCTTGGCCATTTTAGGCCATCATATAGACTTTGCGAAAACACTTATAAAACAAGGAAGCCGATTCAACCCATACCCCGATAACCAATCAATTATTTTTTATACGGAACATACGCGTGGCTCAGGCGATGTAAGCGCAGCTTCTCAAGCCATACGGAGCATACAAAGGACTCAGCCAAATGTAGACATTACTTGGATTGTTGAGGGAGATATAATAAAAAACAAAGATTTTATACCAGATAATATTAATCTTGTTTACATCTCTCTTTCAGGGCTTAGAACCCATGCTTCATGTTTAGCAAGACTCATGTATAATGACACCACTTTTATTGCTTACCCAATTCCTATTTACCCAGATGATTATAATTTTTTATCCCTATTCCCTCGCTCTAAAGTTTTAAATATTATGGAATACGATCGTCACCCTGTAGATGAAAGCGAAATAACCCATTTAAAGCACAGCGGTGTAGCACCTGATGCACTGGGGGTGTTTATTCGCGAACAAGCTAAAACACTGTCTTTAGCCCCAATGGCTTCAAATAAGCCCTTATTATTTAGCATTCTTGCTAGCCCTGGAAATTTATTTTTTGGATACTTTACTCATTACCTTGATTTGACCGCCAACAAAACAGATAATCTCCTAGAAGAAAGTTCGGATTTTATGGTAACACCTTCTCATTTTATTTTCCTAGCACTCTTAAAAAGTGCTAGGAAAAAACCCAATGATCGTCTTATAACGATCGTAGCACCGTTCTTAGAAGAGCATCTTTCCGACATTAAAACCATGCTTGAAAATCAACGTGTGGCACTAGAAGCGAAAGGAATTTTTATTACAACTATCACCTGGCAAAGCACCGCTAAACAAGACCCACTGCAGATACCTTACCAAACCCAAGAAAACAGTTTAGGCATAACAGTACGTCTCATTAACCCATTTCCTTTACAACATCAGGAGATGATCCATCTTTTACAGATTTCGGATCCCTTTTGTATGCTCACAGGTGATGGGTCTTTTATTGAAGGTATAGAAGCTAACAAGGTTATTTTTTACCAAGCTATGTATTGGAAACGCGATTTCTATAAGGCCATGTGTGCAGTCTTGACACAACTGCCTGTGTCAAGCAAACAAGACGCTTCGGCTCAAGAACGCTGCAATATAAAATATATTATCGATAGATGCCGCCGTTTTCCAACCTTATATCAAGCCCTCACAACATTTACAAACGATGGCTTAAAATGTCTAGAACGCAAGGGTCTATACACATTGAGACCCTTATTTTTATTTATGGCCCTTCAAAATATACCCTTAAAAAATGAGAAAGATAAAGAAAAGCAAAGCGAAATCATAGCAGAACTCATCATTGAACATGAAGATATTCTACAAAGAAGTATGGATATTCTAAGAATGCATCTGATTCAAAATAGAAATTTAAATATCCATTTCCCTGCCTATACGTATGCACAAACGACCCGTTCTATCTATAGAAACCCGGCGATTGAAGATCGATCTTTGCTTCCTATATATCAAGCGGTTAAAAGTAAAACTCAAAACATTTTAAAACCCACACACATTAAAAAGTTCCTTAAAAAATAGGGTAAATATACGAATGCGCATGATAGTATTGACGTGCCAGTACGGTAATCCTGCTTGTACGGAAAACAACTTACACGTAGTTACCATCATTTAATTGTTCCACAGCCGTCTTAAACACTTCACCACGCACTTCAAAATTCTTAAACATATCCAGGCTTGCACACATAGGCGAAAGCAAGACCCCGTCACCCGGCTGTGTGGCTTTCAGGGCTTTGATGACCGCTTCATCCATATCCTTTGCGCGCAAACAGGGTAAAAGATCGCCAAATAGCGTTTCGAGCTCTTCGGCTGCCTCGCCCATAAGGATTAAGGTGCGACATGAGCGCTGCAAGATCTCTTTCATGGGTGAGAAATCTGCATTTTTGGCAACGCCCCCTGCAATCAATATCCATTTGCCTGGTATCGATTCGCCTAAGCCTTGTAGGCTCGCCATCGTTGCGCCTACGTTAGTGCCTTTAGAATCGTTGATAAAAGGGATCCCCTGATAGTTGCGTACCCACTCGCAACGATGCGCTAATCCTTTAAAATCCTTAAGGGCTTGCAGACTCGAGACCATCGGTAAATCGACCGACTCTGCCAATGCAAGGGCTGCCAAAGCATTGGCTACATTATGATTGCCTAATAATTTTAATTCGGAAACTTTTATCAGTTTTTGCTGGCCTCTAGCCAACCAGCGTATGCCCGCATCGAAGATTATCCCATAATCTTGAAACGCTGGCGCATCAAGACCAAAAGTTATAGTAGGAATATTTGCGCTGTGCAATTTATCCTGTTGTGCCGATCCGAATTCTGCTGCAATCTGCACCACTAAGAGATCATCTCGGTTTAAAACCATTTTTTGCGCATTCAAAAAAATATGCGCTTTGGCGTGCGCATAATCGATCATACCATCATAGCGATCGAGATGATCGGGTGATAGATTAAGAATCGTGGCTACGCTGGGCTGAAGACTATAGGTGCTTTCTAGCTGAAAACTCGATAATTCTAAAACATAGAGCTTATGGTTTTCTGCCAATAGATCTAAAACGGGCGTACCTAAATTACCCCCTACCCCCACATCAGACCCCGCGGCTTTAGCCATTTCGCCCACCAAGGTTGTAACGGTACTTTTACCATTGGAACCGGTAATAGCCACTAAAGAACCTTGATAGGCTCTTGCAAATAATTCGATATCACCGATGATTTCGGGTGGATGATCGGATTGCATCGCGGCATGAATGATGGGATGATCGCTAGGAACACCTGGACTTACGACAATAGTTTTTGCTTTTGATAGTATTGTCTGCGCGAGCGGATCAGCTGTATCGATGATCGAAAAAGGAATGCCCTGTTTTTCAAAATAGCGTGCACAGGATAAACCTGTTTTTCCTGTGCCAATGATCACAACATCTGTATACATATTGAGAACCCCTCATCCGGGGCTTCGCCCCACCTTCTCCCCGTAGGGGAGAAGGATCTTGCTTTCAAATTGTACTTTTCAACGTAACTTAAGGGTTGCTAGGCCACATAATACCAAAACCACGGTAATAATCCAAAACCGCACAATAATCCTAGGTTCAGGCCAGCCCTTGAGTTCAAAATGATGATGGATCGGTGCCATCTTGAAAATACGACGTCCTGTCATCTTAAAAGAGGCAACCTGTAAAATAACCGAAACGGTTTCGGCCACAAAAACACCCCCCATCATAAAGAGCACTAATTCTTGGCGTACAAAAACCGCAACCAATCCTAAAGCAGCGCCTAAACCCAAAGAGCCTACATCTCCCATAAAAACTTGGGCAGGATAGGCATTAAACCATAGGAATCCAAGCCCTGCCCCGACCAGTGCCCCGCAAAAAATAGCAATCTCACCCACACCGGGTATATAGGGAATGGAAAGATACTGTGCAAATTGAAGATGTCCACTCATATAGGCAAAGATGCCCAAAGCCCCACCCACCAAAACAACGGGCATAATGGCCAAGCCATCCAAGCCATCGGTAAGATTGACGGCATTACTCGTACCCACAATTACAAAGTACGTTAAAGCGATGGAAAAAATGCCTAAGGCAATGGTGGCATGCTTAAAAAAGGGTATTAACAGTTGGGTTTCTGCGGGCAAATGGGCGTGTGTATAAAGAAAAATAGCGACCGGCAACGCAATGAGCGATTGCCACATATATTTTTTCGATCCGGCCAATCCTTTAGAATTTTTCTGGGTAAGTTTTCGATAATCGTCCACACAACCAATGGTGCCAAATCCCAGCATCACAATCAATAGTACCCAAATATAAAAATTACCTAATTTAGCCCATAATAAAGTGCTAAAAATAATAGAAAGTAATATCATCGCACCGCCCATTGTGGGTGTGCCGGCCTTATTATAATGCGATTTGGGCCCTTCGGTTCTCACAACCTGCCCAACCTTGTACTGGGTTAAACGACGAATCAAGGGAGGCCCCAGAAATAAGGTTAGAATTAAAGCCGTTAATGCCGCCAAAATAGCTCTTAAGGTAATATACTCAAAAACACCAAAAGCTCTATGATAGTGCGTTAAAAATTCCCATAAACCAATTAACATATTTTTTTCCTACTCACCATTCATTAAA
>CAMCTX010000051.1 GCA_945878715.1 Legionella genomosp. 1 | reverse complement strand
TGGAGTACATTGAGGACTACTATAATACTGTGCGAAGGCATTCAGCTATTGATTATAGAGCACCGTTTGTGTTTGAATTGGTTCATCAGGCCTCATAACGCCGAGTCCGTTTTTGTGGGGTAAGATCACTTTCCAGTTTTCAATTTTATGAATCTTCCATTACGCAACATTTCATATTGATTTTCCGAGTATTGCTTAAATTGAATGCAAAAACAAGACTCTCATAACAGTAAATCACTAAAATTAATGACCCTGTAAAAGTATTCAGCCTGTACCACTTCCTCTGTAACGCCATTCACATGGATTAAAACAGGCAAACAGGTAAACCCCTTAGGCAAATGGATTTTCGATAATTTTTGACGAACTTCTTCTACAATACTCAGTCCTATTTTATGTGTTGAAAACTTTATTTCGCAGGCAAATAAGGTTTGAAATTTCGTCTGAATAAGATAATCAACCTGACAGCCTGCCTGTTTTAAAGTTTGTCTTTGGAAAAAAGGATTGTCGGAGACTATTTCATCGGATTGAATGTTTAACAATTCCCACAAATCCAATCGGTTATTGAGAATAATGTTTTCAAATTGCAACCCCATCATGGCCTCCCAATGAGGCAAATTGGAAAGGGTTTGAGTTTTAAATTGATTGCGTTCTATTTTTGTAAGCTGTGGACTAATGTATTTGAAATAAAACCGCAAATAATTGTCTTTCAACCGAAATCGACTTAAACTGAGATCGCGACCCGATTTAACATTCCAGGTATAATCTCTACTGACAAATCCCGCCTGTATCAAATCTTCTAAATAGTCGCTAAGCGCACCACTTTTTGTATAACTCAAAGCTTTCAGAAGCTCTGAAATATCTTTTGGGCCCTGCGATAAACACTCGACAATTCTACCACAAATCTTTTTTCTTCGGCCAAAAAGATCATTAAAAATATACTTGAATTCTTCTACTAAAATACCATCTGGCACAAAACATAATTGCTTAATGTTCTCAGAAGCTGAATACATCGCATTGATTAATTCAATATACCAAGGTATTCCTCCAGATAATGCTAGCATAAGGAATTTTTCAAAAGGTGAGCGTTTAAACCCTAAAGACTCTAGTAAAAGATTACAATCGTGAAGCGGTAGTGATTCTAAGGTTAATTTATAGGCTATACGTCCAAAAAACCCGGTGCTACTCAGAATGTTTTTTTCTATCCAAGACGAAACAGAACCACACAAAAAAATAATTAGTTTGGGGTTTGTCTTAAAATAGAGCTCCCAAGCGTTTTTTAATTTCCCCAAAAAATTTTCATCTTTGGACCCCATCCAGGATATTTCGTCTAATAAAATAATCACCCGACCCTGCGTCGTTTCCCTAGAGAGCAATATAAACAAGTCTGTCCAGTCATGGGCGCTTATAGGCGGCAGATCTGTTTGCAGACTGAGTTGTTTGGCAAAGGCATCACGCTGCATTTGAGCGCTCACATTTTTTTGGGGTGGCAGACCTGCGAAAGCATAAAATCGCGTCCCTTTCGCAAATTCTGTAATGAGGCGACTCTTGCCAATACGCCTGCGGCCACGTATCACGACGAGACTGGCTGTTTTCTTATCAAGCAGATCGCCTAAAGCCTTGAGCTCGGTTTTTCTGCCTACAAAAGGCGCATCACGCATTAAAACCTCCATTGCTTATCTTGCACTATAAAGCATTTTATCTATATCGGGCAAGATAATTTCCATTTATTATCTTGCCCAAAAAACAAAATAGCCTCTTGATTAATCACGCAAAGGATACTATAATATCCCTTATGTGCCATTTTTAAGTTTAAGAGTTATAATAATGTCCGTATTCATGATAACACCCCCTGAAATGGCCGGGTATATCGCCAAACAGGCCCAAGAAAAACGGCTATCTCTTAATCTAAGCCAACAAACCTTAGCGGAGCGTTCGGGTGTAAGCTATGGTGTCCTTAAAAAATTTGAGCGAACAGGCAAAATATCGCTGGAGTCTCTTCTGAAGCTTGCCCTTACTTTGGGATCGCTTGCAACCTTTAAAGATTTGTTCAAAGCCACACCCCCCGAACAGCTTCGATCGCTCGATGCGCTTATCAACGAGAAAACACGTAAAAGAGGTCGCCAATGAGTTTGAGCAGGATGCTCAAAACATACATATGCATGTTTTGAGCATTTGACAATGACTGCCAAAGGATGCTTGAATGGTACATAGGTAGGTTTTGAGAATTTTGGTTGATTAACTTATGCAATCCTTTATTGGTAGAGAACCGGCTCTTCATAAACTCCATGAATTAGAGGGCTTTGGTCGTGCAAGCTTGGTGGTCATCAAGGGTCGGCGTCGTATTGGAAAAAGTCGCCTGATAACGGAATTCGCAAAGAAGAAGCGCTTCTTGGCTTTTACAGGTCTTGCACCTGTGCCGCCCTTGAGCGCACAAACACAACGGGATGCCTTTGCCAGGCAGTTTTCTGAAAACTTGTCGCTCCCACCCCTTACTTTTTTAGACTGGAGTGATGCTTTTAATCATCTGTCCCGCCATATCAAAAAAGAGCCCACCCTTATTTTATTGGATGAAATCTCATGGATGGGTGATCAAGACCCGACCTTTGTACCCAAACTAAAAGTATGGTGGGACTTAACGCTACAAAGTTACCCTCAACTCATCCTTGTTTTTTGCGGATCGGTTTCAACTTGGATTGAAAAAAACATTATTAATAGTACAGCTTTTTTTGGACGCATTACTTTATCGATTAACCTAGAGCCTTTTTCTTTGCCAGAATGTGCACAATTTTTACGCAATATCGGCTTTAAAGGATCCCGTTATGAAATCTTTAAGCTACTTTCTATCACAGGCGGGATCCCTTGGTATCTAGAACAGATTGTCGCAGGCCAGATGGCTGATTATAATATCAAACGGCTTTGTTTTGAAAAAGAGGGTCTTTTAACATTAGAATTTAACCAGATTTTTCATGATTTATTTAATGGAAAGGGATCTATTTATAAGAAGATCATTACCCTTTTAGCAGACGGCACACGCAATTTATCTGAAATCCGTCAGGCTTTAGATTATACCAGCAGTGGAACCTTAAGCGATCTTATCCAAAACTTAATCACAGCAGGCTTTGTTACACAGCATGCGCAGTGGTCTTTAAAAACAGGTCGTTCTAATAAAAAAAGTCTTTATCGCTTGAGTGATCTCTATTTACGATTTTATATCAAATACATAGAGCCTCATTGGGAGCAGATTCAAAAAAATACCTATGAAAACTGGAATATCAATCAATTGCCCGGATGGGATAGCATGATGGGATTTCAGGTAGAAGATTTACTGCTGAATAATCGGGCTTGTTTAGTTAAAGCCCTTGATCTTTCGCCTACCGATATTCTCTTTGATAACCCCTACCAACAAAACAAGACCACACGACAAAAAGGGTGTCAAATTGATTATTTAATACAAACACGCACACAAAACTTGTTTATTTGTGAATTTAAATTTAAACGAAAAGAGATTGATATCGATATTATCGAAGCCATGCAAAAGAAAATAGATCGTTTTTCAGTTCCCCGTGGTTTTTCAAAAGTACCCGTACTTTTTCATTTGGGCGGTGTCTCTAACGCTGTGCATGAAAAAAATTACTTTTACCGAATCGTTGATATGACAGATTTTCTTGAGGGTTAAAGTAAATCCACAGTTGTCTTTTTTATAGAACCATGTACAGGCTCTCAAAACATGCAACCGATATCCTATGCAGATTCGTAAAAGCCCTTTAACGTCCAGAGAAAAAACTATCTACCAGCTCTTCTCGTGCTTCATCCATTGCCAAATGAAGCGCTTGTGTAAAATTAGGATAGCTGGGTGGCTGATCCCAAGCACCCCGCACTGGCAAAATAATTTCAACATCATGAGACCACCAAATTTTCTTATCACTTAGATCGGTAAGTTTTCCAGCCAAAACACAGTAAGCCTGAGGTGCCCCTGTTGGAATGAATCCATAATACTCTCGTCTTGCACCCAAAACACGCAGCTGAAAAGTTAGTAATTTATTACTTTGAGCGTGTGCTACTACAGCTTCGATGTCTTTCTTGGTCGCTTCAGGTTGATGAGAATACATTTCAATATTCATTTTATTTTTTTTCAAACGATCGGAAAAATTGACAGCCAAATTGTGGTACCAATGTAACTCGGTTTTCTTTAGGTGATCATTCATTTTCTTATTCATAGCACTATTGACTGCTAAATCCAAAAGACCTTGATTACCAACGTAATAAACCTGTGGTTCAGGTGCCTTAAATGAAGCCACAACAATAGTCTGTTTAGGTTGCTCCCAGAAATCTGCTGCAAGTGGGATATTATGAGCACGCGCACCACATCCCATTAAAATAAGTGTTGTAGAGACTATCAATAAACAACGTACTACTATGCTATACATTTTTTACCCTTTCATCGATTCTTTATGCCAAATAGGAATTGCTGTGATTATTTTATCCAACAACTTTGAAGAAACACTGGTTTGTTGGTCCACAAAACTAGTCCCAGCGCTTAGATCGCTTTCCACAACATAGGTACGCTTCCATGGAGCCCGACCAGCACTCGTAATGCTCATATCGACACTTAAAGTTATTTTAAAGTTTCTCTCTGGGCTTGCAACCCTTGCCTTTTTAAAATAAATATTGATAAAGACATCGTTTGAAGATTTTTGAGGAAAATCATTGATTAACTCAACCTTTTTAAAAACAGCTTCTTTCTGTAGAACATCCCTGAGTGATGTCATGAAAATAGCCTGCTCCGCCTTTCCATAGTTCAGCACATAGCGGCTCGGTTGAGCGTTACGTTGCATAGAATCCACAGTGGCTACTACTATAGTCCCTAGAATACCTGCTGGTTGATTATAATTATGGCTAGGCAAAGCACTGGCATGCTCTTTTCCAACTTCCCAGCGTAAGAACGCATTTTTTTGTATATGACAATCAACAGGCTTGTTATAAACAAGGGCTGGCATGATGGGCTTTTTTCCACAAGCACTAAGAAATAGCACAATGACCATCAGCAATACAGGCTGCGCTTTTTTTACCATGGGTTATTTATCCTTAGCCTGTTGCATGTCGTCACGATAAGCCCGATCAATAACCAATTGTTTCTGTTCTCCATTAAGATGTTCCCACAATGGACTAGGCACACCGCGATAATTCTGTTCAGGGGTGCACCCCATCAGTGTGCAAACCACACAGAAAAAAATAGTTCTTTTAAACATCGTGCTATAACCTATTTAGCCGTATCATCTGGAATAATGCGTGTCATGGCACCATAAATAACCAGCACTTTTTGATTGATTTGGAAAAGAATATCAGAGGCCTGTGCAACTGCAATCGTAGAACCATCTTTTAACTTAATAATATACTCAAAGCCCTTTTTGCGATTGATGGCTTTATCTGCCACATTACCTACGACACCACCTACCACTGCGCCACCGATAGCGCCTGCTAGATTACCTCGCCCGCTGCCACCGATAGCCGATCCTCCAACTGCACCCGTAGCTGCACCGGCCAACATACCAACATCGCTATGGTTGTCTATCGTAACAGCCCGTTTAGCAATGATAGTACCCGCCATCACCCTACTAACAACCCCTACCTCAGAAGCCTCATAGGTATTCGGTGAAACATTTTTGCCACACCCAGTTAACAACAGGCATAACAGCAAACATTGGCTCAAAATAAAACATTTTTTCATAATAATCTCACTGTAAAACGATAGCGACAGGGCCACAGTAACTGAAACCCGTTGGGCTTTGCAATACGATAAGTGTGGGATACATTGCAAACGGACTACGTTGGTTAAATTGCATAATTAGAGACTCTCTTTATAGCATGGGACCATAAAGGCATTTTACTCATAGCATCATATTATTTCCTCGGCTTACATAAGCCATATTATGTGATGTATATGCACGAATCATACGTTTATACGGTTTTTATGCGGGTGCTAAACATCTATTTAAAGGATTCTAAGTCAACAACCCTATAACATCCCAAACTAAATCCATCCTGCATAAACCAAGCGGTTTGCTGTAGTTCAGCAAAAAAATCGATACACGCTTGCTCAGAAGACATAGGTGTCTTTGCGCAATATTCGGCAATATGAGCAATACCCTGAGAGAGGTTTTTTGATTGAAAGAGCGTTGCGATAAAAACACTTAAGAATGGATCTTCAACACTCAGCGAAAGTCCCATACAATTGGGCACCGAACGCAGTAGGATCTGATCGCTGGCAATGGGGCTTGCATCGAAGCCTAAGCGTTCCCAATCGATAGCGCTTGTTGTAAGCACTTCGGCATCGCTAAGCCTAAAAGATTCTGGCCATAACAAGTTGCGTTTTTGTATAGTCTGGCTTTCATACTGTTGGAAAAAAGTTTTTTCTATCCAAAGCTGTCTGCTTTTTTGAAGGTCCACAACCATGAGGGTGCTGGCTTGAATTGGGGTGCTTGGTTGATGAGGCATTTTAGTAAGCAGTAGATTTTGTTCTAAAAATACGATACAAGAACCGAATATTTGGTGTTGTATAAGTTGTGCTGGTTCTATGAAAGGTTTCTCCCCTTGCGGGACGCCTGCGGTCGGCCCTGCCGATAAAGGCTCACCCCTCACCCGCAGCGAAGCAGGACCCTCTCCCCGTAGGGGAGAAGGAAATATTCCTAGGGATGCTGATCCTGATTCTAGAGCGCTTTCTGCTTGTTCTGTTTGTTCTGCTTTTTTTAAGCCTTCTTCTAAGGCATAGACCAGAAAATCATGCACCGAACGTGCATCTCTAAAACGCACCTCATGCTTGGTGGGATGCACATTTACATCCACCGCTTGCAGATCTAAATTAAAATACAAAACATAGGCTGGGTGACGCCCGGGCGGGATCCTATGGCCATAGGCTTGGCGAATGGCATGATTAATAATCTTATCGCGCACAATACGATTGTTTACATAAAAATATTGCAGATCGGCTTGGCTGCGCATGGCGGCGCTTGAACCTAGATAACCACATAGTTCGAAATGATGCACCTCGGCCTCTAAATAAGTGCAAGCCTGTATAAAACGCTGCCCCCCCATAAGACCCACACGCCGAGCATGCGCGGCTTGGGTATGAGCCGCTGGGTATCGTTTACGCACACCGTTATTTTGCGTGAAACTAAAACTCACCGAAGGTCGACTTAAGACTACGCGCTTAAAAACTTCTTCTACATATAAACTTTCTGTTTTTTCGGATCGTAAAAAACGTCGTCTGGCGGGCGTGTTATAAAACAAATGGCGTACTTCAATACAAGTACCCGCTTGTGTGGGTGCTGGGGTTATCACACTTTCAGCCGATCGGCCTTCTACACTCACCATCCATCCCTGTGCTTGGCCGGGTACCCAAGAACTTAAGCGCAATTGAGAGACCGCGGCAATACTGGCCAGTGCTTCGCCCCGAAAACCATAAGAGGCAATGCCATCGAGATCGGATAAGTGGTTGATTTTACTGGTGGCATGCTGTGCAAGGGCCAAACTTAAATCGTCCTTGCAAATACCATTGCCATTATCTTGTACACGAATAAGGCCTATGCCACCGCCTTCGATATGCACATCGATATGCGTACTGCCTGCGTCTAGGCTATTCTCTAGTAATTCTTTTAAAACAGAGGCCGGTCGTTCTACCACTTCGCCTGCTGCAATATGATTGGCTAGCGCAGGTGTTAAGCGATGAATGCGCGAAGGTGCTGCAACTTCAACCGTACTATCCATGTAAGATCTCAAGATCTAAAACGTGTGCACGCTTTGAGTGCAGCTGTACTGTTAACACGCGCCCTTCGGGGACTGTCTCAAGTGAAAATACCAAATCGGGTTCGGGTAAGAAACCCCTGCCCTGCTCGGGCCATTCGATCCACAGCATGCCTGGCTCCTTGCAATAATCATGGATGCCAATAAAATCGAGTGCTTGTGGTTCTGATAATCGATAAAGATCGAAATGATAGAGTAAGGGATAGGATTCTACTAAGGTATAGGTAGGACTTTTAACATTACCGCTATAACCCATGCCACGCAGAAAACCACGCACCAAGGTTGTTTTACCAGCACCCAGATCGCCTTTTAAAAAAATAATCCAGGGTGGATTTTGGGGTCTAAGGATAGTGGCCCATGCAGCGCCCAGTGCCAGCGTGGCTGGTTCATCGGCTAACGCAATCGTTTTTTCTAGGCCCGCGCCCATGAGATTTAAGGATCCAGATTAAAGAAGTTTTGGTGATAGAATTTAAGCTCATCAATCGATTCTTTGACATCTTCCATGGCCAGATGGGCTGATTTCTTTTTAAATTGTGAAACAATATGGGGCTTCCAATATTTCGCTAATTCTTTGACCGTACTCACATCTAAATTACGATAATGAAAGTAGGCTTCTAGCTGCGGCATATAGCGATACAAAAAACGCCGGTCCTGACCAATGGTACTACCACACATGGGTGAGGTTTGGGCATCTACCCAGGGAGCCAGAAAGGCAAGGGTTTGGGCCTCGGCCTCGGCTTCAGACACGCCCTGCTTGCGAACCCTGTCTAATA
>CAMCTX010000050.1 GCA_945878715.1 Legionella genomosp. 1 | reverse complement strand
TGTCTTAGTCGCGATGCAAGAGGATTATGCCAAGCAGGGAAGGGTGATCCATCGGCAGGATTGGTGGTCGCTGGTTGATAAGCTTCTGCAGGCCAAGCAATCGCTTAGCGAGGGGGCTGTTGCCAATGACAGCTTAGTGCTTGGGTCTTTGTTAATAGAATATGCTGCTATAATGACTCAAAAGGATTGCTAGCAGGGTAAGCCATGACCATCTTAGAAGAAGCCCCTAAAAAATCGAATGTACTCGTACTGACCATTAAGGATAAGGCTGTTTTATACAGTGCCTATATGGGTTTTTTGAAGGAGGGGGGTATTTTTATTCCCACACAGCGCAATTTTACCCTGGGCGAAGAAGTTCAGATGCTTATTAGCCTGATGGATGAACCCGAGAAACACCCCGTTGTCGGAACCGTTGTTTGGATAACCCCCATGGGTGCCCAGGGTAATCGAGCCCCAGGCATTGGGGTCCAATTGAGCGGTCCAGAGGGCAAGGAAGTTCACCGTAAGATGGAAACCCACTTGGCAGGTACCCAAAACTCGGATAAACATACGCATACACTGTAGGGTATCCCACTGCGAAAAATCCCCCCGGCCTTCGGCCGCCCCCCTTTTAGAAAAGTGGGGCAATGCAGTATGATAGGCCCACTACATTAAAAAAAGAGTTTTACAGATGCTCGTTGATTCCCATTGCCATCTTAATATGATTGATTACCAAGCTTTGGGTTCAGACCTAGACAGCGTCATACAAGAGGCGACAAAAGCGGGTGTGGAGCATATGCTTTGTGTAGGCTGTGGTTTGCATAGAGATGCAGCCAGTATTATGAAAATCATCGAGCGCTATGAGCATATCTCTGGCTCGGTGGGATTACACCCCGATGAACAGGTTGCACAAGAACCCACCCTGGCCGATTTATTAGCGTTGGCTGAGCATCCAAAGATTATTGCCATTGGCGAAACGGGTTTGGATTATTACCATAGCAGCGAGAACCATCCAAGTCCTGCCATACAACAAGCCCGTTTTGAGATGCACATTGAGGCTTCTAAAATAACGAAGAAGCCTTTAATTATTCATACCCGACAGGCCAAAGCAGATACGATTGCGCTCATGCGATCTTCAGGCGCCGAACAAGCCGGTGGTGTGATGCATTGCTTTACCGAAGACTGGGCAATGGCTTCGCAAGCTTTGGACTTAGGGTTTTATCTTTCTTTTTCAGGGATTGTCACCTTTAAAAACGCGGTTGATTTGCAGGCGGTTGCTAAAAAAGTGCCCCTGGATCGCTTGCTTATTGAAACCGATTCGCCCTATCTAGCACCGGTACCTTATCGGGGCAAGATTAATCGACCCGCTTATGTAAAAGAAGTCGCCCAATTTATTGCAAGTTTACGGTCCACATCCTTTGAAAGTATTGCAGAACAGACCACGCATAATTTTTATAAGCTATTTTTGACGTCAATATAAAATAATGTGATAATGACAGTGGAGTCTATAGGGAGTTTCTGTCATCCAAGGAAGGGTAGTTTCATTTTCTATGCTACAAGAAGTTCAACCATTATTTCCAGTCGCAATTGCACAAAACTGGTTTCTAAGCTTTCTCGAAAACCATGCGGGCAAAACCGGGAAAATCATTCGACATCTCAACTGGTCTGAAACGCCGCTAGGCCCTCTAGCCTGTTGGCCAGAGGGCCTAAAATCCAGCTTGAGTGTTTGTCTGAGTTCTATCGATCGTGCCATAGCTATTTATTGGCATGAACCAAAAAACTCGGTCTACCAGGCTATACCGTGATTATCGAAATAATCACAGGTATTGAGACTGCCAGGACCTATTCCGGCTAAGATCAGGGCTTTTACTAGTTCAGGATCCCTTGGTAAGTCTCCCCCAGGGTCTGTGCAAGAATATGCCCAACCCCATAGGCAATCATGGCAGCTACGCCACCGACAGCCAGCATTTCAAGGCCTGCTTTAAACCAACCCCTACCCACAATAAAAACCCGTAGGGAGCCCACCAAGAATAAGGTTAGCGCTGTTAAGATGCAGCTAATCAAAAATTGATGGTCGGAAAAATCGGGCATTAAAACGAAACTAATAAGTGGTACAGCACCACAGATAATAAAGGCTAGAAAAGTTACTAAACCATGAAGCATAGGATCGCTATAACCAGAAACACCTTTTGCAGCCGCACTTACGCGGGCACTCAGATAACTAGAAGCACCCATCGATACACCATCGCCTAATAAGTTAACCACCCCTAAAATAATAATCACCAAGGGGGCTAATTTCGCACCCTTTACGCCGGCCACAACACAAAAAGTTGTTACGATGCCATCGTTTGCACCATAGATAATATCGGCAATATAGCGGCGTAACAGGCCTATAAATCCTGTGTTAGGTGCTTGTTGGGTACCGATAGCCATAGCTTTCCTCAAATGTTGGGTTTAAGGCTTACCAATAAAGCAAATCGCCTTAGATTGCAAGCCTCTATCCTAAAGCTATACTATCTCAGGACGTATCTAGCAGATTGAGGATGGATTCTATGCTTAGAAAGAAAGTTAATAAACACAATGCTCGCTTACCCTCTAATCGAACACTTATAATATTGTTTATGGGCGTTGCAGTGCTCACATACTTGTCTGTAAGCCTGCATGACCATTGGCACGCGTATTGGACATCCAACATAAAGCCTGTTTTTTCACGTTTTACGGTCGGGTCTGTTATTGCCCAAGATCAGCCCGTACGCATCTTATCTGAGGATCCTGTAATACGCGTATACCCTCATTTTATAACACCGAAGGAAGCCAAAAAATTAATCGCACTTGCAAAAAATCGTTTAAAAGAATCGAAAGTCATGCGTGGAAACCAAGCAGTTTCAGATTACAAGATACGTTCCTCTAAGACAGCCTATCTGAATCGTTCAGACAGCCCTATTGTAGGTGCTATTGAAGATCGTGTTTGTAAAATAGTGTCCTGTAATGTCCATCAAATAGAACCTTTGCAAGTGGTACATTATAGTAAGGGACAATTTTACAAACCCCATCATGATTATTTTGAACCGGGTGATTTTGACCCAAAATTAGGACAGCGCTTGCACACGTTTTTGATTTATTTAAACGATGTGGCACCCAGCGATGGTGGTCTTACTTTTTTCCCGCAGCTGAACATTAGGGTGCAGCCAGAGAGGGGTGCCGCACTGTATTTTAGAGATCTGGATATGAGTGGCAACCCTGATCCCAGAACCTTACATGCTGGCGAGACAATACTCAATCCTAAGGTTGAAAAATGGGCCATTAATGTTTGGATTCGTGAAAAAACATTTTCCGGGCCACAATAAAATAAGCAATGACCTTAAAAACGCCACTTTTTTTAATAGCGTTGCTTATTGCGTGCAGTCTTTTTTTAGAAAAATATCAAAAGTTTAATAACTTCGTCATTGCGAGCGCAGCGAAGCAATCCAGTGAAACCACGGTTAAAAACCATAAAAAAATTCAAATAATTTCCTTTGCAACCGATCCTAATCACCCTATGTTAAACTTACTCATGGCAAGCAGCCCCTACCCTCTTGAAGTTCTGGGCAAAAACAAAAAATGGCGTTTTCCTCGGGATAAGCTCGAATTTGTCAAACAATATCTATCACGAAAACACCTGCGCAATTCCAATAAGATTATTATGTTTGTAGATGGATATGATACTTTTTTTGTGCCTGGAAACCAGGATGTTGTTCGAAAATTTAAAGATTTTCATAAGCCTATTGTCATCTCTGCTGAAATGGGCTGCTGGCCTTTCCATACACCTGCCTGTATTCATAAAACATCGTACCCTAAAAGCCCCACACCCTTTCGATATGTGAACTCAGGTACTTATATAGGCCATGCTTCGGCTATTTATAAAATGTTAAAAGACGTTTTACAGGAACATCCTCAGCAAAAAGACGATCAATATATGCTGCATGATTATTTTATCAAACATCCCGATCAAGTGGCGCTCGATTACCATCAAGAAATATTTGGGTTGCTCTATGAAACAAGTTTAAATAATTATCATTATGAGGATAAAACAGGCTTTATAAGCAATCTTATCACGCACAGTAACCCAGTGGTTTTTCATGGCAATGGCGGCCCTGCTGTTAAACAATTGCTATTGAAATTGCATGCCATGGCATACCCCACCCCCGACCGCTAAAGCGGTCAACCCCCCCCGCAAAGCGGGGCGAGGGGAACGCTCTGATACTAAGCACTTTAGTCAATAGCTGTATTCCAAAAATTTTTATATTTTAAGCGATAAGATTGTATTTTTAGAGGGGCTTCACTATTTAAAGTAAAAGACACTGCACCATGATGGATGCTATCAAAAACAGGGATAGAAGCTTCTTGATAACGCTGTAGTATGGCAGGCTTTGGATGTCCATAAGAATTAGCATAACCCACGGTGATAATCGCATAGTGTGGATGAACGGCTGCAATAAAAGCCTCAGAGGAAGATGTTTTACTTCCATGATGGGGTACGATTAAAACAGTTGATGCCAAAGCCTGAGGTACTCTTTGTATCAGATCCTTTTCGCTTTTGGTTTCGATATCACCCGTCATTAAAACACTTTGTGTGCCTGCCTGGACCTTCAGAACACAGGAGCGATCATTTTTTTTGCCCACATAATCCATAGTTGGATGCAAAATTTCAAATACGACACCGTCCCATTGCCAGCGTTGCCCTGCCACACAAAGATCTACCACGCGATCGGCCAAAGGTTGATCGCTACTGATAATGTGATGTACAGGCATGGCTTTGATAATAGAAGCCGCCCCACCCTTATGATCATTATCGGCATGGCTAATAATCAGGCGATCAATAGCCTTTCGTTGACGGGTTGCTAAAAAAGGTAATACGACCTGTGCGCCTGTATCGAAATGCTTCGATAATTGCGGTCCGGTATCAAAAACTAAGACATGATTTTTGGTTTCTACCACGGTGGCCAAGCCCTGCCCCACATCCAAGACTGTAACATTTGCCCTTCCCTCTTCGATGGCAGGCACAGGGCTCAATAGCAAGGGTAATAAGGCTATCAGCCCTAGGTACCGTCCTGGTAAGCCTTTGGGTAGCAAAAAACAAAGAAGGCCCACCATGGCAATCCCTATCAAAGTAGTATTTTCATTAAACTGCTGCCAGGTGGCATAAGGCCTATTTGAAAGGTTTTCTAATAAGGGCCATAAACCTTGCAACCCGTAATCGCCCATAGAAAATAAAAGACGGGCCATTGTCTTAGAAAAAAAAAAGCTTAGGGTTCCGCCTACGCAACAAGGCACTACCCAAAAACTAAAATAAGGAATTGCTATAAAATTAGCCAAGGGTGAAACCAAAGAAGCACTGTTAAAAAGGGCTAAAGTAATGGGTGTGAGGCCTACAAATAAGATAAGATGGATCCGACCGCCCTGCCACCACCATCCTTTTGTAGCTAGGCGATTTTGCATGCTATACAAAATAATGCCAACCGCTATAAAGGATAACCAAAAACCGGGCGATAAGGTTGAAAGAGGGTCGCACACGAGTACAAGACCTAAGGCTATCCAATAGCCTCTGCTGGCACGCTGAACTTTCCTTAAGATGACACTCAACATAAAAGCAGAAATCATAAAAATGGCACGTCTGGAAGGTATGGAAAATCCAGATAAGGCCGCATAAAGACAAGCCAATAACCAACCCATACAACACCCTACGGTTTTAATCGATCCTGCGAAACGATTGGGTGGCAGAACATAACAAATCTTCTTCGTTAGGAAATAGACGAAACTAGCAATCAGGCTAATATGTAGACCAGAAATGGCTACCAGATGGCCTGTTCCTGTTTGTCTAAAAACCTGCCATTGTTCATGAGAAATACCCGATTGATCACCCATACTCAAGGCCATCATCACGCCCATAAAAGGTCGTCCCTCTAAGGCATGCCGTACCTGAGCTTGTACCCAAGCCCGAATGCGATCCAGAGGATAATCCCAATAACTATCAGATAACTTTTCGAAAGGCTTTTTAGAGACAATGCTTCCCTCTGCAACCAGTTGATTTTCAAAAAAATATTTTTCAAGATCCATGCTGCCAGGATTAGCATAACCATGCGGTCGTTTAAGTTTAACGACAAAACGCCATTGTTCGCCTACACCTACACCTACGGGCGGATCCCACCAGCGCAATTTTACAATACCGGGTGTAGGCCATAGGGATCTAGGCTTTACGCTTTGGATTTTAAACTGAAACTGAAGACTTTTTCCTTTTTGAAGGGGCAAGCTATGAACCATCCCTACCACAGTGATCGGTGTTCCAACGATTTCATTCGGGATCCAGCCTTGTTTAATGGATCGGGCAGAGAGCAAGACTACTAAAAAGCCTAGAGAAAAGGCTAAAAGAAGCCGTGCCCAGGGTTTAAAGCGCGTGTAAAGAGCCAGTAGCAGTAGAAGACCATTGCCAAGTATGACGATTTTAAGGGAAGGCAAATCGCTGCAAAGCTGTAAGCACAGAATACCCAGAAAATAGCTTAAAATAATACCCACCATCGTGGGTAGATTTTAGGGTATTAAAGAAATGAAAGGGATCCGATAAATAACCTATGTTAAACAACCGTGATGAAGGGTTACAATACGGTCCATTTTAGCGGCCAAAGCCGGATCATGGGTAACAATAATCAGGCTTGTTTGATGCAAGCGATTAAGCGACTGTAAGATTTCAAATACTTGCATGGCACTTTCATCATCCAAATTGCCTGTGGGCTCATCGGCCAATATACAATCGGGACGATTGACTAAAGCTCTTGCAATCGCCACCCTTTGTCTTTCACCACCGGATAGTTGGGCCGGACGATGTTTTAAGCGATCCTGTAGGCCTACAGCAACGAGACACTCTATGGCGCGGGCTTTGGCGATGGCGATGGGTTCTTTGGCAATTAATAAAGGCATCGCTACATTTTCGATCGCACTAAATTCTGCCAATAAATGATGGGATTGATAGACAAAGCCTAGGGATTGATTCCTTAATGTTTCAATTTGAGCTTCTGTTAAGGTGCTAAGATCCTGACCCTTTAAAAAAACGCTACCCGCGCTTGGCTGGTCTAAGCCCCCTAAGAGCTGTAAAAGCGTTGTTTTACCCGATCCCGATCGTCCCATAATGGCAATTTGTTCTGCAGGCGCTACGGATAAATTAACACCCTGGAGTACGGAAATACGATTAGCGCCCTCTTGGTATATTTTGGATAAGCCTTCGCAGGCAATAGCGCTGTGATACCCTACTCTCTTATGCATAACGTAGGGCCTCGGCAGGTTTAATACTCGCTGCACGAAAGGCAGGATATAGGGTTGCTATAAAACACATGAGGAGCGCAGAGCCTACAATGGTTAGAACATCTGAAGCATGTACTTCAGAGGGTAAAAAGCCAATCAAATAAATTTCCTTGGAAACCAGCTCTACATTTAAAAAGCTTTGGAGTATATCGGCCCATCCACTAATATGGGTTGCCAAAAAGAGCCCGCCTACGATACCTAATACGGTTCCAATACAGCCAATCATAAGACCTTGTAACATAAAAAGACGCATGATCGATGCACGACTAGCCCCTAAGGTTCTTAAGATAGCAATATCCGCTCGTTTATCGGTTACCACCATCACAAGGCTTGATACCAGATTAAAAGCAGCCACCGCAATAATGAGCAATAAAATAACCGTCATCACCGTTTTTTGAATTTTGAGTGCTTTGAAAAAATTACCAAAATCTAGGGTCCAGTCCGAAACCCAGTAGTCCTTATGCCATTTTTCATAAAGATAGCTTGCAATAGCGGGTGCTTCTAATTCATCCTGTATGCTTAATTGCATACCACTCACCCCACCATGCATGCGAAATAAGCGATCGGCGTCCTGTAGATTGATAAAAAGCTGTTTATCGTCATATAGCTCGCCAATACTAAAAACCCCCACCACCGTAAAACGTTTCATGCGGGGTAAGATCCCTGCCGGTGTAATAGAGGCTTCGGGTACAATAAGGCTTATTTTATCGCCAATACTTAGGCCTAAATTTCTAGCAAGGGTTGCACCTACTAATACCCCATAATGCCCAGGCACTAAATCGTCTAGCTTACCTTCCTTTAAGGTCTTTAATCCTGGATAAACTTTGTGGCTTTGGGTAGGTTCTATACCGCGTACAGCCACACCCTGTGCACGACCAATGCCTTGGGCATTTAGCATGGCTTGTCCACTAATAAAGGGTGCCACACCGATAATCTGAGGGTCTTCAGAGAGGGTTTGGCTAAGCGCCTGCCAATCCAGTAAGGGCCCTCTTAGTTTACCCACGGTAATATGGGGTGTACCGCTTAGCATTTGCACACGGATTTCACGGTTAAAGCCATTCATGACCGAAAGCACGGTAATGAGTACGGCAATGCCAAGGGCAATCCCTACAACAGAGGCTAGAGAAATAAAAGAGATAAAGTGGTTTTGGCACTTGGCGCGCACATAACGGTAGGCAACAAAGGCATAAAAGGGTTTAAACATTATTCACAATTCACCTTGTATTCGTCTTGCCCCCTAGCCCCCTTTTAAAAGGGGGCCGACCTTCGGTCGGGGGATTTTTCAAATTAGGTAAGTGCTACTCGTAGTTTCGTAGCGACTGCTGCACATTCTCCAAGATTGGTAGTGGGTTCCTGTGCTCCCCTCACACCAAAGGCTCCTAAACGCGCATCATGGGGTTCCGCTGTAAGAGAAAATTGTGTTGTAAAGTTTCTGTTGTTACCTATAATCTCAGCGCTCTCTGCCAATAAATTGGTTAATGTCGTT
>CAMCTX010000049.1 GCA_945878715.1 Legionella genomosp. 1 | reverse complement strand
GATACGGTAAAGAATAATCCGCAGCAAGGGCTGAGCCAGCAGATGATTGACGCAAAGAAAAAAAGTGATGAGCTCGATAAGAAAATTCATGACAAAACCATCAGTATGGTTTCACCCAAAGACATGAATAATATCTTGGCGCAGGTTATACAGAAAAGCGAAGGTCTTTTGGTTCTTAAAATACAGAGCATCGAAAAAAAGCTGATGGTGCAGATTAAAAAATCCGATGGTTCACAGAGTGACGACGCCAAGCATGATGGCACGAAGAACCAACCCCCTACAAATGATAAAGCGACAACCAATACTGTTTCTAAGGATAATCTGAGTGTCTTTGAACATGGTATCTCACTTGAAATGTCGGGTGGTTACTTTGAAACGCTGAATTTTTTAAAAGCCTTAGAAAAGCATCATTTAAGTGTTGTGTGGGATGCTATTGATTATGAGGTCGTAAAATATCCAAAGGCCAGTATCAAGATTGTGATGCATACCTTAAGTTTAGATGAGGACTTTATTGGTGTATAAGCGCACAAAAATAACATTGTCTGGCCCGGCATTTTTGTTGGCTGCCTTGTTTTCGTGTGGTGGGCTTAGGGCTATCGATACCACCTTAGAAGATCCCACAAAACCTTCCGATTTTGTGGGCTTAAGTGTTCAAGGTGTGCCGGAAGAGTCGGGCGATTTACGTTTGGAAGCTATTATTATCTCGGATACCCATAAGGTCGCTGTGATTAATCAAAAAATTCTAGAGGTTGGCGATACCGTGGGTGGTAAAAAAATTGTTGCAATTGAAGATTCTCAGGTTGTCTTAAGAGAGCGAAAAAAAAATGATGTTATTTTACCTTTGTTGAGTAGTAAAATTAAGGATGAAGCGTTATGAAAAATCAGAAATGGGTCCCGGGAATGCTGGGTATGGTGGCATGCTCGCTTGTATTATTAATGGGCTGTCAATTGCCCAAAAACAAGATCTCGATGGCCCAAGAAGTACAAGATTTGTTAGATAAACCAGGCACAGCAGGGGCGGGTGGGAATCTTCCTGTGGATTTGGGTGACAGTTTAGCGGCGACTTTAGCGCCCATACCTGAAGTACAAAAAAAACTGGCTCAAAAACGTTTTGATATTGTGGCCGATCAAGTACCTGCTAAAACCTTTTTCCTAAGTTTGGTCGAGGGCACCCCTTATAATATCACGGTGCATCCTAAAGTAGAGGGTGCTATTTCCTTGCAGCTTAAAAAAGTGAGCATCCCTGATATTCTAGAAACGGTTCGGAATGTTTATGGTTTTGATTATCGACAGACATCCCAGGGTATTGAAGTTTTACCGGCAACCTTACAAACCCGTGCTTTTGCTGTGAACTACCTGGATATTAATCGTACGGGAAAATCTGCGCTGCAAGTATCAGCCAGCAGTTTGTCCGCGGGTGCTGCAGGTGGAACAACCACAGCCAGTAGCGAGGTTTCTACAAGCTCTACCAGCGATTTTTGGAAAGAATTAATGACAGCCGTACAAACCATTATTGGTTCAGCCGAAGGTCGTAAAGTGGCGATTAGTCCTTTATCCAGTTTGCTGGTGGTGCAAGCGATGCCCGATGAACTAAAGCGGGTAGAAGAATTTTTAAACAAAGCACAAATTTCATTGAACAGACAGATTATTTTAGAGGCAAAAATTATTGAAGTTCAACTGAATGAAGCCTACCAAGCGGGTATTAATTGGGGATTGATCAGTGGTCGTATTAATGCGGCACAAATGGGTTCTTCCAATGTTGTGAACGGTCTTAGTACGGTAGATGGAAGCTTTCCGGTACAGAACACCGGTTTTCCTGCGGTGAATATGCAACCCGGCACGGGCACCACGACGCTTTCGGGTGGAAGCATCACACCTTTTGGGGGGATTGTTGCAATGGCCATGCATTATAAAAACATGAGTGCTTTTGTAGAATTATTAGAGGGACAAGGTGATGTCCATGTGTTATCCAACCCCAGAGTATCAACACTGAACAACCAGAAAGCACTTATTAAGGCAGGCAACGACAAATATTTTATTACCAATGTCTCAACTACAACCACAAGCTCTACTTCAGGACCCTCAACAGTCACACCGAATGTGACTTTTACACCTTTTTTCTCCGGTGTTTCATTGGATGTGACGCCGCAAATTACCGGTGATAATGAAATAACACTCCATATTCATCCAACGGTTAGTTCAGTAACAAATGATAAGGTTACATACACTTTGAATAATCAAGTAACGGAAGTACCACTTGCAAAAAGTACCGTGCGCGAGTCCGATAGTGTGGTCAAAGCCCATAATGGGGAATTGGTAATTATTGGGGGCCTTATTCAAAATAAGACTTTGAATATTAAAGAGGGTATTCCAGTGCTTGGCAAATTACCCTTGATTGGTGGGCTATTTAGTCAAAAGGCCCAAAGCACTCAAAAAAGCGAAATCGTTATTTTAATTAGACCCACGGTGGTAGCAGCAGGTGTGGCATCGCTAGAGACAGACAAAAGTCTGAGTCGGATTCAGGACATTAACGAAGAGATTGTGGAACGTGAACAAAATTATTAAAACCTTTTTTCTTATGACTTGCCTATTCGGATCGGCCAGTGCCTACGCATGGGCTGTGCCCCAACATGTGGTGGAGCTTCAGAGCCCCCAGCACCTAGCGCATACGCAGTATACTAAGGGGTCGACACCCTTGGCACCTAGTTTAGGGAGCCTCCCTCTTGGGTTAGAAAATACAGATATGCCGCAGGCTTTTAGCTTTCACAAGACCCAAGCAAGATTATCCTCAGCCGATGAACATCAATCCAGGATTGAATTGGCTACACTTTATTTGCAACAGGACAAGCTCGAAGCTGCAGAGACCCTTCTCATGGAAGGGCTGTTTATGGATGCCTACCATCCAGATTGTTTAAGGTTAATGGCTTTTATAGAAGATCGCAGACAAGCCCCTGAAAAAGCCTTGGAACTTTTAAGTAAAGTGAAGAGTCATCACAGACAGGATGCGCAATATATTTCTTTTTTGGGTTATATTTATCAAAAAACAGGCCATTATGATTTAGCACGGCAGCAATATTTTCGTTTATTAGAAAGCGAGCCCGAAAATGCCACATGGGTCCTAGGTCTTAGTATGGCCTTAGAGGCACAAGGGCAGCGGGAATCGGCCTTAGAAGGGTACCATCGGCTTCAAAACAAAATGGGCATTGATTCAAGTATTGTGAATTATGCTAAAGAACGTATACGTGTATTGAAGGGATAGTCTCGTATGATGTTTGGTAAGACGAAAAAAATAGGCGATTTATTAATTGATGCGGGGAAAATTACCCAGCATCAATTAAATGAAGCGCTTAATGTGCAAAAAGAAAAAGGTGGAAAACTAGGCGATGTGCTGGTTGCCATTGGCTACTTAAAAGAAATGGATTTTGCACAAGTTTTGGGCAAGCAATTAAATGTGCCTTTTGTTGATTTAAGAGAATATGCTTTTAAAACGGAAGTGGTACAGCGATTACCTGAGAAAATAGCTAGACGTTATGGTGCTATTTTGTTAGATACCGTTGCGGGTGGTTATTTGGTGGGTATGGCCGATCCTTCCGATCTGGCAGCCTATGATGCTTTAATACAAATACTCAATTGTCGGGTTGAAGTGGCTATCGTATTGCAAAGCGATCTGACCCATGTTTGTAATGCTATTTATAGAAAAACAGAAGATATTAGTTCTTTTGCAAAAGCACTGAAAGATGAAATACAGCAAGGTGCCGATAAAACAGAAGAAATAAAATCGATTAGTGCCAATGCAGCACCCGTGATTAAACTCTTGGATTCTATCTTTGAAGATGCGATTCAAATGCGCGCTTCCGATATTCATATAGAGCCTGATGAAGGCTTGTTGCGCATTCGGCAGCGTGTAGATGGCATGTTGCACGAAAATATTATTCCCGGCAAGGAAATTGCCTCGGCTTTGGTGCTTCGCATTAAGCTAATGGCCGAGATGAATATTTCAGAGAAACGACTGCCCCAAGAAGGTCGTTTTAGGGTGAATGTGAAAGATAAAAATATTGATGTAAGAGCCGCTGTGATGCCCGTGCATTTTGGGGAATCGGTGGTATTTCGTTTAATGGACCAATCCAAAGGTGTTCTGAAGCTGGACAGCCTAGGCTTTAGTCCTGCAATGCTTACCAAGATTAAACATATTATTAATAAACCCACCGGTATTATATTGCTCACAGGCCCCACGGGTAGTGGTAAAACAACCAGTTTATATTCCATGCTGAATGAATTAAATACCCCAGACAGAAAAATTATTACGATTGAAGATCCCGTAGAATATATTTTGCCTAGGATTAATCAAGTTCAAGTAAATAGCGCCATTGATTTGAGTTTTGCAACCATTTTGCGCGCAACACTGAGGCACGATCCAGATGTTATTATGATTGGTGAAATGCGTGACGAAGAAACAGTAAAAATTGGTTTGCGCTCTGCAATGACGGGACATTTAGTTTTTTCGACTTTGCACACGAATGATGCAGCTAGTTGTGCTATACGGCTTATTGATATGGGGGCAGAAGGATTTTTAGTAGCAGGTGCTTTAAGGGGTGTTTTAGCCCAGCGCTTGGTTCGAAAAATTTGTGATGGTTGTGTAATGCCCTATAGTCCTACAGAGCAAGAAAACGCATGGATCCACGGTTTAACGGCCAAAGAGCCGAGCACTTTTTCTTTTAAAATGGGCAAAGGTTGTTCGCGTTGTAATAGAAGTGGTTATTTGGGTCGTATGGGTGTTTACGAGTTTTTAGAAATAACCTCTGAATTGGCCGATCTTTTAAGAACCAATGATACACATGCTTTTATGCAAGCCGTACGCCTGCAAGATGGTTTTCAAACCTTAACCCAATGTATTTTTGATAAGGCTTCTGCGGGGCTCACGACTTTAGCAGAAGTATTTAAGATTACGGGAGAATTCTCTTGAGGATAGTCGATGCCAGAATTTGAATATCATGGTAGAAATGCTGCTGGAAAACCGATCAAAGGTATTGTTGTGGCATCCAATGAATCAACCGTTGCTTTAGAGCTTGTAAGAAATGGTATTGTGCCTATTTCTATCGGGTTAAAATTTAAGGATAAATCTTTTTGGGAAAAAGCAGATCGGTTTTTAACCTCTACCCCGCCTTCCGTAAAGGATCTCACTTTTTTCAGCCGACAATTTCATACCCTCATTAAAGCCGGCGTTCCTATGTTACGCTCTGTGAATGTTGTTTTAGAAAGTGCTAAAAATGCACAATTAAAAGAAGCGCTCAGCAATATATTGAGCCATATGGAGTCGGGCCAGTCTTTTGCTTTTGGTATGCGTCAGCACCCTAAGGTTTTCCCGGCCTTAATGATTAGCTTGGTGGTTGTTGGTGAAAACACCGGTGCTTTAGATGAAATATTTAGACAGTTGTCTACACATTTTTCAAGAGACGATAAAACCGGCAGGCAAATTAAGGCAGCCCTACGTTACCCCATTATTGTCTTGGTGGTCATTAGTGCGGCAGTTGCTTTGGTAAATGTTCTGGTTATTCCAGCTTTTACAAAATTTTTCAAACAATTTAAAGTAGACTTGCCCTTGCCGACAAAAATATTAATGGCATCTTCCGATTTTTTTGTAAACTATTGGCATGTGGTCGTTATCATTATCGTTGCAAGTATTGTATTTTTTGTGCAATACACGAACAGTCGCCTAGGTCGCCCACAATGGGATAAGTTTAAACTAAAAATACCTTTGTTTGGACAAATTATGCGCCTGGCTTTAATGGCACGATTTGCCAGAAGTTTTGCGCTGGCCTCCAGAACGGGCGTGCCTTTATTGGAAGCCATAACCCTTATTTCAAAAACAACGGATAATGCTTATATAGGCGATAAAGTTATAAGTATGTGTGAATATATTAAAAGAGGGGAATCCATTACAGCTGCTGCCACAAGAGTTGGCATTTTTACACCCTTAATCTTACAAATGCTATCGATTGGTGAAGAAACGGGAGAGCTGGATAAGCTGCTCGATCAGGTGGCAGACTCCTATGAAGAAGAAGTGGATTATGATGTGGCCCGACTCGGGGATGCGGTAGAGCCTATACTGCTTGCGTGTATTGCTGTATTGGTTTTAATTCTGGCACTGGGTATTTTTCTACCCATGTGGGATCTATGGAAAATTGCGGGGAAAGCAGGTTGAAAAAAGATCGCGGATTTACACTCGTTGAGGTTGTCATTGTGATAGTGATTGTGGGTGTTTTGGCGAAAGTCTCTTCCTCTTTGTTTTTTTCGCTCTCCACCTATAATAAACAGTATTATCAGGACACCGTGAAGAATACGATTCGCTATGCACGAAAATTGGCGATTGCTGGCGGCCAGCTTATTTATGTCTCTGTGACTAGCACTAGTATTACCTTGCAGGTCATGACGCAAAGCAGTTGTGCGGTGGGCAGGACTTTCTCGAACATTATGGATCCTATTAGCAACACCTCGGGGTATGTTAGGACGGCACCGGGCAGCACCACATTGACGTACTCTGCTCATTTTCCTATCTATTTTAATAATGTGGGGCAAGCGCTAAATGCCAGCAACTGTGCTATAAGTTCAGGGTTAGTTACCATAGGTGTTACGGGGATGTCTACTATGACACTGTATCCCCAAACAGGGTTTATACAATGAACCAGAAGCATAAAGGGACGACTTTAATAGAGTTGGTGATCTCCATCGTGATTGTGGGGATTGCTTTGCTAGGCACCCTGATTTGCATGAATACCGTTTCTTTATACAGCTCTGATCCCATACTGCTTGAACAAGCCATTGCCATTGCAGACAGCTATTTACAAGAAATCTCGAGTAAAAGTTTTCCTATAACACCTTGTCCTACGCCTACTCCAACAAACACACGGCCCTATTTCGCCAACATTTGTAATTATAATGGCCTAAGCCAAGTGCCCACCGATCGGACGGGTACTGCCTTGGCGGGGCTGGGCGGCTATACGGTCAACGTCACGGTAGATACAAGTACAGCAACGCTCAATGGGCTGAGTGGTTCTAATGTTGTGGCACGTATCGATGTCTCCGTATCGCATAATGCTATTTCTACCATTAGGCTCAGTAATTATGTGACCAATTAACAGGGTTTCTATGAAGGGGTAAGGGATTATCTTGACTCATGCGGGTGTCAAAAACAAAGGCTTTACTTTGATAGAGCTCGTGATGACGATTGTTCTGACGGGCCTTTTTTTTTCCGCTGTGTCTATATTTATGAAGTATCCTCTTTTGGCCTATGCGGGTGTGGTGAAGACGGCAACGCTGGTGGATAGTGCGGAAATAGCGCTGCAAAGAATGCGTCTGGATATACAAAGGGCTGTACCCAATAGCATTCGGGTTAAAACAGATCCTGGGAATGCCAATCGTAAAGTCATAGAATTCTTGAATAATGTAGAAAGTATTCCCTATGTTGCAACCGGTACCGGGGCATTGTCTTTTACCACGCCAGGTTCAACCACCTTTATGACACTGGGTCTGTTTAACACGGCTCCTAGCAATGCGACGTGTGCGGCGAACAATTGCCGATTGATTGTAAATAATACAGGGACTTATGGTGCGAATACCGATTCCCCCACCGCCGGATTGAATGTTTATAGTACGGTGCTGACCGCGGGGGGTGCCACAACCATTACGCCCGCGGCGACGACCGTTGCTTTTGGTACCAG
Source organism: Legionella genomosp. 1 (assembly GCA_945878715.1). GTDB lineage: Bacteria > Pseudomonadota > Gammaproteobacteria > UBA6186 > Azoamicaceae > CADEGZ01. Next base: position 1,110 of record CAMCTX010000049.1, on the reverse strand, counting down.
CGGCAGTCAAGCACAGTTAACGCTCAATAACGCTGTATTGTTTGCGAATGTCTCGCCTGAGCAACTTTTGTATGTGTCCGATACGCCTGTGAGTTATGTCTGTGATACAGGCGCGCAGACTTTAAACCGTTATTGGGGGTACACCATCGCATCGGTGCAGCCTACAGATCCCACGGTATCACCGTTGTCTACCGCGACGACGGCACCTTTGGCTAATAACGTGACGGCTTGTACCTTTAGTTATATACCTGCGACGAGCACCACCTTTGGTATTGTGAATCTCACCCTTACTTTTCTCTTTAAATCACAACAAATAACGTTAATGCGACAAATAACCGTGAGTAATCCCTTATGAAAAATGGGTTAAGTCCAGTCTTAAAACAGAATGGATTTACCATGGTGAGTACGGTTTTTATCGTTGTCGTATTGTCTTTAACAAGCAGTTTCATTGTGAATATCAACAGCTTAAGTCAGAGCTCTCAAAATTTAACAATTCAGCGTTTACAGGCTGATTATGCGGCCCAAAGTGCGAATGCTTGGGCTGCGTATCAGGTTCAAACAGCCAGCACGCCCAATTGTCCGGCAAGTCCTACCACCGTGAATTTTACGCAGGGAGGGCTATCCGGTTTTAGTGGGGTCGTCACCTGCATCCAAGGCAACTTTGGCGCTTCTGGAACTTCACTGAGCATTAGCGCTGTTGGGGCTTCTGGTGCCAATGGTATTGCGAGTACCAACGTGACGGCCGTGACCCGTTTTCAAGAACCACCGTGTCCCATGGGGAGTTATGCCGCTGTGGGCAGCAGTGGTAGTTGTTTAGCTTGTCCGGGTGGTACTTATTCGGGAAGCACAGGCGCCACAAGCTGTACGAATTGTCCTGCAGGCAGCTATAACATAAGCACTGGCAGCACCTCGGTAGCCTCTTGTATTACCTGTCCTGCCGGCACCTATTCACTCGCCGGTGCTTCTGCTTGTACCAATTGCGCAGCGGGTACCTCCAACGCGAGTACCGGAAGGACCACGGCCTGTGTGGCCTGTGCGGCGGGCACTTATCAGATTTCGACAGGGCAAACGAGTTGTACCTCTTGTGCGGCCGGTACCTCCAACGCGAGT
>CAMCTX010000048.1 GCA_945878715.1 Legionella genomosp. 1 | reverse complement strand
ATTTTTGGAACCAAAACTCTAGGTTTAATGCTCACAGGCTCATACACAACACGCTGATCTTTGGCGGAATAACGCACTTCCACCGTACCACTGAGTGGAAAATCCTTTCTAAAAGGATGTCCTACAAAACCATAATCGGTTAAGAGCCTTCGTAAATCAGGGTGATTTTCAAAGATAATGCCGAAGAGATCATACGCCTCCCGTTCATACCAATTGGCAACATTCCAAATGCTAGTAACAGAAGGTACCGTGGGCGGATCGCCTGGTGCAAAAACTTTCAGACGCAATCGTTGATTATGACGAAGGGATAGCAAATGATAGACCACATAAAAACGCTTTTGACGTAAATCGGCGCTTAGATCTGCCTGGGCAGGACCCTCAACCATGGCGGGCTCTGTGACAGCCCTAGAGAACCCTTCTGCGCTTGCCGTATCGGTTGCCCATTCTGCAAGACCATAGTGTAAATAATCCACCCCACAGAGATCGATAAGCAGTTCAAAAGCAAGTAAAGGATCATCACGTAATAAGAGGCAACTTTCCAGCAGATCTTCTGCGGCCATTGAAACGGTTAATTCATCGCGTACAAGATCGAGGCTTTGTAGCCTCTGACCTAAGCATTGCTCTAAGGTGCTTGATAATGACTCGCTCAAAAAAAACTCCCTTTCACACCGTATGCCGTGCAATGGTATTCGTACGTTTTATTTTATTTTGCAATTGGATAATGGCATACACCAGGGCTTCCGCCGTGGGTGGACAACCGGGTACATAAATATCGACCGGTACAATACGATCGCAACCACGCACGACCGAATACGAGTAATGATAATAACCACCCCCATTCGCACACGATCCCATAGAAATCACAAAACGTGGTTCGGCCATTTGATCATAGACACGACGTAAGGCGGGTGCCATCTTATTACAAAGCGTACCTGCCACAATCATGACATCCGATTGGCGGGGACTCGGTCTAAACATCGTTCCAAAACGATCTAAATCGTAACGCGCAGCCCCTGCATGCATCATTTCTACGGCACAACAGGCGAGCCCAAAGGTCATGGGCCATAAAGATCCGGTACGCGCCCAGTTAATGAGTGAATCAAGGGTTGTGGTGACAAAACCTTCCTTTAATACGCCCTCTATTCCCATTCTAAAGCCCCTTTCTTCCATTCATAAATAAAGCCTAGGATCAACAAGGATAGGAAAATCCCCATCCCCACAAAACCAGCCCAAGGGATCTGATCAAGGGCAATAGCAAAAGGAAATAAGAAGACCATTTCTAGATCAAAAATAATAAAGAGGATCGCGACCAGATAAAAGCGGATATCAAAGCTAATGCGCTTCGTGTGAGAAGGCTCAAAACCACATTCATAGGGGGCTGCTTTCTGAGGATTAGGACGCCTTGGGCCCAGACAAGCGCCTAAAAAGAGGAGCGCAGCACCTAGGAAGACCCCTACGCCTATGAAAACAAAGATCGGAATATAGTGATCGATCATAGGCTAGAGTATAAGACAAAATAACTAAGCTAGGCCACTATGAATTAGCGTCGTATTCACCGTGTGCCGCTTTAATACTCAAACGCACCCGACCCTGACGATCAATCTCTAAGACCCTCACTTTCACAAGCTGCCCTTCGGACAAAACATCCGAGACGGATTCGACTCTATCATCGGTAATTTGTGAAATATGAACCAGTCCATCACGGCCTGGCAAGAAGGTTACAAAGGCACCAAAATCTACAATACGTGCGACGGTACCTTCATAGATTCTACCAATCTCAGGTTCTTCCACAATACCGGCAATACGCCTACAAACGGTCTCGGCAGCTGCTCTATCAACCGCTGCGATTTGTATGGTGCCATCATCGGAAATATCGACCGTGACCCCCGTATTATCGGTGAGTGCCCGAATAACAGAACCACCTTTACCAATCACTTCCCGGATTTTCTCAGGATTAATCTTCAAAGTAATAATCTGTGGTGCATAGGCAGAAGTCTGGCCTCTGGGTGCAGGCAGGATCTGATCCATTACCCCTAAAATGTGCTGGCGCCCTACTTTGGCTTGCTCCAGCGCCACTTCCATAATGGCTTCGGTAATACCGTCAATTTTAATATCCATTTGCAAAGCGGTTACACCCAAATGGGTTCCTGCCACTTTGAAATCCATATCGCCTAAGTGATCTTCATCACCTAGAATATCGCTCAACACTTGGAAACGATCGCCTTCTTTAATAAGACCCATCGCAATACCGGCTACAGCCGATTTAAGCGGGACACCCGCATCCATTAGGGCTAAACTGGCACCACAGACCGTTGCCATGGAACTAGAACCATTGGATTCGGTGATCTCGGAGACGATTCTTAAGACATAAGGGTATTCTTTGGGTAACACGGCTCTCATCGCACGTTTGGCCAACATGCCATGCCCAATCTCACGGCGCTTAGGGCTGCCCATCATCCCAATTTCACCCACTGAATAGGGTGGGAAATTATAGTGCAACATAAAGGGATCTTTATATTCCCCTAAAGGACTATCAATAAGCTGTGCATCTTTACCACTGCCCATTGTCAACGCCACAATAGCCTGCGTCTCGCCACGGGTAAATAAGGCTGAACCATGCACACGCTTTAAAAAACCTGCTTTGCCATTAATGGGACGAATCGTTTTAAAATCACGCCCATCGATACGGGGTTGTCCATCCAAAATACGTCCTCGAACGACTGCACGATCGATCTTTTCGATTATTTTCTCGACCTGTACCTTACGGTCTTCAGCATGCTCAGCCGTGGCCAAAGCCTCTAGCACTGTTTCTCGAATGGCTTTTAATTGCAGCGCACGTGCGCCTTTTTCATGGATCTGATAAGCCGCAATGGTATCTTGCTCGGCCAAACGCTTCACTTGTTCGGCCAAAAGGGTATCTTCTACCACTGGCTTCCAATCGTGTGCAGGCTTTGTAGCACCTTCCGTTTGGGCTAATTCTTCGATAGCCTGTATAACAGATTGGTAAGCTTTATGACCAAAATTTACAGCCCCTAACATAATGGCTTCTGAAAGTTCATGGGCCTCGGATTCAACCATGAGCACTGATCGCTTAGTACCGGCAATCACCAAATCCAGTTCAGATTCTTTAAGCTGAGCCTGGCTAGGGTTTAAAATATACTGACCGTTTTTGTAACCTATACGTGCGGCACCCATGGGCCCATTAAAGGGTAAGCCAGAGAGTGTGAGTGCTGCAGAGGCACCGATCAAGGCAGGGATATCGGCATCAATACTAGGATCCAGCGATAAGACGGTGGCGACCACTTGTATATCGGAAGAAAAACCTTTGGCAAACAGCGGTCTAATGGGTCTGTCCATTAAACGGGCAATTAAAGTCTCCCTTTCCGTAGGACGGCCTTCACGTTTAAAGAATCCCCCAGGAATCTTACCCGCAGAATAATAACGCTCTTGGTAATCGACTCTTAAAGGCAAGAATCCTTGCATTTTGCTAGGTCCCGCGCCCGCGACCACAGTGACCAACACCATGGTATCGCCCAGACTAACTATTACAGAGGCGGTCGCCTGTCTGGCAATAATACCTGTTTCTAAAACTAATTGATGTTCACCATATTGAAGCGTTTTTTGAATGAAGCTCACAGAAAATCCTTACACATACTACTAAAAACTAAAGGGATTAAGACATGATTGAAGGCCTACAACATTAACCACGCAGTTTGAGATCCTGGATTAACTTTGTATAAATGCTCATGCTTTTACGCTTAAGATAAGCTAATAATTTACGACGACGATTCACCATGCTAATCAAGCCGCGACGCGAATGGAAATCTTTTTTGTGGACTTTCAGATGTGCAGTCAAGCTGGTAATCGTTGTTGTTAAGATGGCAACCTGAACTTCTGAAGACCCTGTATCACCAGGTGCTCGTCCAAATTGTTCTACCACTTCCGCTTTTATGTGGGCGCTTGAGCGCATAGAGACTCCTCCAAAAAGTTATTTAACTATAAAATAAAAAGCATACATAGCCGGTAGTGTAACACGTAATATTAGGGGAGGGTAAGGGTGTCTGTTGATAGCATGCGCTTAGGCCTTACACACTCATTATCCAAGATCTGACCAATGCCTAGAAACTGATTATCCAGGGTATGCAGACAAACCCATTGTCCTTCAACTAATTCGCTGATGGGGACTTCAGACAACAGACCCGTTCCAGGTAAAGGCAATACCTGGCCTTTAATGATCCTATCCGCAAAAGCCGAATCAAGACCTAAAATGGGGAGTTCAAGACCTGTAAAGGCGTCTTTTTGGACTGGATCCCCGCCTGCGCGGAGATGACAGCAGGCCAGGGCCTGGTAGAGGAAAGGGAGTTTGTGGAGCTGCTGTCCTTTGTCTAGGAAAAAGCAGCAACATAACAGTGCGTGCAGCACCTCATTCGAGAGTAGTCTTAGGCTCAAGATTTTGCTATTCTCTGCAGTGTTGAACATGAAAAAGATTAGCAAAGAACCTATGAAGCAGACAAAGATTTAAAAATGAAAGAACCACACAATGATTCCTTAACAAATCACTCTGCGTTGATGGCAGAGCCAGAACTTACAAGGGTAGAAGCCTTATATCATCGGGTGCAAGCGTACGTACAGAGAGCTAAAGAGCAGATTGTTCGAAGTATTGATCATGAAATGCTCAGAGCTTATTGGTTAATAGGACGGGATCTTGTAGAAGATGAGCAAGCCGGTGAGGCTAGAGCGACTTATGGTAAAGCGGTACTTCAAAGCATTGCTTCAAAGCTAAGGCAAGAATTTGGGAAAGGCTTTAGTGTAGACACACTCGAGCGTTCTCGAAAATTTTATCTTTTTTATTCCAAGGAAGGACAAAAAAAATGTAGCCTGGAGGCAGGCCCGAAATCCGCAACAGTGTTGCGGAAATCAGAAGTGCCTGTTTTTAAACCCAATCTAAGCTGGTCACATTATTTGCTCTTACTAAAAGTGGATAGACGGGAAGCCAGGACTTTTTATGAAATAGAAGCCAGTCACAATCATTGGTCAACCCGAGAACTCGCTAGACAAATAGGCAGTTTGTTATTTGATCGCCTCGCAAAGAGCAAAGATAAAGAGGGTCTATTGGAACTGGCCCATCGAGGACAAGAGATCAATAAGCCACAAGATTTGATCAAAGATCCATGGGTGCTAGAGTTTTTAGATCTCCCAGAAGCGCATCAATTAACGGAAACAAGATTAGAAAAAGCCCTTATCGATAATCTACAGGATTTTTTGTTGGAATTAGGCAAGGGCTTTGCTTTTGTAAGCAGACAGAAGCGGATCACCTTAGAAAACAACCATTTTTATACGGATCTTGTTTTTTATCATATGCTCTTAAAGTGCTATTGTATTATTGATTTGAAAACACGTCCCATCACGCATGGGGATTTGGGGCAGATGCTTTTTTATGTAAATTATTATGATCGGGAAATTAAAGAGGAAAATGATAACCCAACCATTGGTTTAGTCTTATGTACAGAAAAAACGGATAAAATGGTGCAATACACACTAGGAGATAGTGCTAAGCAGATTTTCGCCAGTAAATATCAGTTTCATTTGCCGACGGAAGAAGAACTAGAAAATGAACTGAAAAAAGAAATGACCTTGATCAAAGATCAACTGGGGAATATCGAAGAGTAACTACCTCAGCACTTAAAAACAAGGTAAACTATGATGACGGATACCCTCAAATCTGAATTAAGCGCCAGCGACTAGCTATCTAGACATGCTATCTGTCGCCAACATACGCTTAGGCCTAACACACTCATTATCCAAGATCTGACCAATGCCTAAGAACTGATTATCCAGACTGTGCAAGCAAACCCATTGTCCGGCAACTAATGCAGTAATAGGGATCTGAGATACGAGTCCAGGTCCGGGTAAAGGCAAAACCTGACCTTTAATAGCCCGATCGGCAAAGGCTGCATCGAGTCGTAAAATAGGCAAATCAAGGCCGCTATTGACTGGCAATAAACAGCCCTCTAAAGCCGCTCGCCCCCCTTCTACTAAAACGCTGTTGAGATCTTCAAAGCTTAACATTTGTTCTGCGCGATAAGGCCCCGCCGCTACCCGCCTTAAAGCACTCACATGGGCCCCACATCCCAAAGCCTCACCCATAGATTCCACTAGACTGCGAATATAGGTTCCCTTGCTTACCTGCACATCTAAATCAAAGCTATCTGCCCTTAATGCTAACAAGCTTAGTTTATGAATGCTTACTTCACGGGGTGTGCGTTCAATTACAATCCCTTTTCTTGCGAGTTTATAGAGGGTTTTACCCTTATATTTCAGGGCAGAATACATAGGGGGCACTTGTAAAATGCTACCTCTAAACTGTGCTAATACTTTTTCTACCTGTGATTCAGTGAGTGTAGGAATGGGCCGTTTCTCTAAAATTTCACCTTCTAGATCGCCGCTGTCTGTGCGAATACCTAAAGCAGCCGTTACTTGATAATGCTTATCCGCTTCCAGCGAAAAACGAGAGAATTTGACTGCCTCGCCAAAATAAAGGGGTAAAAGACCTGTGGCTGTGGGATCCAGACTGCCCCCATGGCCTACCTTCGTCCTAGCTCTGAATAAATTTTTAGCTTCTTGTAAAGCACGATTGGAAGTAACACCCAAAGGTTTATCGAGAATGAGAATGCCATGAATAGGTCTTTGTTCTATCATATTGAGTACTTTTTAAGCGAACGATTTCATGGTTAATAGATTTATTTTTTGTTCTATTTTTGAGAGAGAAGCTATTATATCCTCAAAAGAAGATGGTTCCTCATAGAACATACCGGCATCTAACATTTTTTGAAAATCAATCTTAAGTTCCCGTAAATAAGGCTCACCGGGAACCAACCGCAGCTTCCCTTCAAGACAAGCCTCGTAATGTGCATAGGGTGCATTATAAAATGCTTTTTTGTGTTTAACGACATCGTTTAATAATGCTAGATCCTCTAAGGTTTCTAAAAATGTTTCATGAAAAGACAATTTAAATAGATCGTACCAATGCCGTGACAAGCGGTTGGCGTTTTCTCTAAATGCTTGGCGATTACATTCGACATGAATCAGCGTTGCCTTTTCCCAAAAAGTTCGTTTAGGTGAAAGGACCACCACTTGTGCACAAGGAAAATGAAGATTCGCAACAATTTTTGCCAAATACGGATCAACCCTGTATGTTTGATTGGGCTCGGTGATATTGCGACCACCAAACTCAACCAGAATTTGCTTCCCTAAATAGTTATTATTTGTATGAGAATGCAGCACCGAAGGATAATGGATAATGATTTTTTCGCCTTCCTGAAATTCAAGATAAGCATTATTCGTAGAATATCGATCTAATATTTTTCTAATATAAGGTATTACCTTGTATTCCAAGTGGTTGCTAACCAAAACCTTTAATCCTTCACTTATCTTCTTTCGCGCCGTATTGCTGCTTAAAGGAGAAAAAATAGCCGAAGACTCTGCAAAACTTCTATAGTCCAATGTGATATCAATGTCCTCAGAAAACCTATCAATAAGGTTGAAGACTTTTGACAATGAAGTTCCACCTTTGAATGCCATTGGTAATGCATCCGGCATAGTAAACAAATGCTCTAAGGCCCAACACACCCAAATGTCTTTTTCAATCACATGAGGATCACGTCCTAGCTGCCTTGCGCCAAATTCTATAATTTCGGCTTGTGCCAACGGTTCTAGATCTAAGAAATTAGCCAACATGTTTTTTATTTTCCGCATGGTGATAAAAAATATCCGCCATCCAACTTGGCATGGAATGGAGCTCTGCTTTAAGCATTTCAACTTCATCTGTTAATAATTTTTTATTAATCGCTTCAATAACAGTGGGGCTCACCTGATTTTTACCTAAATACCATAAGGCTGTAATAGCAAGACCCACCTTGGAACCAGCGTGCACCATTTTTTTGGGGCTAACATGTTTTAGTACAACCGTTAGCTCACCTATTCTAAAGCGTCTTGAAGGGCCACTGGTATAGAAAATAGGCCGTACAGGTACCTGTGTTGATAACCCGAATTGCCTTAAAGCTTCTGCCCCATGTACTTGAATAGCAAGTCCATGGGTACGGGCATAGGCTTCTACCACTTTATAGGGGCCTGGAATAACCGGACCAATATGGGGATTCATTTTGGGGCGTACAAATAGCCCCCTGCTCACCCTAGCAATAACCCCTTTTTTAATCAAACGGGAAAGGACTTGATCAATATTGGCGCGTAAACCCAGCCCTAAGAACTGTGCAGAGCCAAAGAGCTCTCCCTCCGGGAGAGCTTCAATTTTTTTCAAGATCAGAGCCGCTGTTTTCATATGAAGGTCCTCAATATGAAAGATATTATTAACGATTTTCTGACATTTATCAACCAGTGCATATGCAATATATGTTGTTTAACTTACATTGTTAGGATTTATAAGGATCTTAGCTCGTAGATACACAAGATGCGATCAGTGTCTCCATACGACTACCGCGAACAACTGATTCATCGTAAACAAATTGGAGCCTAGGAACGACTCTTAAACGAAGGGCATTGGCTAAACAAGAACGAAAAAAACCAACCCCTTTATTTAAGATGGCGATGGTTTCGGTGACTTTTTCTTCTTCTAAAACAGAAACATAAATACGGGCGGATTTTAAATCTTTGGTGAGCGTGACAGACATCACGGTAACCATGCCCACGCGCGGATCTTTAAAATCTTGACGGATCGCGCAAGCAATCGCCTTGTGGATGACATCTTCGACACGCTTGTTGCGACTTACATTGCCAATCATTTGAGTGTTCTTAATACTTCAACGGTTTCATAGACTTCGATCTGATCGCCAGGCTTTACATCGTTGTAATTTTTAACGCCAATACCACATTCCATCCCCGCACGCACTTCATTGGCATCTTCTTTAAAGCGACGTAAGGACTCTAATTCGCCCTGATAAATAATGATATTATCGCGTAATACACGAATCG
>CAMCTX010000047.1 GCA_945878715.1 Legionella genomosp. 1 | reverse complement strand
CCATGAACATCACTTTCGTAATGGGTATAAACACAGAAGGTAGTGCCGGGATTTTTTCGAGCATGAATCTTTTCGGCCAATCCATTATGGAAATACTCCTGAACGGTAGCTGCAATTTTATTAGTTGAAGGATCTTTTTCAAAAATCTGGGCATTATTGGTTCTTGTGCTTATGCCGACTAATTTTAGTTCTGTTAGTGCTGCTATTGTTTTGTGCATCATTCACTCACTCCTTCAATTGAATCAAATCAGACATTCTCATTAGATCTTTTTAAGATTATCACTTTATGCATGTTTTTGGCTATTTTTTTGGTGTCGGGCCCGCTATACCTGTCTAACAAAGCATAACAAAGGAGCACTGATCCCCACAAAAGCCCCTGTTACCCCTCATGCTTATGATCAACAAGCACTTCATCAATAACCTGCCGGTTCGCACCAGGTACAGGAGCGCACAACGCTTTCCATAAGGTCCAACCACGCGCACGTGCCCAGGTAGCACTATCCAGTGCAAGGGCCTTACGAAACACCCCGCGGCTCTCCCCTTTGAATAATGTCCATGCAATGCCTAGATCACAAGCAGGATCACCAATACATAGCTGTCCAAAATCGATCACTGCACAAAGCTTGCCCTTATCCACCAACAAATTCCCAACCGCAATATCGCCATGAACCCAAACAGGAGCACCCTGCCAAGTAGACGCAAGCGCCCTATTCCACAGATCGGTCATTGTATTAACATCATCCCCATCACCCAGCATCGCAATCGCCGCTCGAGTTTCGGCATCATAATGTGTAAGATCTCCACCACGATAGAAGTTGTGTGAACCTGCTGTGGGCCCACCCGTCGTATCACATCTCTGTAAGGCAGCCAGAAACTTGCCAAGTGCCGTAGCGAATTGCGATAGATCGTTGATAAGATCAATCGATGCGCTGTTACCATTAAGCCAACGATAGATGGACCAGTTCCAAGGATATCCCTCACCTGGTTGGCCCATCGCTAAAGGAACAGGTATTGGAAGAGGCAATTGTGGTGCTAGTTTTGGCAACCAACGATGTTCCGTTGCTACCTGGTTAGCATACATCGCAGCACTGGGAAGACGAACCGTCATAGTATCACCCAAATGGAAGGTTCTGTTGTCCCATCCACCATATTCTACCGGCTTGATAGGGAGATGTTCCCACTCTGGGAATTGGGTAGCAACCAATCGGTTCACGAGAGACAGATCAATAGCCATCACAAAGAACCCTCACTAATGCTTCTGGCATCGAAAAAAAAGGTGAATGAGAAGCACGAAGCGTTAGCACTTCACACTGAATTTTGGCATGCATCCTTCTTTGATCCTCTATGTATATAGCTTGATCCTCCAAACATTCGACGTAGACCTTGGACACACTACCAAATCGATCTTTCGTTAAAGAAACGGTATCTACAAATGGGCGCAAGGGTTGTTTTTGAAGATGACCCAATGCAAAAACCTGATCTTCTACGCTACAATCACCATAAAAAATCTCTGCTATGCGAGGAGATACCTTAAAGGCAATTTCATTACTTTGATCATCGATCATTATTTCTTTCACAACACTAGGAACCTTTGCTTTTGCTTCTTTTTCTACAAGAGAGCCAGTTTTATCTGGGATAAAAGCCGACAAATATACAAGTTTTTCGATACGCTCCGATACATTTTCAGCAACTTGAGAAATGATAACACCTGCCATACTATGACCGACTAATATTACCTTATGATTATTTGAGACAATAAGATTGCTGATACTATCGACATAGGTTTCCAAGGTTATATCTGCACATGGGGCGGCACTGCTGTAATGTCCTGGTAAATCAGGCGTAAAGACCGTGTGACTTTTTGCGCGAAAGAGTGGCACCACTTTACGCCAGCACCAACTGCCATGCCAGGCACCATGAACTAGGACATAGACCACGACCCACTCCCTATTTCAGAAATATATCTAGCACCCGCACTACTACTCATGTCTCAAGAATGGCCCCAGCGAAGGCTGGTGCCGAAGCGCGGACCTACTCATTACGAATCCCTTAGGGCCTTTTAAGATTATCACTTTATGCGTTTTTTTGGCTATTTTTTTGGTGTCGGGCCCGCTATAGCTGTCTAACAAAGCATAACAAAGGAGCACTGATCCCCACAAAAGCCCCACAACCTCAATAAGACCCAATTCATCTACTTGAGAATTTATCAAGAAGAAAAACTAAAACCAAAGACAACTATTAGGAAATTCCGAATAGTTCAAAAAAGCATTCGAATTAAAGCAATCTAATTAAAGCAATTATTGACCAACGTCATTCAACCTAGTCACAATGAAAGCACTTGCTTAGAATATCGCCCACATCAAGACTTAAGCAATTCTGCTAAGTTTGTCCTTTATGAAATCTGGGAGAGTAGAGAGGCACATCAAAAGCAGTTTCAAAAGCCCTATATCATTGCACTAGCAGAGCAGATTGGCGAACTTTTAGCCAGCCCTTATCAAGCTATTTTTGCCGAGGAACTATGAACAAAACTATAGCCTACTATAACAACCATGCACAAGCGTTTTATGATAGAACCATCCATGCAGATCTCGCAAACAACCATCAGCTATTTTTAAAGTATTTGCCTGAAAAGGCTCATATTTTAGACGCAGGTTGTGGGGTGGGCCGTGATGCCAAATATTTCTTGAATCATGGTTACACCGTTACAGCTTTTGATGCTTCTGAAGAAATGGTAAAACTTGCAACCCAAGAAACAAAGCTACCCGTACTGTTGAGTACTTTTGAAGCGATGGATTTTCAGGAGGTGTTTGATGGCGTATGGGCCGAAGCCTCTCTGCTGCATATTCCTTATCATGAGACGAGAAATGTTTATCAAAAAATCTACCAAGCCCTTAAGCCAGGAGGTGTTTTTCATGCTTCCTATAAATGTGGGACCGATTATATGCCAACTGAAGAACGTGATTTTTGGAATATGGATAAAGAAACCATTAAGCCTTATTTTAAAGATTTATTTAAAATCATTGAGATATCGGAAGAAATAGATACAAGAAGTAAGCTGGCACCCAGTCAAGCTGATAAGTGGTTAAATTTCATTGTAAAAAAGTGGGGGAAATAAACCCATTTGCACCTGATTTTCGATCAAAAGCAGGTGCTCATGCAGCCAGCCTATCATCAATAATGATGGAAACAGGCTTATCCAATTTCCCTAGCATGTTAATAAGCGAATCAACGGTAAATAATTGAATTTTACCTCGCTTCAGATCACTAATTCTAGGCTGTGTAATGCAAAGGATCTTGGCAGCTTTGGCTTGGGTTAACTTTCGTTTGACCAACTCTTGTTCTATAGCCCTCATCAATGCAGCACGAATTTTCAAACTGGCTGCTTCCGAGGCACTAAACGCTAAATCATCAAACACACTACCATTTGTAACGTGAGCTTTCATAAAAACACCCTCCTCATCTCTAAAATTTCAGCATAGCGCTTCTTTGCAATATCAATATCTCTTTTGTTGGTCTGTTGGCTCTTCTTAACAAAGCTATGCAGCACATAAATGGCTTCTTCAAATTTGGCAATATACAAAACACGATATTCATTCTCTTCATGAATTCGTATTTCCCTAACCCCGTTTGCTACCCCAACCATTGGCTTCCAATCACAAGGATCAAACCCTCGCTGGACTCTATCAAGGTTATAGCCTATCTCACGACGAACGTTGACAGGGTATTCCTTAACGATTCGATTGGTATTGCTAAGCCAGATAATACTCTTCATGTTTTGCATTATACAATATTTTGTATATTATGCAAGAGGAACTTCTGCTGGCCTGAAATCCGGCTGTTTACCACAGAATTAGGAAAAAACGAACCAAGGCAAAATCTGCCTGGGTTCAACCATGCTTCGGGATTATATTATGGCTTCTTGGTATCAGGATTGATAAAGAGGATGATTAAAAACACTGACCACATACCCTTCCAGATCGCCAAGATCTGTGAAGAAAGAAGCAATGGGGTAACACTTACCTTATTGCGTTGTTCAACAACCTTTAACAGGTACAGAAATCCAGGTGCAAGCCATAACCCCCACAATTTCCCCACAAGATGTTGTTGGGCATATACAATAGGAACGCATAAAAGTGTTGATTTTGACTGGTTTTAAAGATCTTTTCACTGGTGCCGAAGCGCGAAATCGAACCGCGGACCTACTGATTACGAATCACCAGCCTAAACAGTAATCCATTGATTTTATTAACTTTTTTGCCGCGAAGGATCACTACAAATGGCGTACGATGTCTAACCATAGTGTACTCAAATACGCAAAAGTCCCGCAAGGATTTTTCAATCTTTTTCCCCTGGCTTAGCTAAGGCACGATTAGGCATGCTAAAGCCTTGCCCGTAGTTTGAACCAATCCTGCCGACAATGTCGACAGAATCTCCTCACAATAGCTTGCTTTGTTGATTGTTGTCAGAAACTGTATTACACTTCTGACAATAGGAGCTAATTTATGAGTACCATCACTGAATCTATTCTATCTGCCGCTCAGGCTCTACCCGAGGGTTCTATGCTTTCGCCCAAGGAATTCCTACACCTAGGGTCACGAGCCGCCGTGGACCAAGCACTTACCCGTCTGAATAAGGAAGGCAAACTGCTGCGCATAGATCGTGGTGCTTATGTAATACCCATTGAATCTCGATTTGGCACCCACCCCCCTTCTACGCAAGCTGTGATAGAAGCTATCGAGACACAACAGAGTGAAATCGTGGTTACAACAGGGGCAGCGGCAGCTAATGCACTTGGCCTAACCACACAGGTACCAATACGAGAGGTCTTCCTTACTTCCGGTCGCTCGCGCAAACTTAGACTAGGATCCCGTATCATTGAACTCAAACATAGTCCTCGCTGGCAATTAGCCCTTGGCAAGCGTCCAGCAGGTATGGCGATTCGTGCATTATCTTGGCTAGGACCTGAACAAGCTCATGAAGCACTTCAGATCCTACACACGAAGCTGCCTGCCGATGAATGGAGTGCTGTGTATCACTCACGTGCTGCCTTGCCTAGTTGGATGGCCAAAGCTGTTAGCGAGGTGCATCTTCATGGCTGAATCATGGTTTGAGCTAAACACTGCTGATCAATCTGAAGCATTAGAAATCGCCTCTGCCCAAACAGGACGACCTGCTCATTTGTTAGAAAAAGACATTTGGATTGTTTGGGTATTATCAGCCATTTATAACTCCCACCTTTCTGAACACCTAACTTTTAAAGGCGGTACTTCTTTATCCAAGGTGTACAAAATTATCGATCGCTTTTCGGAAGACATCGATTTGACTTACGATATTCGGGCATTAGTACCCGATCTACTACACCAAGGCAACCCCATTCCAGTATCTCCAAGTCAGGAAAAGAAAATTAGCAATACTGTTAAAAGTCGCTTGCCTTTATGGATCCAATCAGAGGTTATTCCAATCATCGAAGCAGCGTTACAACAATCGAAACTGGACGCTTCTCTTTCTATGGCTGGGAAAGAAAATGAAAAGTTGATCATTAGCTATCCGGCATTAAAGACAGGTACTGGCTATGCTCAAACCTCTATTCAGTTGGAATTTGGCGCAAGGGCTACTGGAGAACCCAACGACTTTCATAATATTAGCTGCGATATCGAAGCTGCCATCCCTGGGATTATCTTCCCAACCGCTCGCCCTCTGGCTATGAAGGCTGAAAGAACCTTTTGGGAAAAGGCAACAGCTGCACATGTTTTTTGTAGGCAGGGTCGTCTACGAGGTGATCGTTATGCACGCCATTGGTACGATCTTGCGGCAATCGCTAAAACTCCCTATTACGATTTGGCTATTCAGGATAGACAATTAGCAGAAAAGGTTGCTGAACATAAAACCCTCTTTTTTTCAGAAAAGGATACTGAAGGCACTAGGATTGATTACCACCTAGCAGTGAATGGTAAGATTCAGTTAGTCCCAGAGGGTGATTCACTAGAAGCCCTTAAACAAGACTATGCGGCTATGCTTGAAGATGGTCTTCTGGCGCTTCATCAACCAAGGTTTTCAGAGCTTATGGCAGCTTGCAAGGTAATCGAAAAACGGATAATGAAAATATGTAATTCACATATTTTACGTACAATTCATGAGCCGTTCTTTTAATCAATGGTTTGTGATGGCATCGTAATAGAACTGCACGCCTTGATTTTGAAATTCCCAAATATCAAGAGACATACGTCCATAAATCTACAGCTGTTTGCAGAGCAAATTTAGAATCTTGGTTCAATAAAATTATAATACCAACCTCTGTTTGTGGAATAAAAGCAATAACCGAGGTTGCCCCGTTTACAAAACCACTGTGAAAAATAAATTCCTGGTTACGATGTTTTAAAATACGAAAGCCAAGACCATAGTATAATCGCAAGTCTTCTACTGGGTAAAACCATTTTATAGGAAATTTTTTTAAATCATTGTAAATGTTGAGAGTCTGGATTCAACGTTGCAATAAACCGATTAATGTTTTGTACGACAGGGTCTACGTTTTTTTTGTCTATAAAGTGCTCTGCAACAGCAAAAGCTTTACCTACACATAAAATAAGAGAGAATAAAAATAAAATGATTTTTTTCATGAAAAAACAAAAATACTAACCCAGTCTATTGCGATTCAGAACCATTATTACCCAGGTAGCAGCAACTGTAAAGGATGATCTAGCCCCCCTTTTCCCGGACTTCTTAAATGTGTTTATCATGCCCTAAAAGGCACAAGAGAGTACTTTAGAACATAGTGAGTCCCGCAAAAGTCCCGCAAGGGCTCTTGGAGGCATTTGAAAAAATGCAGAAAAACACTGTTTTTACTGGTGCCGAAGCGCGGAATCGAACCGCGGACCTACTGATTACGAATCAGTTGCTCTACCAACTGAGCTACCCCGGCGCTTGTTGAAGTCTCCGCATTATAGGGTCCCCCCTGGATTACTTCAATAGACTGTCCTGGATCACTTCAGTTGATCCTGAACATAGACCAACCTGCCTCCGTTAAACATCGGATTGTTGTGTATTGGATGGGCTGTAACACTAGCACTGTAAATTCAATCAACCATACGAATCAAAATAGAGGGATATAATATGCCGAAACAACAAGGCTTTTCGATGATGGAACTGATGATCGTTATCGCGATTATCGGGATCTTAAGCAGTATCGCCATACCAAACTACAAACAATATATTATGAGGGCAAATATGGCAGAAATATTCACGCTCATACAACCTGTGAAGCTTGCCATGAGTGAGGCCTTGATTAACAACATGCCCCTGCATGCTATTAATAGCCAAAGTCTAGGCATCGATCCCAATGCACCACAGGGAAAAATACGTTCACTGTCTGTAGAAGCTGGGATTATGCGTATTCAGGGCGATCGGGAAAAACTAGGACTCGCAGAAGGCATTGACGCGAGCATTACCATGACCCCTAGAACCATTGGCGATCTAATTCACTGGGAATGCACAGCTTCTGAGACCTTGCGTACACTGCTACCTGCTAGTTGTAGACCCTAAGGAATACGCTATTCAATCAGTGTTTCGGAATGTCGAGTCGGGGCGTCGATGCCTCAGAAAAACTTATTGGGCGAGATATTTAGTCTCGGGCAGGCTCTAGGTAATCCGCATCGCTTGGCCTAGATGTTTCTTTAGATGCTTCATCGGTTACCTGCTTACGAGGACCGGGCAACCGAAATTGCGTCGTAAATTCAGGGGTCACCTTGGACTGCTGATTCATATTTCTAGGCGAACTATCGTTTAAAAAATCCCGCATCCTTTGCTCTTGCGCCGTGCGCTCTTCTGAATTGAGCTCAACCTTCTGGGAGGCGCACCCACCGAGCAACAAACTAACACCCACCAATCCTATTAAACGCAGCATAACCCATCCTTAAACAGCCAAAACCTACGAACTTGTGGTAAGATCTTAACAGACTCCCCGTGAGACAACTAGTGCCTTGTCCGATAGGTTTTTCCGAATATCGGCGAAGGGCCTGATTCCAGGGATATTTTTATAACTAACTTTTGAGAGTGTGAAATGGCTGAATATATTTATAGTATGCACCGTGTCGGAAAAGCCATCGCCTCTAAAGGCGATATTCTCCGAGATATCTCTTTATCATTCTATGACGGCGCAAAAATTGGGGTCTTGGGTATTAATGGATCGGGTAAATCGACACTGCTAAAAATTATGGCCGGCCTTGAAAAGAATCATACCGGAGAAGCTACACCCCGCAAAGGTGTGCGCATTGGATACCTCTCACAAGAACCTCAGTTGAACCCTGAAAAAGATGTACGCGGTAATATTGAAGAAGGTGTGATGGAAGTAAAACAATTGTTGGAACGCTTCAATGCTATTAGCATGCAATTTATGGAACCGATGAGCGATGATGCCATGAACCGCTTGCTCACGGAACAAGGCGAATTACAAAATAAAATTGATGCAGCCCATGGTTGGGAATTAGAACGTACCCTTGAAATAGCCGCCGATGCTTTGCGTCTGCCACCTTGGGATGCAAAAGTAGAACATCTATCGGGTGGTGAACGCCGTCGGGTAGCCTTGTGTCGTTTGCTGCTATCCACACCCGACTTATTGCTCTTGGATGAACCGACCAATCATTTAGATGCCGAAAGTGTGGCCTGGTTAGAACGCTATTTACACGAGTTTACCGGTACCGTTGTAGCGGTAACCCATGATCGTTATTTCTTAGATAATGTGGCTGGGTGGATTCTCGAATTAGATCGGGGACACGGGATCCCTTTTGAAGGCAATTATTCATCCTGGCTAGCGCAGAAAGAAAAACGCCTTGGTATGGAAGAAAAACAAGAATCTGCACGCCAACGAACCATTAAGGCAGAATTAGAATGGGTTCAGAGTAATCCAAAAGGTCGCCGAACCAAAAGCAAAGCCCGTCTGGCACGCTTTGAAGAGCTCAATGCTAAAGACTTCCAAAAACGAGCCGAAACGACGGAGCTTTACATTCCACCTGGACCACGCTTGGGCGATCTCGTGCTA
>CAMCTX010000046.1 GCA_945878715.1 Legionella genomosp. 1 | reverse complement strand
TTCAGCCGCTGGTGCTTCTGCTTGTACACAAAATGGTACTTGTGGATGTTCGTGTGCGGGCGCCGCGATGCATCGTTGGTGGGGTGATTCAAGAGCAAGTTGGAATGGGGGCGGTGATCCAACGGGCACTTGTTCGGGTAACCCGACTTGTACCGGTTCAAATATGTCACAACAGACGAATGTGCGTAGTCAATATAATGCCTCAGGATGGTGTCCAGGTAGCTAATGAGATAAAAGGCGCTCTATGTCTGTGATTGCCCATACCACTGCTCTATCAAAAGGGCTGCAGCTACGGCATGGACCTTATCACGTGCGGACCTTCTTTTTTTGGCAGTGCGTGCTACGCTGGTGCCCATCTCATCTTTGGCCGCCCAGCTGCTTAAGCGCTCATCTACTTCGAATACAGGCAATCTAAAATGTTCCTTTAAACGATTCATAAAGCGACGGGCTGCAAAGCTTATCGCTTGTTCGCTGCCATCCATGGTGAGTGGTAATCCCACAATGAGCGCTGTGGGGCGCCATTCATCGATCAAGGATTGAATAGCGTTCCAGTCGGGGATCCCATCGAAGGCAGATACGGTTTTAAGCGGGGTTGCCGAATGGGTAACAGATTGACCTACCGCCACACCAATGTGCTTCATGCCAAAGTCAAAACCCAAAACGGTGCTGGGTTTAAGGGGATAGTGTTTATCTGACATTATAAGTTAGATGGAATCCTAAGCTATACTCTAGAGGAAATACGCGAAAACCAGGCGGAGTCCCGATTGCTATGAACTGTTTCGAGATGCTATCAGACATCGAGCGCGATTGTAAATTAAATGCCGTGCATTTACCGAGGCAAATTACCAGTGAGCGTGATTGGCGGGGGATCAGCTTTAAAGTGGGGCGCTTTCATTGTGTATGCGCCATGCAGGCTATTGCAGAGGTATTACCCTGGCCTGTGATGACCCCTCTGCCGAGTGCGCGATCGTGGTTTAGAGGGGCCGCGAATGTGCGGGGACGTTTGTTACCGGTAAGCGATTTACAAGGTTTTATGACAGGATTGCCGCATCAACCGGGGATCGCGAGTCGTGTCTTAGTGGTGCCTTTCAAAGATCATGCCTATGGATTCGCGGTGGAGCAAGTTTTAGGTATTGAACGTTTCTTTGGGGATGAGAAAAAATCGGCCAAGGAACTGCCTGATATTCAGCCCTATTTACCCTATGTGATCGATGCTTTTGAGCATCAGGAAAAACCTTGGATTCTTTTGAATTTTGAAGCTATTTTTCAAGATGCTGGGTTTTATCATGTGCTTTCCGCCCGAATGGAAGGAGGGCGTTAAGCGATTGTCATGAACCAACCACGCAATGAATCAGAAACATTATTAGGCATTTTCTTAGAAGAAGCCCGCGATCTTTTAGATGCCATGTCTACCTTGGTACAACAAGGGTCTTTAGATCGAGAGCATAAGCAATGGATCTTAGATATCAAGCGCGATCTGCATACCTTTAAAGGGGGTGCTCGCATGATCAATCAAACAGCCTTAAGCACTTTGGCACACGAATCAGAGTCCTTGTGCGACGCGATGCTCGCTGCCGATCACCCTGTGCAACAAGAGGATTATGACTTAATATGCGCGTCCCAAGACCGTATGAATAAAATCGTGGAAGGTTTAAACACTCAAACAGAACTGCCAGCGATTAACGATTTATTAATAGCATTCAAGCAAAGGGCAGCATTACCGGTAGAACAGTCTGAAAACCCATCAGTGTCTTCTGTAACATCTTCGGTATCATTGGTGCAACGCCCGAATGATTTAATACGCGTCAGGGCTGATCTCCTGGAAAAGTTAAATGATTTGTCTATCGAAAATAATATTATGCGGGTGAACTTGAGTCATCATATGGATCATTTTAATACACAAGTCGCCGAAATGGTTCGGGTGACAAAATCCTTACAAGAAAAAATGCGTGCGCTACCCACAGGGACCGATCTTAATATGACCTCGGAAATCATGGGGCTATTGGAACTTTGCAAGGGTCTTACGCAATTGCATGCGAATGTCGAATCTTTGTTGACCAGGCAAACCAGGGTTGAATTAGAGCTTCAAAATAGGTTGGTAGATGCGCGTATGATACCGTTTAGTAGCGTGCTACCAAGACTGGGACGCATTACCAGACAGGTTGCAGAGGAACTCCATAAAAATGTGGCATTAAAGATCTTTGAGGTAGAAGGGGAGATGGATAGAAATCTCCTTGAAAATCTTATTCCTTCGCTCGAGCATTTACTAAGAAATGCCATTGATCATGGTATAGAATCGCCGGCTATACGCGCACAATGTAATAAACCCGCGGTGGGAAAAATAGGATTGCGTTTCTTTAGGCGGGGAACAGAAGCTTGTATTGAAATAAGCGATGATGGTGCGGGTCTTCAGGTAGAAGCTATTCGCAGAAAAGCAATCCAATTGGGGTTTATGTCCGAAGAAACAAAACTTTCCGAAGAAAACATCATTCGTTTTATTTTCGAGCCCAGTTTTTCAACCCGAGAAACGATTAGCCCTATTTCAGGTCGTGGTTTGGGTTTGGATATTGTGAACACGGTTGTGAAGGGTCTTGGTGGTAATATAAACATAGAAACCAAGGAAAATAGTGGCACGACCTTTGTGATTCGTATGCCTTTTACAACCTCTATGAACAGAGCTTTATTAGTCACGGTTCAAGATCAAACCTATGGCATTTTTCTTGCGAATGTGGAACGGGTTGTTTTATTAAACACTAAGCAAATGGCAGAAAGCTTAAATCAAGCTTCCCCTATTATTTATTTTGAGAGCAAGGAATACAACCTAAAATATTTAGGGGCCTCCCTCGGGATGAAAGATAAGCCTTCTTTGTCAAACAACAAAGAGAATCTGCCTGTTTTGCTTTTTAACTTTCCCGATTATAAGGCCGCTTTGTTGGTGGATGCATTATCCGGGAGTCAAGAGGTGGTTATTCAAACATTGGGTCCCCAATTTAAATTGATAGACGTATTTGGTGGGGCTACACTTTTGGCAGACGGCCGGCCGGTTGTGATGTTAGATGTGTATGCGATCACCTCAAAAGGCATGGGAAAATGGCTTGCAACAAAAGACTCAACCTTGCTAGAAAAAAAACGACCGGTGGTTATGGTGGTGGATGATTCCATTACCATTCGTACCGTCACAAAAAACTTTCTTGAACGTTATCATTACGAGGTTATTACCGCAAAAGATGGGGTCGAAGCGCTTGAGAAAATGGATCAGGCAAAACCAGCTATTTTACTCTTAGATCTGGAAATGCCAAGGATGGATGGCTTTGAAGTGGCCGAAAAATTACGCAGCCAGGCAGCCTTCGCGCACATGCCCATTATCATGATAACTTTTTGTGTGGGGGAAGCCCAAAAAGCAAAGGCTAAAGAACTGGGCATTGATCGCTTTATTAAAAAACCCTATCAGGAATCGGATTTGCTAGAAATGATTGAACATTTATTAGAAAAAAACAAAGAGGCATAAATGACTACGGTGATCCCTTGTTTAATGTTGCCGTTGCATCAGAAAAATATTTTATTGCCATCGATGGCGGTGGCAGAGATTATAGCTTATGAAGAACCTAAAAAGATTGCAGATGTTCCTCAGTGGTTGCTGGGGTTATTAACATGGCGTGGGGTGCCTATTCCTCTGGCACATCTAGAAAAGATGGATTCCCCGCTTGCATGGAATGCTGGCCATCAAGAAACGGAGGCAAAACAAGCCGGAAAATATTATATTGCCGTGATTAACCGATCGAAAAAGATAGTGAGCAACCCTCGAGAAAAACACGCAAGCCCCTATCCTTTTTTTGCTATTCTTGTAGAAGGGGTTCCAAAATTATACCATGTCTCTGAATCTGCCATGAAAATAGTCACACAGTTTCCACCACAAGAAAAACGGTTCTTGATGGAGGTTAAAATTCAGAATGATTGTGCATTGATCCCGCATTTAGAAAGTCTTTGGTCCATGATCGATGCCTTGCCTGCACGCTTGCAATGGTTTAGGCAAATGGTTTTTTAAAGATTGAGGGAGGAGGCGTTATGGATACTTTTTTAGGGTTGGGTTTTTTGAGTCTCTGCACCTGTATCGTGTGTATAGCTTTACTCTATTACAGACTGCGATCCCGTTTTTTTATGGCCTTTCATAGACTTTTTAATCAATTGCCTGTGCTCGGGCAGACACTGCAAGCGATCAATAAAATCGTATCCGATACGCAGCATGGGACAAAGGATCTAGCCATTGCAACGGCAGCGCAAGCCCATAAAATTGCGGAGGTTAGGCATTCGGTAGAGGCGCTTTGTAGCTCGATGGATCAGGTATCGGCTTCGGCTTCTGCTTCCGTGGCAGTGGCTTTGGAATCTGTCAATATCGCTGCAGAAGGCGGGATTGTCGTGCGCAGTACGATTAGTGGTATGGAACGCATTCAAAGCCAAATTCAAGAAACCTCAAACTACATGCGAAGACTGAGTGATAGTTCACAGGAAATTGGCGAAATTGTATCGCTGATTGATGGGATCGCGGATCAAACCAATATCTTGTCCTTAAATGCAGCTATTCAGGCTGCCATGGCCGGAGAGGCGGGTCGGGGTTTTGCCGTCGTGGCGGATGAAGTACAACGATTATCAGAAAAAGTAAGTTATGCAACAAAAGAAATAGGATCCTTGGTGCGTTCTATTCAAACAGACACCAACCAAGTGATTGTTGCGATGGATCAAACCAAGACACAGGTCTTAGAGGGGGTTAATTCCGCACAAGATGCAGGATCAACCCTAGAAAAAATAGAAACCGTTTCTAGGCGATTATCCGATCTTATCCAAAATATGGCTGTATCGGCCAGCGATCAAGTGCTTGTATCAGGCACTATTGCGCATACCATAGAGGATCTTAAAAACCTTTCGGAACAAACAGCTTCAGGGAGTGTCGCTACGGGGGATCAGATCGATCAGTTGAAAAACTTATTGAAGGATTTTGATCGACTGCTTGCCGAATTAGCGCAGACAAGTAACTCTTTTAAATAACGGATAGCTTTTGGGCGCTATTTGTCATAAAATGGCCATCAGCAATAGGGCATGCATCAATAATTAAACTGAGGACTGGATGGAACCACAAGCAACGTTGAAAAAAAAGGTTAGAGTTTTGCTGGTAGAAGATCATGCTATTTCACGGCAGGTTGTACTAGAGATTTTGCGTGTCACGGGTTGTGAGGCGCAGGCTGCAGAAAATGGCGAGCGTGCTTTAGAACTCTTCGAACCCGATGCCTATGATCTTGTATTGATGGATATTGGCTTACCAGATATCGATGGCGTTACTGTTACGCGGCGGATCCGTCAGATGGAACATCGAAAACCAGGTATTCCTATTATCGCCTTAAGTGCAAATGTGGGTGATGAGCCCAAGCAGGATGCACGCTTAATCGATGCAGGTGTAACAGACTGGATCACCAAGC
The DNA here is from genome assembly GCA_945878715.1 of Legionella genomosp. 1. Taxonomy (GTDB): domain Bacteria; phylum Pseudomonadota; class Gammaproteobacteria; order UBA6186; family Azoamicaceae; genus CADEGZ01. Next base: position 3,570 of record CAMCTX010000046.1, on the reverse strand, counting down.
CCTTAACGCCTTCTATCTTAGCCGCAATGCTACAACGTTTAGCTTTGCATCCTACGATGCAGGCAACCGAGCATTAAAGTCTAAAATCACCCGCCCGACATTGTAGTGCCACAAGGGCTGCTAGGGCTGCGGTTTCTGTTCTTAGAATGCGGGGGCCTAATTGTAGGCCTTCGAATCCTTTAGCGATCGCATAATCCTTTTCTGTACTGCTAAGGCCGCCTTCTGGGCCAATAAGTAGTGAAGCGCTCTGTGCAATCATCTTTTGTTCAATGCCCCGCGAAGCTTCTGGATCCAGTAGTAGACGCGTGTTTTCGGTACGCTGATCAATCCAGGTGTAAAGGCGAATGGGTTTTTCCAAGGTTGGGATCTCGGTTCTGCCACATTGTTCGGCCGCGTGGATTAAAATTTTCTGCCAATGGGCTTGTTTTTTCTCTAAGCGTTCGCTCTCCAAAGCCATGCACCGTTCGGTTAATAAGGGTGTAATGGATTGCACGCCCAATTCGGTGGCTTTTTGCATCACGAAGTCCATTTTATGGCCTTTAACAATGGATTGCCCCAGATGAATGGCCAAAGGACACCCCTGGTTTTTTGCTAGACGTTTTTGGATCTGTACCGTTATTTTTTTGGGGGTCTGTTCAGTGATGATTCCGAAGTATTCATAGGGCTCTCCATTAAATAAGCAAAGCAGATCCCCTTTTCGTAGGCGCAGGACGGTACCCACATGGTGGGTAGCCTCTTGATCCAACACAATCATTTCCTCAAGCGGGAGGGCTTGGGGGACATAAAGGCGCGGTATGCGCATAGGCACATTCTCCTTTTAAACAGTATATAGACTATTCTAAAAGAGAAGGGGATTGCGATGATAGATCAAAAATACCATCAAACGATTCGTCAGCTCTCAGACAGACTGGTACAGGCACAAAGACCCATTCGCATTTTAGATGCCTTAAAGTGGGATGCAGAGCTAGAAAGGCGTTTTTTTGAGAAGGGCTGTAAAGAACTACCCCAGGTTCAAGGGCCCGACTATTATGCCAAAAGACCGCTTAAATTCGATCCAGATAAGAAAATAGAAGAATTTAACCAAATTGAGCGGGATATTCGCCGCGAGCTTGGCAATTTTAATAGTGTAGGGCTTATCATGCAGCGCATGTGTCGGGAGTACTGCGTGGTGGTAGAGCTACTCAAGGCCCGAGGCACGCCGCATTTTAGCCGTTATTCCGAGCAGCTCTATGGTAGTTCCAGCGATGCCTTTTATGCCGGTGCGCCAACCCTGAAGGATTTGGCGGTGCTTATCTCCGAAACACTGCTTTCGATTAAGGATCAAACCAATAGTGCGCGCGATGTGAAACGCTATACGACCATTGAAGCCGTCAACATTTTAAACGAGCGGTTATCTGCATACTTTTGCGACACTGAAGTACAAACACGTGTGAAAGCGAGCGATGATATTATTGCCGATGCAGCTGCGGGTGCAGAGTGCATTAAATTACGTAATAACACGAGTTTTAGTGATAGAGATCTACAGCTTTTGGAAGTCCATGAAGGATGGGTGCATCTTGCAACCACCATCAATGGTCTTAAGCAACCCATCTGTACTTTTTTAAGCAAGGGTCCTCCTTCTTCGACCATCACCCAGGAAGGCTTGGCGATCACCGCTGAAATTTTTAGTTTTTCTTCCCATCCCGCACGCATACAACATTTAACCAATCGTATTACGGCGGTACATATGGTCGAAAATGGGGCTGATTTTCTCGATCTCTTTGGTTTTTTTCAGAGTCAGGGTTTATCCCCAGAGGAAAGCTATGCACCCACGGTGCGTGTGTTTAGAGGGAGTGTTGCAGACGGCAAACCCTTTACCAAAGATTTGGTGTATACCAAGGGTTTTGTTCTTATTTATAATTATATTCGTTTGGCGATCCAGCAAGGATTACTCTCTAGAATCCCCTTGCTTTTTCTGGGAAAAACAACGCTAGAAGATTTGCATGTGTTGAATGATTTAATGGAAGAAGGTTTAATTACGGTGCCCGAACATATTCCGCCGCCATTCTCCGATCTGGCAGCACTTAGTGCTTGGATGTGTTATTCGCTGTTTTTGAACCAGCTCGATCTCAAGCGCTTAGCTTCGGAATACAAGGGCATTTTATAGGCTAAAACCAAAATGCTGCTAAAAATCACCAACAGTCCAAGCCATAAAGACCAAGCCGTAGGCAGTTCTGAAAAAAAGCAATAACCAATGAGTGCGCCTAGCATAAATTTGCTAAAACCAAAGGGTGCCAAGAAAGCCACATCGGCTAATTGATAGGCTTTACCAAAAGTAAAATGCGAGCAGGCGGCTAGCGCCCCCATGCCCATTAACCAGGGTAAGTGTTGCAGGGCGGGTGTTTGCCAGTCTAAAAGCGCTAAGGGCAAAGAGACGGGGGTCATTAACAATAATAAAGAGCCTGCTAAATACGTGGGTGTGTGGCCCAAAAGTACGAGTTTGCGCGTGAGTAATTTACTTAAAGCCAAGGCCAAAGCAGATCCTAAAGGAAGCAGGGCAGCCAAGCCAATGGTATTGGATTGCAGGGGGATATCGGGCCTTGAAATAATAAAAGCCCCACTTAAGCTTAAGCCAATGGCGATTAAACGTCGTGCATTCATTTTTTCATGCAGCAAAATCCAAGCACCGATCACGGTAAAAATAGGTCCTGTAAAACTAAGGGCCACGCTTTCTGCCAGGGGCATTAACTTTAATGCAAAATACCATAAGCAGATCCCAAGCACCGCAGAAAAAACACGCAAAAGATTTAAACCAAAGTGCGCACCACCCAAGCCTTGTTTATCTGTTGTGCTTTGGGCTTTGCTGCTGCCTATTTTTAAGATCCAAGGTAGCAGACACAGCGTGCCAAAAAGATTTTGGAAAAAGACCATCACACTCACGGGTAAGGGATCCATCGGTAGTGATGTGCCAGCACCGCCCGAACAATAGCGCACAATGCCATTAATCATCGCAAAGCAGGCCATGGATAGCACCTTCCAGCCAGCACCTTGCCATAGCTTGGCGTTGTAGGTGTTGTTGGCAGCGCTATCATAGGCAGGGTGGATGCCCTGAAAGGGTGTAGTTGCATCTTTAGAAATCATGTTGTAATTCTAAATTAGGATAGGGTGCATTGTAAACGATAGGTTATAATTGTAGTTACATTGTTTGTTCAGGATAGTGGGGGCCGTGTCATACAATTATAGGCACATCCGAGGTTTCACGATGATCGAGTTGGTCATGGTTATTGTGATCATGGGTATCTTAGCGGCTGGAGCATTACCTCGGTTTTCTAATCTTAGTGACTCAGCCCAAGTGGCAGCTAATAAGCAATTTGCAACGGCGCTTAGTGCATCTCTGAATAGTGCCCATGTTGCTTGGATAGCGGCAGGGGCTTCAGGTGCTACAACCGTTACCCTTGAAGGTGTCGGTTTTTCTATGAATTCGTCGGGCTGGTGTGATGGCAATGGTATGGGTTTTACGGCTGGCAATAATTGTAAATTTGTGACAGGCAATGTGAGTGGCACGGGTATTTTCATCATGAATGTGATAGT
>CAMCTX010000045.1 GCA_945878715.1 Legionella genomosp. 1 | reverse complement strand
CATTTTAGTGTGGGTTTAAATCTAGCGAGTTTAACGCCTTCTTGGTTAATGGCCCTCGGTGCAAAACCGATGAAATTGGGTTTGGATTTACGCGGTGGGGTCCATTTTTTAATGGAAGTCGATGTGCAATCGGTGATCCATCGGCGTCTTGAGCAAGAAACCCTGCAATTACCACGGCGTTTAAGTGCAGCACAGTTGTCCTATCAAGTGGTTCATCGAGAAAAAGATACGATTCATCTTCGTTTTAAAGAACAGAGCGCACGCGATCGTGCCTATGACTATTTAAAAAAAGAAGATCAGGATTGGATGTTTAGCCATGATGAACTCGATGGTGTCTATGGATTAAATCTCTCCCTGTCTAGTGTGGCACTGCAAACCATGCGTCGGGAGACTTTAGAGCAGAGTTTGGGTACCTTGCGAAAGCGTGTGAATGAGTTGGGTGTGGCCGAGGCCGTCGTACAACGCCAAGGCCTTAACCAAATTGTGGTGGAATTACCGGGCATCCAAGATACAAGCTATGCCCGTCAGATCTTAGGCAAAACAGCGACTCTGGCTTTTTTAATGGAAGATGAGGAACATTCGCTTGCCGATGTTTTGTCGGGGCAATTATTTATTGGTTCTAAAGTTTTCTTGGATCGCGCACAGCGCAGTGTCCTATTAAAAACACAGCCTATTTTAAGTGGATCGGCTATTTCTGGGGCCAGTGCAGGCCAAGATAGGGATGGACGACCCGCAGTAAACATTCGTTTAAGTGGGGATATCTCCTTTTTTTCTAAAGCCACCCGCGATAATGTGGGCAAAAGAATGGGCGTGGTGTATCGAGAGGTTCAAGAACATAAAGTACATGAATCGGTCATTAGTCTTGCGACCATTAATAGCCCCTTAGGCAATCAATTTCAAATTACAGGCTTATCCTTTGAAGAGTCCAGAGATTTAGCCTTGTTGTTGCGCTCGGGTGCGCTGCCCGCGCCGGTATCGATTGTCGAAGAGAGTATTGTGGGGCCTAGTATGGGGCAAGAAAATATCCGTATGGGACTCTTTTCTGTGAGTGTAGGCTTGTTGGCGGTTTTAGTCTTTATGGCGCTTTATTATAGCCTTTTTGGTCTGATTGCCGATTTAGCCTTATTAGTGAATTTAGTGTTATTAGTGGCAGTCATGTCTCTGATTGGTGCCACCTTAAGTTTACCGGGTATTGCGGGTATTGTTTTAACCTTAGGAATGGCGGTCGATGCCAATGTATTAATCTTCGAGCGGATCCGCGAAGAAATGCGTGCAGGGCTTTCACCCAAGGCCAGTATTCATCGTGGCTTTGAATGTGCCTTTGCAACCATTTTGGATTCTAATTTAACCACGCTTATTGTGGGACTTATTTTGTTTAGCATTGGCACAGGGCCTGTCAAAGGTTTTGCGACCACGCTGTGTATTGGCATTGTAACCTCTTTATTTACCGCGGTTACCGGAAGTCGCGCAGTGATTGAGCTTTTACAACGCGGCAAAAAACATTGCTTAAGGGTGGGACTATAGATGGAATTTTTTAAGGCAGGCACCCAGATCCGCTTTATGGGTATTCGTCGTTATACCGGCGCTATCAGTGTCCTGTTGTGGATTGTTTCGATTGCATTACTCTCGACCAAAGGGATCCATTTAGGGTTAGAATTTACCGGCGGTACCCAAGTAGAGGCTCGTTTTATAGAAGTGATGGAACCCGCTGTTGTGCGTGCAGCACTTGAAAAACAAGGCTTTCATGGTATTCGGGTACAGCAAAATGGTTCGGTCAATGATATTTTAATTCGTGTGGCACCGCAGAAACAAGAAAAAAAACATAAAAACCATAGTAGCGACGCATCCGATTTAGTAGGTGCTATGGAACAAAAGCAAATTCATGTTTTAAAGGGTGTGCTAGAGACTTTAGATCCGAGTGTTGATATACGACGTACCGAATTTGTGGGCTCAGAGGTTGGTGATCAATTAATGGAGCAGGGGGGCATTGCCATCTTGGTCTCTATTCTGGCCACCATGATCTATATCACGCTGCGTTTTGAATATCGTTTAGCCTTAAGTGCGGCCATTGGCTTGTCTCACGATGCTTTTCTTATTCTGGGTGTTTTCTCGCTCTTTGGTTTTGAATTCGATTTAGCAACGCTGGCATCGGTCTTAGCCGTCTTAAGTTATTCTTTAAACGATACCATTGTGGTCTTTGATCGGGTTCGGGAAAACTTTAGAAAGGTTCGTAAGGGTACGCCCGTTGAGATTATGGATCTCTCCATTAATCAAACCTTGTCACGTACCATTATGACCTCTTGGATGACACTGCTGGTAGTTCTAGCATTATTGTTCTTTGGGGGCGAAACCTTATTTGGTTTCTCTATGGCTTTCTTTGTGGGTATTGTGATTGGAACTTTCTCGTCTATCTATGTTTCAGGTGCCTTAGCCCTATGGTTGGGTTTAAGCCGCGCCGATCTTATGCCTAAGCAGAGGGTAGACTCTGGGGTTCCGTAGATAGTAGCACAGAGATTTTTAGCGTCTTCCTTCTTCTTTCATATCTTGAATAGATAGATCTTTGAGTGATTGGCCTTTGCGAAATTCCAACAAAGCCTTAATAGTCTCATCAACAGAAAGTATATTTTCTCTTGTGGAATAGTCAGGTGCTTCACGCTCAAACGGAAAATCATCGGCTAACATCTCTACACCCTTGCGTAGGTTTTCCCAAGTATGAAACCTTTGTTTAGATTTCTTGGTAGTCATCAAATACCTCTTCAAGCGACTTGTTTTCCAATACTTTTGTAGTCCATCTTAGAAGATCGCTACTATCTGAATCTTCAATGAGATCTAAATAGTCTTGGGGTATATCTTTAAATTTCACTTTTAGTAGATGCGTAAATACATTCATTTCCCCCTCATGCATGACAAGCCATCTCAATTCTCGACGTCTTTCTTCCCAACCTCGTTCAATTTCTTCTGGCGGTAGGTCTCTACTTAACCACTTGACTCCATAACGCTCTGCGCTAGTAATGTAGTTGGCATACTCCATGTTTAATCCCTCCCGTTCTATTTCTTTCACAACAGAGTCATATTTTAACTCAAGTTCTTTAGGTAGATCCAATACCCAATCTAAAAATCTGTATAAGTTTAAGATCTCTTTTCTACACCAGCCCTTGTTATATAAATGTCGAACGAGAGCTATTTTGCTAATAAGTCGTTCAGAAGGTTCTCTATTGCGTTTATCAAATACGGACAGTTGTCCTAAAATAACGGCTGCAAAAGGATTATCCGACTGTTCTAGTTCTTGAATGCGGGATTGATAGTCCAAAAATTTAATAATCGGAAATTCAATGCTAAGAGTAGATCCCCACAGGCTCTCTTGATAGGAATTGGGTCGCCATCGAGGGTTACTGTCCAGTAAGATTGCAAGACTTGCAATGGGTTTTTTATATCTATCCCGAATACGATAACGATAGACAAGCATACGTTCGGCAAAGTCTTTATCTCGTTGGCTTTGTATTTCAAGATGGATTAAAACCAGGGCATCTTGACCATTTTTCAGAGAAACAGCAATGAGCTTATCAGATGTTCGTCGGCCAATGGCGGCCTCTCGGTGAATTTTTTGAAGTTCTTGGTCTAAGAATTGAAAGGGTTTATCCCAATCAATCTCTGCATAATGCTTTGGCCAACAATAGGCCATAAATTCTTTGAAATAAACATCTAAAATTTCTTTCCAGCCGCTATCAAAGTGTCGCTTATTATTTATAGCTTCTGGTTTTATATCGATCATGGTTATTTCTGACATGCATATAGAATGCATGGAGAATGCATGATTAGTCTATCCGATGAATAACGGATTTTTTAACAGCGCATAGGTGGGTCGTATGAGGGTCTTAAAGACTACGAATATCTTTCCACAATCCCAAAAGCTCACCATGGATCTTGCGGGTACCGGCAATAATATCGCCCGTTTCTAAAAAGCTATTACCACCTTCAAGATCAGAAACAAAACCCCCAGCTTCGCGTACCAGTAATATCCCTGCTGCAATATCCCATTCCTTGAGGTTAGGTTCTAAGAAACCATCTAAGCGACCGGCTGCGACGTAGGCTAAATTGAGTGCTGCAGAGCCATTTTTGCGCGTGTCGCCACCTTGTGCAAATACGGTCTCAGCGACTTTGAGCAATTGAGCATTTTCTTCTTTGCTAAGATAGCAATTGATTTCGCAGCCAATGAGCGCATTGCGAAAAGTTTCTTGGGTAGAGACGCGAATGCGGCGATCATTCAGCTGCGCGCCCGAGCCGCGACTAGCGGTATAGAGATCGTGACTGATGGGATCGTAAATAACAGCGTGTTCGATATGTGTACCGTGTTTAAGTGCAATGGAGACGGCAAACTGTGGGAATCCATGTACAAAATTCATGGTGCCATCTAGCGGATCGATAATCCAGGTTAAATCGTTACCTGGATGCATGCCGCTTTCTTCGGCCAAAATGCCATGGCCTGGATAGGCTTTTAAAAGGGTGTCGATAATCGCGCTTTCGGCTGCTTTATCGGCAATGGTAACCAGATCGCCTAAGCCTTTTTCAGAGACTTTGCTGGCATCCATTTGCTCGTAGTAGCGACTAATCACTTTTCCCGCACGGCGTGCAGCTTGGACGGCAGTATTCAGATAGGGATGCATCGACCATACTCACATATTTAAAAGATTAGCCATGCATTCTAGCAGATTTGAGGGCTTCTCGGTAGTAGAGGTAAAGTCCTAGCGTGACCAGCCCAAGAGAGAGCCAGAAAGAGCTGGCCAGTACCTCCGCTAAAAAGAACCAGGCCAAAAAGGCTGTAAAAAAGGGCTGAGAGAGTCCTGCAAAGGACAAATAGGTCGCATTAAAATGCTTAAGAAGATAGGCGTGTAGGTTATAGCACAGGATATTGGAGACAAGGGTTAATAATAATAACCACTGAAGGGCAGGCCATAGGTTTGTTTGTTGACTCATATTCCAGCTTTCAACCCCGAAAGAGTGTAGTAAAGCGATAAGTCCCCCCACAAGCATGCTAAGACCATTGGCCATGAGTGGGCAAAGTTTCCTGTTTTTTACGGCTTCTCGCATCGCTATCCAGCCTATGGCTGTGGTGACAGTCGATAATAATACGGCCCATTCCGGTAGCGAGAAACCAAAAGCCTCTTGCGGATTGAGCTTCAATAGTAAAGGGACAAAACCACTCATGCCCAGCAATAGCCCCAGCCATTGTTTGGCATTAATCTTTTCTTGAAACCATAGATAGGATAATAAAGTGGTCACAATGGGTAAAAAACTGCATAGAAAAGAAGCTTTGGCGCTTTCCATGCGCTCAAGGCCCCAGAATTCTAAGACATTGGTAAGATAGACCCCCATAAGGGCCACCATCAAAACAGGCCCCCAATGGATTTTTTGGAGCGAAAAAGATTTGCGTCTAAAAAAGAATTGAAAGGTTAATACTAAGACGCCCGCTAAAACCATTCGACTGCCCGTGAGCAAAATAGGGGGTATATGATAGAGGGCATATTTTCCAATGATGAAAACCGTGCTGTAAAGCAGGCAGAGTATGACAACAAGACTTTGTAGATACACGGTGATTCCTCATTGCACAGATCGTCTCAGATCTTCCAGGGTTATCGTAGTTGCTATAGATATAAGCTAACTATAAAATGCTTCCTATGCGTTCATCAACTCAGCATCCTGTAAATCCTATTTATTTGGATTATGCGGCCACCACACCGGTCGATCCCCATGTTGTCCAAAAAATGCAGGCCTGCCTGGGTTTGGAGGGTGCTTTTGCGAACCCAGCTTCCGATCATGCCTTGGGATCGGTTGCCAAAGCTTTGGTGGAAGACGCAAGGGCACAGGTTGCCAAGCTTCTTCATACAGTGCCACGATCCATTGTTTTTAGCTCTGGGGCTACAGAATCCATTAACCTGGCCCTTAAAGGGGTGGCACATGCCTATTCCAATCGCGGTAAGCACATTATTACAGCCAAAACAGAGCATCCGGCCGTATTAGATAGCTGTGCTTATTTGGAAAGCATCGGATATGAAGTGACCTATCTCGATTGCCTGCAAAGTGGTCTGATAGCGCTAGAGGACTTAAAGAGCGCTTGTCGATCGGATACCGTGTTAATCAGCTTGATGCAGGTGAATAACGAGACGGGGATTGTACAAGACATTGCTGCCATGGCAGCCATTGCACGTGATCGCGGCATTATTTTTCATATGGATGCAGCCCAAAGTGTAGGCAAAATCCCCATCGATGTGCAGGCTTTAAAAGTGGATCTATTATCTTTTTCAGGGCATAAAATCTATGGGCCCAAGGGTGTGGGTGTGCTCTATGTGGGTGATAGCCCGCGTATTCGTTTAACACCGCAAATGCATGGTGGGGGGCAAGAACGTGGCTTAAGGGCAGGAACCTTAGCCACACATCAAATCGTAGGCATTGGAGAGGCGTGTCGTATTGCCCAGGAATCGATGGAAAGCGATTATAAGGCGATTGCAGCGTTGCGGGATGTTTTTTGGCAAGGCCTCCAAGCATTACCGGGTGTGATGGCCAATGTTTCTGCAGCAAATACGGTGCCTCATATCTTAAATCTACGTTTTGAGGGTGCCGATCCACAAAGTCTGATCAAGGGTTTGGCGATGGATGGCTTAGCCTTTTCACAGGCCTCTGCCTGCCATGCTACCCATTTAGCGCCTTCTTATGTATTAAGAGCCATGGGGCTTAGCGAAAAGCAGGCAGCGGCTTCCTTACGTTTTTCCTTCGGACGCTTTACAAGGCCGGATGATATTGCACAAGCGATTAGGACCCTACATACTAGGCTTAAAGGAGAATCATCATGTCTTTGATTACACTCACAGACCAGGCTGTATCCCATTTTCAAGGTATTTTAGGGGCGATGCCCGGGGCTGTGGGGATACGTTTAGGGGTACGAAAATCGGGTTGTTCAGGTTCAGCCTATACCCTAGACCCAGCCGATGAGATTCAAGCCGATGATCATGTCATTGAAGTAGGTGGCCTTAGGCTGCTGGTAAACAGCACTAGTTTGCCAAAGTTGGAAGGCATGGAGCTTGATTGGGTCGCGAATGCTTGGGGTGGCGATCTGCAATTTAATAATCCTAATGTTAAAAGTCAGTGTGGTTGCGGGCAAAGTTTTAATACAGAAAAATAACTTTCAACCCTCACCCGGCGCTACGCGCCACCCTATAGGCAAAACGAACCGATATCGACTATAAAGATTCAATGGATCCTAGAATCACTGTATCAGACGCAGCGCTATGCCTTGCAAAGACCAAGGCCTGGCTTCTTGCTAGCCTAAAAGAACGTAGCTTGCCCTATGTGAAAACCGCCAGCCAAGAACACTTTGCACATCATACAGCGAGGCAAGTCTTCAATTTTTCGCTCAAGCCCAAGGTTATGGTTTTTCAAATCGTAAAGGGCGGCACTGGCAAAACCTCTTTGGTACGTGAATTGGCTATTCGGGCCAGTTTATATGGTGCCAAAGTGCTTTGTGTGGATATGGATCAACAAGGTAATTTAAGTCTGGCCTTTAATCAAAATGCCGATGAATTAGCCGTGATGATCGATGTATTGGTCGATCACTATCCAATTAATGATGCGATTATCGAAGTATTACCCGGTATCGATCTATTACCCAGTCGCTTTGATAATGCGCTCTTAGATGCGGTCATTACTCAAAAAAATATGCCCTTGGATCAGATCTATCGAGAGCCGTTTCAAGCCTTTAAAAAGAATTATGATTTAATTCTGGTAGATTGTCCGCCCAGTCTTGGGCAATCGGTCTCGGCATGCGCACTTGCCGCCGATTGTATTATTGCGCCAGTGGTACCCGAAAAATTTGCATTAGCGGGTTTGGATATGGTTTATCAGGTGATTAAAGAATTGGAACAACGTTTTCAGGTCAAGCTTCCTTTGGGTGTTTTGCTAAACAAATTCGAATCTAAAACACGTATGTCTTTCGATACCTTGGGCTATTTGCTTAGGCACCCCAAATACGGCGCGCATTTACTTAAAAATACGGTTCGCTATTCTAATGATTTTCCAAAGTCTATTGCAGAGAATCGTTCCATTTTTGATACGCTGAAAACCAGTATTGCTAAAGAAGATATCGATTGCCTCACACGGGAATTGCTAAACATTCATGCGCTTACATCTTCTGCGAGTGTGCGATTAGAAACAACCGCTGATGTTGTGTGAGTATTAGAAGGAGGGGCTCCGTAGAGGTTTTTTTCGGGAGTGCCTCGCATAAAAAACAATACGATAAAGGTAATACTATTGAAAATGGGAAACAGAAACCACCAGTGTGTTGATCCCGGCAGGTCTAAATCATGAAATCTTTTAATATTTAGATTAATGCACATGAACCACTGAAGACCCAGTAAAAGAACATTAACCCAAGCAACAAGCGTTGCGTTAGCATTAGGCACGATGCTGATGTAAGCAAGACTAACAATTATAGGTAAGCATCCGGCCAAGAAATACCCAAGCCAAAAGTCTAAGCGTGATATACGCCCATTTATTTTAAAGAAAAGATAGTACAAAAAAGCAGGGTTTAAAAAAAAGCGCCTTGTAATAAATGGCTTTTCTACCCTGTTATTATTTTCTTCTACCTCTTCCATCAGTTTTTGGATTTTTGTAGCATCATCAATCTGATTTTCCATCATTTTAACTCTCTGAACTAGTTAGCCCATAGTAATCCACTGTGCCTCAGTATAAAAGGCCTTGGTGGCATTTTGAGGACTCAAAGCCTTCTCCCTTTGTGTGCATTGTCGCTTGAAGTTAGTAGCCCCTCTCCCGTTTGACGGGAGAGGGGGCCGCCCCCGCTCAGGGGCGGGGGGTGAGGGAAAAATAAGTGCCTTTTGTCGGCAGAGCCCACGGTACACGCCCTTAAAATGGAAAAAGGAATACGATACCCCTTATTTTTTGCAATGAACCTTCTCCCGCTTGGCGGGAGAGGGTGGGCTCACCGAAGCGCGCAGCGCGTAGGTGACCCGGGTGAGGGTGGCTTTTTACTTGATTTTACATAGTTATCCACCTAAAGTATAGATAAGTGGGGAAATATGGGATAAAGTGGGGAAACTTTTTAGGGGTTTAAAGCCGTGTTTCGAGGGATAAGTGCCATTAATCTAGATGACAAAGGTCGCCTG
>CAMCTX010000044.1 GCA_945878715.1 Legionella genomosp. 1 | reverse complement strand
ATAAGCATAATCAAGCGCTGTTTTTTCAAAGTTATCTTTAAAATTAAGACCAATGTCTGTATTGTGTCGTTTCATCTTATCAAGAATGGCAAAAATAACCTCTGACGGTCCCATTTTAATAGCAAGGATTAAAGGCGTATCGCCGCTGGCATCTTGAGAATGAAAAGCCCGATGAAAAGCTATAGGATTGGCTATTTCTAGCGTACCATTTATCCAAGATAAGGCAATCGTTTCATGATTATTGGCCATGAGCATATGCAAGGCCGTTCTATTATCTTTTCGACATTGGGCACCCAAACCTAATAATTCAATAATGATTTTTTCTAAACCCCTATTAATAGCGCAATCGAGTCCTGATTCGTTATCGACATTCCACACATTAAGATCAATCTTAGCATGAGAGTCTTTCGCCTCATGAAGAATGGCCAACACAACGGTTTCTTGCCCCATTTTAATAGCAAGTATTAAGGGTGTATCGCCATGGGTGTCTTGTGCATTAAAAGCCAAATAATGATTTGTTTTTCTTGTATACTCAATCAAAAACAAGGCTGTCGTTTCATTATTGTTAGCTATAAGCAAATGCAAAGGCGTTCTTTTATCTTGCTCTTGTTGGCTATTTATATTCACCCGACACTGTATGAGGAATTCGATACGTTCTTTTTGTTCGGGTGAATTGGGAGGCTCATTGGCCACAGCAGATAGTGGGGTGTAGCCTGACCGATCAATTTTACTTATATCTACACCACAATCTAAAACCCAGTAACGAAGGCCCTCAAGGGTCTGGGGCTTGAAAAATGCTTCCTCATAACCAGTTGCCTGTACAACACTCTGATGCCAATTGGGGGCGTGTCGTTCGAGCTGCCGATGCGCTTGTGCCACACTCGTACGTATACCCCCAGGCACTGTGGCCGCAACGGCAGTTAATTCTCCTAAAACTATCTGTGCCTGCCTTAGGCGCTCTGCAATTTCTGTACTAACATTTGCACTGTACCTTGAAATATCCTCTGTTGTTGGTAATGCTGCACGCAATGCGTCGAATCGTTCCATCGCTTATTCCTACTGCGCATTAGAAACCATATACTCCACGGCTTTTTTAATTTCTTCATCCGAACACGCACTACAACTGCCCTTAGGGGGCATGGCTTTATAGCCCTCTATTGCGCGCTTAACGAGCAGATCCATGCCATCGGCAATATGTGGTGCCCAATCAGCCTTGTCTTTAAATTTGGGCGCACCCGCTAAACCCGCACCATGACAAATATGACAAGTCTCTTCATAGCGGTGTTGGCCAATGTTAGTGATAGCGGAGGGTTGTAGGGCCGGGTTACTGGCTTGCATAATCTGCCCCCCTTTTTCAATGTTGAGCATAGCCTCCGGCTGTAGACGTAAAAGAATCTGAGATTCCTCTAAAGAACCGGACAACTCGGAACAAGCAACCGGGATAAAGCCCAACCCCCCTACAATACCCAACAACCATACTACAAGATGCTGCACGCTTTTTCCTATACTTCCTAGACGAATCCTTAAGTCTATCGTACTATAGCCCTTCACTAAAACACGCTACGAATGCTCTCATGACTGATATAGAACAGGCTCTACACTTTTTAAAAGCAGGTAAATTGGTAGCCATTCCTACCGAAACCGTCTACGGCCTAGGGGCAGATGCCGATAATCCACAGGCTGTAGAACGTGTGTACACAGCTAAAAATAGACCCACTTATAATCCCTTGATTATACACATTGCAAAAGCTGAAGCAATGAGCAACTGGGCTATTAATATCCCGAACCGTGCATGGACCTTGGCCGAGGCCTGCTGGCCTGGTCCGCTCACGTTGATCCTTCAACGACATCCGCGAGTGTCTACAATGATTACAGCAGGACAAGAAACCGTGGCGCTGCGGATCCCTAATCACCCACTCACGCTCGCTTTGCTTGATCAGTTTCAAGGTGGCATTGTAGCCCCCTCTGCTAATCCTTATGGCTATTTAAGCCCTACCACTGCAGAACATGTACGTAAAACGCTGGGTTCCAAGGTCGATTATATTCTGGACGGTGGCCCTTGTACCATTGGCATCGAATCAACCATTGTCTATCTTTTAGAGGCTCAACCGATCATTGTGCGTGAAGGTTTTTTTTCCGCAAGCGCCTTATCAAACATTTTGAAGGAACCCGTTTTTTCTAAAGGTTCAGAACAAAAGGCAATGTCTATCTCTAGTCAAATACCTCACACACCAGGTTCTGAAAAAAGCCATTATGCGCCTACAAAACCTTTATATTTATTGGAAACAAAGGTACTGGAAGAAACAATTATGCATTTAACACAGCAAGGAAAACGGGTGGGCGTTTTAAGTTTTAAACCAAGACCTGAAAAGATCACAACGGCTTCTAGCGAGTGGCTGCAAATGCCTGATGATCCTAACCATTACGCAGCAAGACTCTATGAAAACTTACATACACTGGATAATATAGCGACTATTGATATCATTCTCGTAGGATCTGTACCACACACTGAACCCTGGCTGGCTATTCAAGATCGCTTGGAACGGGCTGCTCGCCCATTAACATAAGCGCTGTATTTAAAGATTGTTCTTGTTCAAAGCGCTCGATGGCTAGGCTGATCAAGCGATCGATCAGATCGGGATAGTGTAGGCCGCTGGCTTCCCATAATTTTGGATACATGCTTATTTTGGTAAACCCGGGAATGGTATTAATTTCATTCAGGAACAGTTGGCCATTAGGGCTTAAAAATAGATCCACGCGCGCCATACCCTCACAGCATAAAACCTTGTAGGCCTTCAAGGCTAGGGCCTGTATTTCTCTTTGTTTTTCTGCACTAAGACGCGCAGGGATTTCAAACAATGCCCCTTCATCATCTAAATATTTTGCCTCATAGGAATAAAATTCATGTTGCGGAATAAGCTCGCCCACTACCGAGGCAATTGGATGATCATTACCCAAGACAGAACATTCAAGCTCCCGACCTTCAATAGAGGTTTCAAGGATAATCTTCCGATCAAAACGAAAGGCAAAGGCTATCTTCTCATCAAAATCATCTACACCATGCACCTTAGAAACACCGATTGATGAGCCTAAATTGGCAGGCTTTACGAAAAAAGGCAGGCCTACTGTTTCGACAATTTCTTCAAATGTAGTATCCATTGCATTATGGGCATTCAAAATTAAAAAAGGTGCAATCGGAATACATGCTTCTTTCAATAAACGTTTCATCACGTCTTTATCCATCGCCACAGCCGATCCTAAAACACCCGCACCCACAAAAGGAATATTCGCTAATTTAACCAGACCTTGAATCGTACCATCTTCACCATAAGGACCGTGCACGAGGGGAAATATAACATCGACGGGACGACTGCTAGCATGAGGCTCCAAACTCACAAGCGGACTCGCACCGGGCTGTGCCACCAATGCAACAGGATGATAGGCTTCCTGCATGCGAATACGCTTCGCGCTATGGGCATCCAACAAACAGTGTTCTAAATCGTCATAGAAGAACCATTCACCCGCTTTGCTGATCCCCAATAAAACAACTTCATATTTGTCTTTGTTAATCGCTTCGATAACGCTTTTGGCCGAGAGCAAAGAAATAGCATGTTCTGCAGAACGGCCACCAAACACAATACCGACCCGGATTTTATTGGACATGACTTTCAGTGCCTCTTATGGATGCAAGCAGTGCATCTAGGGTCTGCATAAGCCCTTCTCCACTACCATTCTTAATCATGTTAGGCGTTATCAAATAACTACCCCGTGGTGTATTAAGCACAACACTCGGACTTAAAGTAATCTGGTAGGCAGCCGCCAAGTCTTTGGCTTTGCGCAGATCCTGATTCACACTGAATGAATCATATAAATCCTCAAAGGTTTTTGTAGGCACGCCTTGTTTTTCAAAAAAATCCGCCAGGTTTTTTTTATCACTTAAATCGAGCTCGCGTGCTTGGATGGTCTTAAAAAGCAGTGTATCCAGCGCATCGTTTTTTTTCAGCGCCTTGACAATAAAATAGACTCTGGCAAAA
Source organism: Legionella genomosp. 1 (assembly GCA_945878715.1). Taxonomy (GTDB): domain Bacteria; phylum Pseudomonadota; class Gammaproteobacteria; order UBA6186; family Azoamicaceae; genus CADEGZ01. The sequence continues at coordinate 5,844 of CAMCTX010000044.1, read as the reverse complement.
GGCTCCCAGGCCTTATTAAAAAGAATGGGCACATGATAAACCGCAACCTTTTGTGCATGTTGCTTGGCCCAGGTTTCGAAGAAGGGATGCCAACGCATACAACCATGACAACCATAACTAAAAAAATTGATCAGCTGTACACGATCCGGGTCTTCGGCTATCAGCGCTTGAATGCTTGGATTCGAAGTGATGGCAACAGGCAACACTTCATAGCCCTTATCTGAGACATGGCTTGCGGGTTTGAGGGGTATCGCTTGAACCTCAGTCACGGGTCTAAAAAATATACACAAAGCATAAATCATCAGCCCCAGAAAACTAAGGCCGCATCCCCATTTTAGACATTTAATGAAGTCCATGGACATAATTTGCCACCGCTTTTATTTCTTCATCGCTCATACGCTTCGCAATATCCTGCATAATAGCATTGGGATCGTTTTTGCGAAGCCCTGCACGAAAGTTATGGAGTTGCTGAATCATATAATCAGGCTGTTGGCCACTGAGTGCCGGGAAACCTGCCAAGGCATTGCCTGTACCCCGTGCTTCATGACAAGCTGCACAAGCAGGCACCCCGGTTTTAGGATTGCCCCCTCGATAGATCTGTTCACCCAAGGCAACAAAAGCTTCGGGGACTGCACCTATTGTTAGGGTCTGCTGCGAAAAATACGCTGCCAATTGTACAAGCTCCTCATCCGATAAAGACCCTAAGATCCCTTCCATTACGGGATTGGGCCTCGGTCCTGTAGCACCTGCTTTAAAGGCCTTCAACTGTTCCATAAAATACTTGGGTGATTGCCCCGCAATGCTGGGCCAGGCCGGCACGGTGCTATTACCATCCTTATTATGGCAGCTCGCACACAATTTTGCTTTATCGGCTGGGTTCTGTGCAACAGGTGTCGTAGGGGCAGATGGCACAGCAGCTGCAAGGGCAGACACTGCAGGTGCAGCAGGCACAACAGGCGGCATCGAAGTTGCTTGCACCATCCCGCAGGCCATTATCAATACTATTAGCCCATATCGCATACAGAACCTCTATCCCCACTATCCCTGTCTTCAAACAACCGCTATCATAGCAGCGAATGAGCATACCCCACTATAACCAAATCCGCTTTATCAAAAGTGTGGCCGATCCCAGCCAACTACCCCCCGATACGGGGGTGGAAGTCGCTTTTGCGGGCCGTTCTAATGTAGGCAAATCCTCTGCGATTAATGTCATTACCAATGTCCATCGCATCGCAAGAACCAGCAAAACCCCCGGAAGAACGCAGTTAATTAACTTATTTTCATTAGATCCCAACCGACGTTTGGTCGATCTACCCGGCTATGGTTATGCCAAGGTTCCCAAAGCTATGCAAGCCCAATGGCAAGTACTCATTGGCAAATATATGGAAGACCGTGAGAGTTTACAGGGCTTAATCCTTGTGATGGATATTCGTCATCCACTCAAAGAAACAGACTGGCAAATGATTGAATGGTCTGCAGCCAATGCATTACCTGTTCATATTTTACTGAGCAAGGCCGACAAGCTTAAACGAGGACCGGCCCTTGATGCCATGCGAAGCGTGCTTAAAGCGCTTGAGAAATATGAGGTGCCTGTGAGTGCGCAATTGTTCTCGGCCTTTAACAACACGGGCGTGGAAGAGGCCAAGGCTGTGCTCAATGAATGGTTAAATGATACAGCGGATTAATTTCAAACGATCTCGGCCCGCACCAGTATAGTTTACATGCATTTTTTACTTGAATCAGTGAATAAATGAATGCTTTATATACTTAAGTATGCTTGTTTATCATTAGGTCATCAATGCCAAGTATGTTTCTGAATCCAACCGTTTGTTTTTGACCAATACTGGAACAGAATCTTCAATTTCAACGAAAGAAGTGGAGTTTTTTAAATTTTCTGGAAAAACCGCCAAGCAATGATTTTTATCAGACATTTTTGATGGATATAAAATGGCTTCGATGCCTGCCGCCTGTGCAATCTGCCCGAAAATTTGCGAATTGGATGGAACATCAAAATGCATAGGCACAGATCTCCAGCTAGGATCAAGAAGCGTGTTTTTTAGTTCTTTCACGTCTTTTACTGGCAACATTGGATTGATGTTCAATTTTCTAGCGTCAGTCACGAGATTTTTTGGTAGTTTAATATTTTTAATCACATTGAAGAATGCTTTTAGCATCAAAGTATCATTCAACGATAAGACTTGCGTCATATGTCCTTTTAAACAGACAATAGAGATTGATTGGTGGCTGGTAAGTCCAAGATCTTCAACAGTAAGCCCAGGATGCTTTTTACTGGGCTCATATAGCCCAAATTTTTCCTTGTACGCTGTACTTCTATTTTCCGCAAGGTACAAAGCAGGGAATCGAGGGAATTTTGTCTGATCAATGTCTCCGATATTAAATCTTCCGCCAGGATTATTTAATAGACTGCCCTTGGCCGATAATGGATCAGAACTATATTGATAGGAAACAACCCTTTACCAGCCTGTAAATGTCCAAGAACCTGCATGCTGCGTTAAAGCTTCTTTCAGTGCATTGATGATAAGAGAGCGTTGATTGGAAAAATAACAATAATGCTCCCAATAATAATCGGCAATAGCTCGGAAACGCTGAGGTGTTAAACGGACATCTCTATGAGAAATCGTATCCAGAAAGGAACCTTGATCGCGATTTTTATTGTCCATTGTCTAAGGAGCATGCCCAGCGAGCGCGTCTTGAATAAATTTGACTAATTTTTGATAACGCCCGATGCGAATCATATCACGTGGGGATATGTCACCTAACAATGGATTTTTTATTCTAAACCACAGTGCTGTTTTCTTAGGATCACCATCAAAATATCCTGCAACTAATTCACAAATAATCGCTATCTCTTCTAACCGTTGAGACAACTCTCTTGGCATTTTTTCGTCATAACGTACAGATATCTTTGGTACGCCAGTCGCAGAAGCGACTTCTGTTTTAGAAAATTCCAGATAGTCAACGATCTTTTTAGGCTCCCCTGTATCTAAAACTCCCAAGTAGTTATGGTTAGGAATAGTATTAAAAAGTGACGGGGCTTTCTGTTGAACACGCATAAAAACTCCTGGCTGTTACCCATTAAAGTGCATCTTCACTAAGGTAGGTTTGAAGTATAGCCATATTATTACCATATTTCAACCACTATTTAACCATTTTTAAACCAATGACCCTTGCAAACACCAGATTGGCTTGAGGTCAATAAAGGTATAGTTTACACGCATTTTTTACTTTAATCAGCGAATAAATGAATGCTTTGTATACTTAAATTGGGTGTGTTTATAGAGGGGAGACTCATTAGCCTTGCTTATTTTTTGAGCTAACGTTCAGAACGTTAATTCATCTAACGGTCTGAACGTTAACCGTAGGCACGACTCTTCAACCTGGCATAACCAAACATGAGGCACTAAAACAATTGTGGCAGCTTATTTATACGAACTAGAAAAACCAAATATTCCTTACCTAACAGATTTATAGACCATGCACTATCGCGTTGAACAATTAATTCGTTTTCCTGCAATTCCTTCATACATGTTATAAAATCAATGTCATGTCCCGTATTGTCTTTCTGTTGTTCATAAAAATCTAACAATTCAGCCTCTGAAAATGCTTCTGGCCTGTTTAAATATAAAAGCAATTCAGTGTGCCTAGAACTCAATGCTCCATATATAGAAGTTAGCCTTACCATTAAATGACTATTCGCTAAATGGTGAATCAAAATGTCTATGCTTTCTTCCGATGTAAGTTGCGCCTTTAAAATTTGTGCTCGTATGGTTTCTTTTTCTTCAGTAATAATAGGGCTTTGATAAGCTTGTTGCATTTTGGCATATTCTGAGCTTTCAGAAATATTACCTCCAATCTGAATGTCCATGTACGGCGACTTTATATTCTTTGCTTTTTTTACAAGATGTGCAACTGAATCTAACAGGCTTTTGATTTCTTTTCTTAATACCCAAAACACCATCAACCATAAAATGGGCCATGTTATCCCTGTGCTCACTGAAGAAAATAAATTGCCTATCTTGTTTAAAATTGTAGCCCAATCCACATCCACCTCAAAAATTCACTATTTGTGTATTAATTTCAATGCGCCTCATCCCAGTTGTTCCCAACCCCGATATCCACCCTCAAGGGCACAGACAGGGTACATACACCTTCCATAATGGTTCTAATCAGTTGAGTGGCCTGTGGTACATCCGCATCGAGAACTTCAAACACCAATTCGTCATGCACCTGCATGATCATGCGAATCGATGCTGGTTTGTCTTGAATTACACGATCAATTTCGATCATGGCCAGTTTAATAATATCGGCATTGCTGCCCTGCATAGGGGCATTCACGGCTGCACGCTCTGCCGCACGTCGTGCAATCACATTAGGACTTTTTAAGTCTGGCAAATAAAGCCGCCGGCCCTTAATAGTTTGCACATAACCATGCTTTACACCTTCTGCCACCACCTGTGCCATAAATTGTTTCACACCCGAAAAACAATCAAAATAGCGATCGACCTGCAATTGGGCTGCATCTACTGGAATGCCTAATTGCTTGGATAAACCAAAGGCCGACATACCATACATTAAACCAAAGTTAATGGCTTTGGCACTACGTCGTTGTTCGGGGGTGACGAATTCTAAGGGGACATTCCATACCGCGGCTGCTGTATTGCGATGAATATCGTCCCCTAAGCTAAAAGCCTTTAAAAGGCCTGGATCCTGCGAGAGATGTGCCAAGATTCGTAATTCAATTTGTGAATAATCGGCCGATACTATTTTATAGCCAGGGGGTGCAATAAAAGCACTACGGATCTGCCGGCCTTCGGGGGTACGAATGGGAATATTCTGTAAATTAGGATTAGAGGAAGACAAACGCCCCGTACCCGTTACGGCCTGATGATAAGAAGTATGAACCCGCCCTGTATTCACATTCATCTGTTCGGGCAATCGGTGCACATAGGTAGACAATAATTTTGCCAAACTACGATAATGCAAGACAATGCCTGGCAGCTCAAAATTTTCTGCCAGTCTTTCTAAAACTGCTTCAGCGGTAGAAGGTTGACCCCCGGGGGTTTTTTGAAAAATAGGCAATTTCAAATCTTCATACAAAATACTTTGTAATTGCAAAGGAGAGTCTATGTTAAATTCCCTACCTGCCAGCGTATAAATGCGATCGGCATAGACTTGCAGTTGTTTCTCGAGATCCACAGCTTGGAGCGCTAGCGCCTGTGTATCCACCAAAACACCGCCGCGTTCCATGGCCACCAGCACGGGCACCAAAGGCATTTCTATCTGCTCAAACACCGATTTTTCCAGCTTAGAAACCTGCAAACGTGGCCAAAAATAATGATGCAATTGCAAAGTGAGATCGGCATCTTCGGCGGCATAAAAAGCAGCTTTCTCTATTTCAATTTGATTAAAGGTTAATTGTTTTTTGCCTTTGCCAGCCAAATCTTCAAAAGAGATGCTCTCTGCCTGTAAATATTTTTTTGCAAGCATCTCTAAACTATGACGGCTCAGGGTGCTACCTAAAACATAAGATTCCAACATGGTGTCGAAACGCACACCCCTTAAAGTAATACCATGATTAGCTAGAACTTCTTTATCGTATTTAAGATTATGCCCTACCTTGGCCTTGGTTTCATTTTCTAATAAAGGCCTTAGGCGTTCTAAGACAGCTTCGCGATCGAGTTGTAGCGGCGCACCTTCATAATCGTGCATGAGCGGCACATAGGCTGCTTGATGCGGTGTGATAGCAAAGGAAAGACCTATTATTTCGGCAATCATATAATCGAGGCTATTGGTTTCGGTATCAAAAGAAATGAGTTCGGCTTT
>CAMCTX010000043.1 GCA_945878715.1 Legionella genomosp. 1 | reverse complement strand
TTGGTTCATCTACACGTATTGAGGGTTCAGCTTTGTCTGATCGCGAGGTTGAGCGTTTATTATCCAACCTAAAAACAGATGCTTTTGCATCGCGCGATGAGGAAGAAGTTGCTGGTTATGCTTATGTGTGCGAAGAGGTTTTTCAGAGTTTCGAGGCGATTCCTTTTTCAGAAAATACCATCAAACAATTACATGAATGGTTGCTAAAATTTTCCAAGAAAGATCAAAGACACAGAGGCGAATATAAAAAATCACCTAATCACGTAGAAGCTTTCAACGAATCAGGAGAAAGTATAGGTGTTGTTTTTGAAACAGCTTCTCCTTTTGAAACACCGATGAAAATGGAAACGCTCATTCTCTGGGCTCGAGAACAGCTGGAACAGAAGACTCTGCATCCTTTAATGATTATTGGGATCTTTATCGTTGCCTTTCTAGCCATCCATCCATTTCAAGATGGTAATGGACGCTTATCTCGTATTTTAAGCAGCTTATTATTACTAAAATCGAATTATCTTTATGTGCCTTATAGTTCACTCGAAAGTATCATAGAAAACAGCAAAGAAAGTTATTATTTGGCGTTGCGCAGAACACAAGCTAGCTTAAAGTCTGAAGCGCCTGATTTTAACCCATGGCTTTTGTTTTTCTTGCGAAGTTTGAAAAAACAAAAAATACATCTTGCACAAAAAATCTCTCAAGAAAAGCATTTCATGCTTCATCTTCCAGAGCTTTCAAGCCGTATTTTGATCTTAATTCGAGAGCATGGAAAATTAGGTATTGGTGATATGGAAAAAATGACAGCAACCAATCGTAATACCCTAAAAAAACACCTTGCCAACCTTGTAAAACAAGGTTATATCCTACGCATGGGTAAGGGTAGGGCGACTTGGTATATATTGCCATAAAATGGCCATGCCTTTTTTTGCTATGCGCGCAATGATGAAAAACCAATTACGCGCTAGCGACTATTTAGGGTTTTGGTCTTGCAGTTGCTGTGGCGGCATCCTGTTGTTGTTTTTGGAGTAGAAAGGCGTCAACTTCTGCTCTGTTAATAGAAAAAGAGCCCGATAATTGTATAAAGCCATTCTCTTGTTGCACATTCACCCGGTGTTGTTGCAGAAACGTTAATGTTCTGGGGCTAATGGGCAGGCTACCATCAAGTTCTAAGCCATTTATATTGTGTTTTCTTCCTCGTAACATGTTAATGTACTCCCTATAAGTGCTACCAAAGGGCGTAAGTGCCCAACCTTTCAATGACGACTGTATAACATTTTACGCATTATAAAAGCTAATTTTATATACTAAGTCAGCAAAAAAACACCAATCTCGTTTCACTTTTCACGTACCCTTAAAAAAAAAATTCTGATAAGCTGCTCCTTGTCACGAAAAGATTGTCTAAAGAATTATTGAAGGGAAGACTTAGATGAGTGCCGAAGACATAGACACGGAACGTCGTCGCTTTCTGGTGAGTGCTGCTTCCTTAATAGGGGGTGTGGGTGCTGCCTGTGCCGCCTTTCCTTTCCTCGCTTCTTTTGCCCCTAGTATTCGTGCACGCGCCCTCGGTGCACCGGTAGAAGTCGATATTACCAAGATTGAGCCTGGGCAAAAAATTACCGTTTCATGGCGAGGGCAGCCTGTTTTTGTAGTGCGTCGCACCCCTCAATCCCTGGCCGATCTGCAAGCGCTGGCACCCAAGTTGCGCGATCCGCTCTCTAAAGAATCGGTACAACCGGCTTATGCCACCAATCTTGATCGCTCCCTCAAACCAGAAATCCTGGTGCTTATTGGGATCTGTACCCATCTAGGGTGTGTGCCTCTCTATAAGCCTACACCGGGTACGGTTGAAGCGGGGTGGGAAGGTGGATTTTTCTGTCCCTGTCATGGTTCCAAATACGATATGTCGGGCCGTGTTTACAAGGGCGTGCCTGCACCGCTTAATCTAGCCGTTCCCCCTTATCAATATCTGAAAGACAGTTTGTTACTGATTGGAGACGATAGTAAGGCGGGTGTTTCTACATGAGTACAATCCTTGCAAAAGTGGTAGATCTTAGACGCTGGGTGGATGCGCGTTTTCCTCTTACACAATTATGGAATGAACATCTGGCTCATTATTATGCACCCAAGAATTTTAATTTTTGGTATTACTTTGGTGCCCTAGCGCTATTTGTTTTAGCCAATCAATTAATCAGTGGTCTTTTCTTAACCATGAATTACACCCCTACAGCCGAAGGGGCCTTCGATTCTATTGAATATATTATGCGAGAGGTTCCCTGGGGGTGGTTATTACGCTATCTGCATGCTGTAGGGGCTTCATTCTTCTTTATTGTGGTTTATTTACATATGTTTAGAGCCTTGCTCTATGGATCTTATAAAGAACCCCGAGAGTTGGTGTGGATCTTAGGCATGCTACTTTTTGTGTGCCTAATGGCGGAGGCTTTTTTCGGCTATTTATTACCTTGGGGTAACATGTCTTTTTGGGGTGCCCAGGTAATTACCTCTTTATTTAGTGCGATCCCTTATGTGGGGGATGCACTGATGGAGTGGATCCGAGGCGATTACAATGTAAGCGGTGTCACGCTGAATCGTTTTTTTGCCCTACATGTGGTGGCAGTGCCCTTGGTTTTTATAGGCTTAGTCGTTTTTCATATTATGGCGCTTCACACGGTGGGATCGAATAATCCCGATGGCATCGAGATTAAAAAACACTTGGATGCTAAGGGGATCCCTTTAGATGGTATTCCTTTTCACCCTTATTACACGGTGAAAGATATCATGGGCCTTAGCATTTTCCTGCTTATTTTTTGTGCAGTCATTTTCTTCGTACCCGATATGGGCGGTTATTTTTTAGAGGCCCCCAATTTTGAACCGGCCGATCCCCTTAAAACCCCCATCCATATTGCACCGGCATGGTATATGACACCGTATTACGCGATTTTAAGGGCAGTTCCTAATAAATTAGCAGGTGTACTTGCGATGGGGGCATCGATTGGCGTATGGTTTTTCTTGCCCTGGCTCGATAGAAGTCCTGTAAAATCCATTCGTTATAGGGGCTCTTTGTATAAAAGTGCTTTGGGTCTTTTTGTGTGTAGCTTTTTAGGTTTAGGCTATTTAGGGTTGCATCCACCCACCCCTGTATTAGCATTATGGGCAAGGGCTTTAACAGTGATTTATTTCGCATTCTTTCTATTGATGCCACTTTATAGCTCTTTGGATAAGGTAAAACCTGTAGGTGAGCGTCTTAGTGATTTATGAATAAACTTTTTTTGATGAGGGTCTTAGTGCTATTGTTCGCAGGACTCCTAGCAGTTCCTGTGGCTTTTTCTGAAGAACAAGAAGTAGCACTGCAGCATGCTCGGATCGATTTAACTGATCTGCCCGCTTTACAGCGTGGCGCGCAGTTATTTATGAATCATTGTTCCGGCTGTCATAGTTTAAAATATGTGCGTTATCAGACCATGGCCGAGGATCTGGGTATTGTAAACAGTGCAGGGCAGCTGCTTAGCGAAGCAGTTAAACGTAATCTCATGTTTGTGGGGGATCAATTACAGGATCCTATTAAAAGTGCCATGCCTGCAGCCTCTGGGGCAGCTTGGTTTGGTGTAGCACCTCCCGATTTATCCCTGGTAGCACGTTCGCGGGGTGTGGATTGGCTCTATACCTATCTGCGATCCTTTTATGCCGATCCTAAAAGGCCTTGGGGTGTCAATAATCGGGTTTTCCCCGATGTTGCCATGCCCGATGTCTTAAGTGGGCTCAAAAGTCGGTTATTAGCACAAGAGAACGGCGCAGCCTTGTATGATAGGGCTGTACTAGATATTGTCCATTTTTTAGCTTATGCTGCCGAGCCTATGCAAGTGAAAAGGCGTACCCTTGGGATCTGGGTATTATTATTTTTAGGGATTTTTTGTGTATTCGCTGTTTTATTAAAACGCGAGTATTGGAAAGATATTCATTAGGGGGAAGATCTTGATGACATCCACGCGTCCCTATTTAATTCGAGCCTTTTATGATTGGATTGTCGATAATCAATGCACCCCTCATGTGGTGGTGAATGCTAGTTTTGAAGGGGTTGAAGTGCCCGAAGAATATATACAAAACGGTCAGATTGTTCTGAATATCGCTTTTTCAGCGGCCCATGGTTTGAAGCTGGGGGAGGAAGCGATAGAATTTCAGGCACGTTTTGGGGGCAGGGTACGTCAAGTCTATGCTCCCCATGCAGCGGTCCTGGCCATCTATGCCAGAGAAAATGGTCGGGGAATGGTTTTTGCCGAAGACGAGGAACTACCGCTAAGTTCGCCGCCGACGCCGGTGAATAGCACAGAGCTTCCACGATTGCCCTTAGGTACAGGAAAAAACAACAAGCTATCGAAACGTCCTTCACACCTAAGCCTTGTGAAGTCGCAGGATGAATCGGATCAGGACGATTGAGAAGGATTCATTTAAGGCGTAGTACACTCGAAAATCTGTACAACCTTTTCAACTCCTGGGACAGTTTGTGCAATATCGGTGGCTGTCATTTCTTCCTCGGGGCTTGTAAGACCCATCAGATAGACCACCCTATTTTCAGTGACAACCTTTACATGGTGTGCACGCATATCCTTGGCACCAATCAATTTTGTTTTAATTTGTGTGGTAATCCAAGCATCTTTGGAACGTTCACCCAGCGGTAGGGGTTCTGCAACTTCTAATTCATTATGGATGCGGCGGATCTTGGGGATATCCTGTATCGCTTGTTCGGCAGCCTGTTTAAAAGACTCCGTAGGCGTCTGGCCTAGCACTAACAAGACATTATTGTAAGACAGCACGTGAATATGACTTTTTTGCCAGAGTTCTCGTTGTTGTCGGATCGCGTACATGGCTTTTAGTTCTATGGCTTGATCATCCACAATGGTACCCGCCGTTCTGCGGTCTACAGCAACGGCTGTACCCGTGGTGGCAGCGCCTGCAGCAGCAACAAAGCATCCCTGCACTGACAGTGCTAAAGACAGAGCCAAAGGCACAGAGAGCACTTTCATGAAAATGTTAATAAAACGCATGTTGGATCCAGTCAAAATCTAATTGTTGGCCTTTTAGTGTAACCCCAACCACATCAAAGCGACAAGCATGATTTGCATAGCCTGGGTATCGACAGAGGAAGAAACGTGCACTTTGAATGATTTTTCGTTGTTTACTGCGCGTAATGCTCTCTTGAGCGCTACCATAGTTAGTGTTTTGCCTAAAACGAACTTCTATAAATATCAATTGATCACCCATTTCGGCAATCAGATCGACCTCACCCTGTTTACAACGAAAATTACGATGAAGCAGCGTTAAGCCTTGGGCTGCAAGATAAAGGGCTACTTGGCTTTCTACGGTATGGCCTTTGGCCAGACTCAGTGCCTGCTTAGGGGCTAACAACAGGGATCCCTTTCTTAAAGGTGGCACAGACCAGGCCTCGTTGAATATGACGATCAGCATTGAGTGTGAGATCACCCGTAAAGCCCGTAAAACCATGCTGGGGCCAGGGGCCTGCAAGTAGCAGTTTAGCGAGTTTATAGCTATCGAGGCCCAGGGCAAAGAAACGGGGGGAATCATTGGCACTTTGCATCCATACCTTTTCAATGGATTGTTGGGCTTCTTGCAGTTGATGAGAATGTTGTAAGACCCAAGGCATATCACAAAACTGCACACCATTCAGTGCCTGATCCTGTTCAGGATCATTCGTGCCGCTGTAGACCGATGAAGTCGCGTAAACAGGTAGGGTTTCAGCATCATAAAAATTGAGCAGTGGCTTAAGTTGTCTGGCTTGTTCAACATTGGCTGCGATAAAAATCATATCGGCATCGTTTCTGCGTTGATTATCTTTCATTTTCATCAGAGATTTCAGTTTTGCTTCCAAATCTTTTGTGGAATCAAAGGATTGACTGGCAACGAGCTCGGCACCGTGTTTTTTCCAATCGGCCTTAAAGGCAAGCGCTAGACGTTGCCCCCATTCACTATTGGCGTAGAAAACAAGAGCGTGTCGACGGCCCTGACTGTAAGCATGCTTTGAAACCACCATCGCTTCCTGTTCAGGGATCAATCCAAATTGATAGAGTTTAGCCGGCGGGCTATGCCGGGTCATCACTGTATTTAATGCCAATACAGGCACCTTTAAAGACATAGAAGCCACGCTTTGTACTTCTGCTTTGGTAAGAGGGCCTACAATGATATCGGCTTCTTCTGCGAGCGCTTGTTCATAAGCATGCTGTAGTTTGTCGCCAGAGCCCGTATCGTACACTTTAAGGGTGCTGGACTCATGCGCTGTTTTGGGATCTTTGGGATCTTTACGTAGATAATAGCCGGCTAAAAACCCATCTTGTATGATTTTCGCCAAGGCTGCATGCGGTCCTTTAGAGGGTAGTAGCAGGGCGATGCGCTCGCTTTGGCTGGCACTATTGGCTGTAAAATCGGGTATGGTCGTATTGCATTCTATTTTTTCACGCAGGCGTTGTAGTAAAATTTGTGCGTCTGCAGGCATGTTTTTTAAGAGTGCTAAGCGTGTATTTAGAATGGCACGGCGTACCGAGGGGTCTAGCTCGCTGCTTAGATGGATCCCTTTTAAAATGCGTTGGGCTTCTGGTATTTTTCCAAATTGCACAAGCAGCTCAGTCGCTTGTAGTTGATAATTTAAGGCATCTAACCCAGAACTCTCTCCGGCTAATTTTAGATAATCGCTGGCAATCTTGCTGGCATCCAAGCCAGAAGCCGATTTAGCCTGGGGGCTGCTGGAGGGGTCTGAAGAGCAGCCACCCAAAAGCAGTGCTAAGCACAATAGACCACCCAGGAGACTTCGAAGCGAAAACTTTTTATATTCCATAGAATTAAGTTACTGTATCCAAGGCCAAAATACAAATGTTATAAGTTAATAAGCACTAAAAAGCGGATCCTTCTCCCGCTTTGCGGGAGAGGGTGGCACACCGAAGCGCAAAGCGCGTAGGTGGCCGGGTGAGGGGTGAAATAGCTAATGAGTAGGAAGCAGTTGTGAATAAACCAGGCACTCTTTACATTGTGGCAACACCCATTGGCCATTTAGGGGACATTAGTTTTCGGGCTGTGGAAGTCTTGGGTAAAGTCGATCGTATTCTGGCAGAAGATACCCGACATAGCCGTGCCTTGCTTAGTCATTTAGGGCTTAAAAAGCCGCTGTCTTCGCTGCATACGCACAATGAGCGAGAAGCAGCCTCGAAGGTTATAGAGGGTCTTGGGCAAGGGCTGGATTATGCGCTTGTTTCCGATGCGGGTACGCCCTTAATAAGCGATCCGGGGGCCTATCTTGTACCCTTAGCACAGGATGCCGGTTTTAAGGTCATTCCCATTCCAGGTGCTTGTTCGCTCATTGCTGCTTTGTCAGCCAGTGGAATTATGAGCGATCGCTTTTGTTTTGAAGGGTTTTTACCCGTTAAAAAAGCAGCACGTGATCAACAGCTGCAAACCTTAGTGCAATCTTCATTGTCTAGTTCTATGACCACGGTTTTTTTTGAGGCACCGCATCGCATTGTTCGCACTTTAGAGGCCATGGAATCTATTGTGGGACCTGATAGAGAGATTGCCATTGCGCGTGAATTAACCAAAACCTTTGAAACCATTAAACGAGGCTCTATTTCTGAAATCGTGCAGTGGATCAAAGCCGATCCCATGCAGCAGAAGGGCGAGTATGTATTGATCGTTTCTGGTCTTAAAGAAAGCACGCTCAAGAAAGATCGAAAAACAAAAGCCCTAGATGCAGATACAGAAAAATTATTATCAGTATTATTATCGGAGCTTAGCATTAGCCAAGCTACACGATTGGCTGCAAAAATCACTGGGCTTAATAAGCATGTGCTATATGCTTGGGCTGTTGAGCATGCAGGAAAAAAGGCCGGGTGAGGGTCATTTTCTTTTCTCAACCCGAGCCAATTTCCGTTGTTTTTTAGTTGATATAGTTTTTCGTGCTTTTTTGGTGCTCTGTACTTTTTTCACAGCTTTAGTTGCACTGGGCGTTGCGGGAAGATTTAAAAAAGACTCAAAAAATTGTACAGCCACTTTGGAGGAAAATTTTGATTCGCTATTGTGCAACACCACAATGCCAAGCTTATGCTCGGGCATAAAGCCTACAAAATTGGTAAAGCCCCCCACCCAACCACCATGAAACACCAGGGTATGGTGTGCGAAATTCACAACCCGCCAACCCATGGCATATTGGCCTTGTTTGAGCAGTTGAGGATAACGGGTTGCCGAGCCCAGAACGGCATGCGTTGCAATTTGTGGCGCTTGAATGCGCAATAGCATTTTGTGATTAAGAATTTCCGGATAACCACCCATTTGTGCTTTTAGAAAAACACTCATATCGCGCACGCTAGAATTAATACCCCCTGCAGGTGCCACGGCATAATAACTATCGGAGTAATTGCTACGGGGAACGAGCTGCCCTCTGGGGCCACGTATATGTGGCGAGGCTCGGTTATGTGTGCTTAATAAGCCATCTAAAGTGGTTGTACTGCTTTTCATCTTAAGAGGATCTAATAAGTGCAGACGCAGCGCTTCTCTAAAAGACAAATGCGTTGCAGCCTTGGTAATATCTCCTACGGTGGCATACATGGCATTGTTATAATCGTAACGTCTGCCAGCCGCGGTGCGTGCGGGTATGCTTTGTAAAGTACGCAAAATTTTTGAATAGGGTGTGTGGGATTCGATAAGCTGATTAAAGCCCGCGCGTGGAACCCCTGTAGAATGGCTTAAGATATGCTTGATGCGGAGGGTGTTGGTTCTTTGGCGATTGTTGATTGAAAAATGTTTTAAGTGATCTTGTACGGGATCATCCAATTTTAAATAGCCTTTGTGTTCTAGGATAGAGAGCAAGGTTGCCGCCACAGGCTTTGAGACCGATCCTAATTGAAAGACCGTATCGGCATCGATCATCCCTTCTTTTCCCAGTTCCCGTTGCCCGTAGGCTTTCATAAAAATAATATTATTTTGATAGACCACAGCGATAGCACAGCCTGGGATCTGTTTTTTATGCAGATAGCTACGCACTTGTTGGTCAAGCTTACTAACTGCGGGCTCTAGGTTATTCGTATGGAAACGATTGGGGTGATAGGCATGCGATGCTTGCACCAGACCGAAGTACAGAAAAAGAACACTGAGCAAGCGCCATCTGCAGCGATGGGGCTGAGGACGAAGAAATGCGAGTTTAATAGCTAATAAAGGCATATGCACAGTGTAGTCTGAACCTCAAGTTGCGTTCATGTATACATAATTGCTATGGTGATTGCAAGGAGTTGGCCAAGGCAGTCGCTTTACGCTTCGGCGTGGGGAGGAAAGTCCGGGCTCCACAGGGCAAAGCGCCAGGTAACACCTGGGAGATGTGAATCTACGGAAAGTGCCACAGAAAATATACCGCCAAAGCCGTTGCGTGAGCATAGGTGAGGGTAAGGGTGAAATGGTGCGGTAAGAGCGCACCGCATAACTGGTAACAGTTATGGCAGGGAAAACCCCGCTTGGAGCAAGACCAAATAGGAACTCGTTAATGCGGCCCGCATTGAGTTCGGGTAGGTTGCTTGAATTATTCGGTGACGAATGATCCAGATGAATGACTGTCCCCGACAGAACCCGGCTTATCGGCTGGCTCCCCTTGTTTTTTATGGTGCCGGGAGAGAGAATCGAACTCTCATGATGTCACCACCACCAAATTTTGAGTCTGGCGCGTCTACCAGTTCCGCCATCCCGGCTTGAAGATTTAGAACTACGAGAGGGGTGGATCCTAACAAATGCACTGAAGGACTGTCCAGGCCTTTTTCAGAGTGCTACACTGGTCTCATTCAATCAGAGGTGGGTATTTCTATGAAAAAAGTTTGTTTGTTACTTGCTTTGTTATTAAGCAGTGCTTCGGTCTTAGCAGCGTCCAAAGTAGCGGATGGTATGATGGGCAATGGCGCCATGTCACAAATGTTTTTATTAGTCGCCTTTGTAGGTGTTTTTTATTTTCTGATCTTGCGTCCCCAAAGCAAACGCGCCAAAGAGCATCAAAATTTAGTGTCAGCCCTTCAAAAAGGTGAGGAAGTAATCACCAATGGTGGATTGCTGGGTCGGATTGAAGCTGTCACAGACAGTTTCCTTATGCTAAACCTTGCAGACGGCGTTTCAGTTTGGGTACAAAAGCAGGCGATTGCCAGTTCTGTGCCTAAAGGAACCTTGAAATCTTTATAAATCGTTGGAGATTTGCATGAAGGTTTTTCCTCGCTGGAAATATGGTTTATTGCTTGTCGCTTTGTTGCTTGGCGTTGTCTATGCCATGCCTAATCTTTATGGTGAAGCTCCAGTTTTACAAGTGACTGGATTAGGCACACGCGCACACAGTATCGATACATTCATGATTGATAAGCTTCAGGCCGATTTACGGGATGCGGATCTAGCCCCCCAATCGGCCTTGCTTCAAGACAATGGT
>CAMCTX010000042.1 GCA_945878715.1 Legionella genomosp. 1 | reverse complement strand
GTAGGCTTTTTATACATCCACAAACCGAAGTCTATGAAGGCATGCTAGTGGGGTTCCATACCCGTGCCAATGATCTGGTTGTGAATGTAACCACCGAAAAACAGCTTACCAATATGCGTGCCTCGGGTAGTGATGCAAAAATTGTCCTGACTCCGCCTATTGTTTTCTTGAGTGTGGAAGAAGCGCTACAGGCTATTGAGTCTGATGAGCTGGTGGAGATTACGCCTAAAAGCATACGTCTGCGTAAACGATACCTGAAAGAGAATGATCGTAAAAGATCCGAGAGATAGTAGGGAAAAAAGGCGCCCGGGTGAAGAACCCGGGCAAACACCGAATTAGTCGGTTGGAGATTGACAAGGTCATCTTACCTTTTGCCCAGTGATTCACCTATAGTCTATTCACCCGTTGTTTTGTAAGCGATTGTCCATAGTCCTTTCTTTTTGCCAACCATAGCCCTGCCTCAAAGAGCCCCCACATGGGTAGCGCCAGCATCACTTGCGAGAAAACATCCGGCGGTGTGAGAAGCATTCCCAGTACAAAAGCCCCCACAATCACATAGGGCCTTAAATAAACGAGTTGTTGAACGCTACAGAGGCCGAGGCGAACCACCAAAATGGTTAAGATAGGGACTTGAAAGGCAAGTCCACCAGCCAGCAGCATGCGCAGCATAAAATCTAGATAAGATTGAATATCTGTCATGATCTGTACGCCCGGGGGTGCACAGTGTGCAAAAAAACCTAAAGTGATGGGGCAAATCACCCCATAAGCAAAGGCAACGCCGCCATAGAACAGTAAAATACTACCCATGAGAAAGGGTAAAATCTGTCGTTTTTCCTTGGCATGCAAAGCGGGGGCTATAAAAGACCATAGTTGGTATAAGAGATAGGGCATACCCAGCACTAAGGCACTCACAAAAGCAGCTTTCAGGGGTACGGTAAAAGGAGTGGTAATATCGGTGGCAATCAAATAGCCCAAGGGCAGCTCTTTCAGAAGCGGCTTTGCCAAATAATGGTAAAGATGTTGATCAACCAGAAACAGGGCTACAAAGAGCAGGCCTATGACCCACAGGCTATGTATCAGACGGCTTCTAAACTCTATAAAATAGGTCGTGCTAGGGTTCACAATAAAGTTTGATATTTTTCAAGGATCTGTTGATAGTAAAAAACCATTTTTTTCAGGCTTTTTCCAAGAAAATAGCTTATTTCAGGTAAGCGCTGTGGTTTAATAACAATCAGCGCCACCACAATAATAAGTAGGACTTCAAAAAGCATTAGGGATCCTTCGGTGTCTGATCGGGATCTTCGAGGCCTTTTTTAAAGTTGCGCAAAGCGGCACCTAAGTCGCTGCCTATATCGCGTACTCGCTTGGTGCCAAAGACCAATAAAACAATCAGAAAAATAAGGACTAAAGAGCCCATGCTCACGCCGCCCAAACCCATATTAACCTCCTAGTAAATGAATATGTAGATGTGGTACTTCTTGACCACCTGCAGAGCCTGTATTGATCTGTGTTTTAAAGCCACTTAAGCCCTGGGCTTTGGCTAGCTTGGGTAATAATAACATCATATGGGCTATGAGCGCGGCGTGATCTTCAGAGATATGCGCCAAGCTCTCAATATGTTCTTTGCTCACCACCAGCAGATGTACCGCAGCTTTGGGTTTAATATCTTTAAAGACGATAACACTATCATCTTCGTAGATAATGGGTGTTGGCAGTATACCTTCAATAATTTTACAAAAAATGCAATCAGACATGTTAAAACCTTGGATGCTTGTCTAGGGCTATTATGCAAAGACTGATGCTAAAGCGCAAACCCATCTTTTGTAGGGGCCGGTCTTTCGTTCCGGCCCTGCTCATCGACCAGGCGACGCAGCAATGCTGGTAATTGTGGTAATAATTGAATAAATGCAGGATATTGTTCTTTGAGGTTTCGGATAAGGGCTTTAAAGCCTATCTGATCTTTAAGCCATTTTTCCAAAAAGGGTTCTGCGGTTTTCCAGAGATCGATCTGGGGATCTAACTGTAAACTCAGCATTTCCACAGCAGCGAGGGTTTTCTGGAACAGTAATAATTGAGGTTGAATGTTAATCTGGTATTCGATAGCGAGCTGAAATAATTGCTCTAACAAGGCTGCGAAAGAAAGCTCGGAGCGTGGACGTTCAAGCAGCGGTTCGCAGATCGCGCGAATACTGCCTTCTAAATCATCGACGCGCGTGGTAGCGGGTACCCATCCATAATCAACATGTAGGATAGCCACACGTCTATAGTCTCTGGCTACGAAAGCCAGCAGGTTATTGGCCAAATAGCGTTGATCTTCAGGGCTTAGACTCCCCATAATACCGAAATCCATCAGCATATAGCGTGGCGGGTTATCTTCGGCTATTAGCATATTACCGGGGTGCATATCGGCATGAAAAAAACAGTCTCTAAAAACCTGTGTAAAAAAAAGTTCCACCAGATTTTTAGCTAAGATGCTACGATCTAAGCCTTTTTCTTCAAGACGATCAAAGGCAAGGAGCGGGATCCCATAGACTCTTTCCATCACAAGAATATGCTGGGTGCTATAGGCCCAATAGATAGTAGGTATATAGACCAAGTTCGATCCTTGAAAATTGCGTTTTATTTGCGAGGCATTGGCACCTTCTCGCATTAAATCAATTTCATGATACAAAGTTTTTTCACATTCACAGACGAGCGCCATCAGTTTAAAGCGACGACTTTTTTCGTAGAAACGCTCTAAAAATGTGGCAAACATTTTTAAAAGCCGCAGATCTCTTTGAATCTGTTGTGCAATATGAGGGCGTAGTATTTTAACAACTACCGCTTCACCTGTCACTAAGGTGGCAGCATGAACCTGAGCAATCGAGGCAGAAGCTAAGGGTTTTTCTTCAAAATAATCAAAAAAAGTTGGTATCGGGCCACCCAAAGATTTTTCTACCATTTGTTGTGCCACCATACCAGAAAAAGGAGGCACGTTGTCTTGTAACTCGGCGAGTTCTTTAAGGATAGGCGCTGGAAAAACATCAAAACGGGTGGATAACAATTGACCCATTTTAATAAAAAGAGGTCCTAATTTTTCTAAGGCTTGTCGGATCTCAGGGCCTTTATCAGCGAGCTTAGACCATGGTACAGGATGGCCTAAGCAAAGTGCTATCAGGGGCTTTGCCAAACCATAGTGCGCTATGATAACGAGAATCTGAATGGTTCTGTAAAAAGGATGTTGTTTCATCCGATTTTAGCCTCTAAACGCTCAACCCCTGCACGTAATGCATCGACGGCTTCTAAAAAAGGATCAAGCAAGGGTGCTGGGGTTATCAGCCCTTCGTCTACCGCATATTCGCCCACATTTGTACAGAAATCTTGTACGCGTTTACGGCCTTTGGGAATAAGTTTGTGAACCATGCTTTCCATTTTATGAGCGAATGAATCACCCAAATAATTTGAAAGGATTTCAGCCCAATCAATCTGGCAATCAGAAAACCATTGTTTTAAAAGCGCCAAAAATTCGGGATCCCCTTCAAAGATCAAACCTTGCTTGAGGGCTTGATGAATATCTTTATTTAGGAAAAGGCCAATAAAAGTAGCGGGTGTTGCACTAATATGGGCGTTAATAGTTGTGCTAGCATCAACGGTTTCAAAGCGCCGAATGGTATCCAGGCCTTGTGCGCAGAAAGTGATAAAATATTGTGTATGCAAATGCTTTTCTAAAGAGGGTATTTGAAAACTTATTTTTAAATGGAAATCTTTAAGGGCTGTTGCATAGTAAGCCGTTTTTGGATCAAAGCGGAGTAATGCATTTATTCTATTTTTAAGAAAATTGCCTATCAATCTTTATATCCTTCATGTAAGGCAACAATACCACCGCTTAGATTTTGATAATCGCAGCGTTCAAAGCCTGCTTCCAAAAACCATGTTTTCAGGGTTTCTTGATCGGGGTGTTGGCGAATGGATTCTACTAGATAACGATAACTATCTTCATCCTTGCAAAGCCAAGCCCCTAGTTTGGGGATGATCTTAAACGAGTAGGCATCGTAAGCCTTCTTTAAAAAACCAGGGGTTGGTTTTGAAAATTCTAAAATAATAGCCCTTCCGCCCTTTTTTAAGACCCGATACAGTTCTTTTAAAACTTTTCGTGGATAAGTCGTATTGCGCAATCCAAAAGCCATCGTGATCCGATCAAAAGTATTGCACCCAAAGGGGAGCGCTTCGGCATTCAATTGTGCGAAACAAAGTCCCTGAAAAATGCCTTCATCAATCAAACGATCCCGACCCTGCTGTAGCATGGCAGCATTAATATCAGCCAAAATCACCCGACCTTCCGTGCTTAAGTGTGGTGCAAAATGACGGGCCATATCACCCGTGCCACAGGCTAAATCCAAAATACAATGGTTGGGTGCGATCGCGGCACGGGCCACAGCCATCCGTTTCCACAGACGGTGCAGACCTAGAGAGAGGCAATCGTTCATAAAATCGTAGTGGGGTGCAACCGCTTGGAAGATTTCTCCCACTTTGGCGGTTTTAAGATCGCTTGCGATGATTTGAGAACCGAAGTGGGTTTGATCGCTTTTGGTATTATTGCGCTGCACGCTTCATCGAATCAAAAAAGATCGCATTGGTCTTCGTATCTTTTAAGCGGTCCAGCAAAAATTCCATGGCGGCTAAATCGTCCATGGGATGCAGTAGTTTACGCAGAATCCATATTTTTTGTAGGATATCGGCTTTGGCAAGAAGTTCTTCGCGCCTTGTACCCGATCGGGCAATATTAATGGCTGGGTAAACACGTTTTTCTGCAATACGTCTGTCTAAATACAGCTCCATATTACCCGTGCTCTTAAACTCTTCGAAAATAACCTCATCCATTTTTGAGCCGGTCTCTACCAGGGCTGTGGCGATAATGGTTAAACTACCACCCTCTTCAATATTACGGGCTGCACCAAAGAATCGTTTAGGTCGATGTAGTGCATTGGCATCCACACCACCGGTTAAGACCTTGCCCGAGGGTGGTATCACGGTATTGTAGGCTCTGGCTAAGCGTGTAATAGAATCCAGAAGAATCACAACATCTCTTTTATGTTCTACTAAGCGCTTTGCACGTTCGATCACCATTTCTGCGACCTGCACATGTCGACTGGCAGGTTCATCAAAGGTACTCGCAATCACTTCGCCTCGTACAGAACGCGCCATTTCGGTGACTTCTTCAGGGCGTTCATCAATCAGTAGCACAATCAGATGACAGTCTGGGTGATTGGTGGCAATAGAGTGTGCAATATTTTGCAGCATGACCGTTTTACCCGCTTTGGGAGGGGAAACGATCAAGCCTCGTTGACCCATACCCACAGGGGACACGAGATCGATCACCCGGCTGGTAATATCTTCGGTACTACCATTCCCTATTTCCATGACTAAGCGTCGGTTGGCATGCAGGGGGGTAAGATTTTCAAAAGCAATTTTGTTGCGGGTTATTTCAGGGGCTTCAAAATTAATTTCATTCACTTTCAACAGTGCAAAATAGCGCTCACTTTCTTTGGGTGGGCGAATGGTACCCTGAATTTCATCCCCGGTTCTTAAACCAAAGCGACGAATTTGGCTGGGCGAAACATAGATATCGTCTGGGCCTGCCAGATAAGAGCTATCCTTCGATCGCATAAAACCATAGCCATCGGGTAAAAGCTCGAGAACGCCTCTGCCAGAAATGGGCTCTCCCATTTTGGCGTGGGCCTTAAGAATCGCAAAGATGATCTCTTGCTTTCTGGCACGGGCGACATCGTCAATGCCAAGGTTGGTTGCGATCTCCATCAAATCGATAGGAGATTTTTGTTTCAGTTCAGTTAAATCCATAGTGTATTTTCAGCTTAGATTAGGGTTAAAAAAGGAGGGTTATGCATTCGCATCTAAAAATTCAGACAATTTTGTTTTACTTAAAGCACCTACGCAAGTGGCTGCGGCTTGTGCCCCTTTAAACAAAATAAGGGTTGGGATCCCGCGCACACCGTACTTAGCGGCTGTTTGGGGGTTATCATCCACATTGAGTTTAAGAATCGTGACTTTACCTGCGTATTCAAGGGCAACCGCTTCCAAGGTTGGTGTCAGATTTTGACAAGGGCCACACCAGGGTGCCCAGAAATCGACCAACACGGGCGATGAGGCCTTCAAAACATCCATTTCAAAAGAATGATCCGTTACGGATCCCAAAGTACTCACGGCTAAGGGTTGCTCCTTCGTTAGGATTGAACAGGGAAAGGAATCTATAGGTTGATAATCCAAATGTACAGCCTTCTTTAAAGGGCGTCAACTATCCACTACAGCCAAAGGGATGCTTGTTTGGCAAAATAACTTAAAATGGCATCTGCACCAGCTCGTTTAATACACAGTAAAGATTCCAAAATGGTTTCACGTTCGGGTAACCAACCGTTTTGGATAGCTGCCACATGCATGGCGTATTCACCGCTGACTTGGTAGGCAAAGGTTGGCATTTGGAAACGATCCTTTACACGGTGTAGTACATCTAGATAGGGCATGCCGGGTTTCACCATAATCATATCGGCACCTTCTTGAATATCCAGCGCCACTTCTCGCAGGGCTTCATCACTATTGGCGGGATCCATCTGATAACCCGTTTTCGTTCGTTTGCCAAGCTGTGTGAGCGATCCCACGGCTTCTCTAAAAGGTCCGTAATAGGCAGAAGCGTATTTGGCTGCATAGGCTAGGATTCGTGTGTCTTGGTAATCAGAGGCTTCAAGTGCTTTTCGAATCGCGCCAATACGACCATCCATCATATCCGAGGGCGCTACAATATCTACGCCGGCTTCAGCCAGGGAGAGCGCTTGTTTCACTAAGACTTCCAGGGTTTCATCGTTTAATACATGGTTTGGGTTTGAAGGATCGATTAAACCATCGTGTCCATGGGTCGTAAAAGGGTCTAAAGCCACATCGGCAATCACACCCATGTCCTTGAATTGCGTTTTGATACGACGAACCGCTTGTTGTATAAGCCCTTCAGGATTATAAGCTTCGCGAGCATCTTCTGTTTTTTGTGCCAGGGGAATTTTCGGAAATAAGGCAATGGCAGGGATCCGTCGTTCTACAAGGATTGCCACTTCTTCGAGTAATAAATCGAGGCTTAAACGTTCGATGCCTGGCATGGAAAGAATCGGTTCAGCCCCCTGCCCTGCATGGATAAAAATAGGATAGATGAGATCGTCGACTGATAAAGTTGTTTCACGCATTAAGCGACGAGAGAAATGGTCTGCGCGCATGCGACGCATACGGATGAGTGGGTAATGAGACATGGGGCCTCCAAGCCAGCGTGTGTGCGGCGCGATGCTGCGCCAAGGCTGGATTATGGCACGGAGGATGGACTTCATGTAGCTGTTGTAATATACAGGGGAATGCCATGGGCAGTCATGGCATAATACACCCCTTGAATTTGAAGACCTTCTCCCGTTTTACGGGAGAGGGTGGCGCGAAGCGCCGGGTGAGGGGCGCGTGATAAAAGGTCAAAAGTTTATGAAAAAAATCTTCTTAAGTCTTATAGTTCTTAGTTCCACACTTTTGCTTGCGGGATGCGAAGACTCTAAACCTAAAGAATCAGTACTTACCTTTGCTATTTCTGCAGAGTATCCGCCTTTTGAATACATTGATAAGGGTGAGACCACAGGCTTCGATATCGAATTGGCTCGATTAATAGGCGAAAAACTGGGTGCGAAAGTTGTTTTTGAGAATATGGCTTTTAGTACTATTTTCCCAATGCTTGAGAGTGGTCAGGTCGATGCAGCTATTTCAACCCTTAGTGCGAGTCCGGAACGTCGAAAACGCTTTGATTTTTCAGAGACTTATTATAAGTCTGATTTGGCAACCATCTATAAAGACACAATACCTATAAAGACGGTGGCAGCCTTAGAAGGTAAAAAAGTAGCCTGCCAATTAGGTTCTACCATGGAACAATGGTTAAAGGCCCATGTGCCCAGTGCCAATAGAGTCGCGATGGATCATGGTAATCAAATGATCGAAGCCCTTAAAGCGGGACATGTAGACGTTGTATTAATCGATGAGGTACAAGCAGTTATTTTTACCCAAAAAAATCCAGGTTTGTCTTATGCCATCGTTGCACCTGTGGATGAAGGCTATGCCATTGCCTTTAAAAAGGGATCGACACATCGAGAGTCTATCGATAGGACCCTTAAAAAGCTTATGGATGAAGGCGAGATTGAACGCTTGAAAAACAAGTGGTTAAAAGGTCCCGCTTGATGGAAGGATTAATCTCTATGGAAGCATTTATGCATTCACTGCCCTTTATTGCTTATGGCGTAGGCTTAAGCTTGCAATTATTGTTAGGCGGGCTTGTGATTGGATTATTACTCGGTACTGTTTTTGCAATCCTGCGATACCAAGGTATAGCGCTTGGGATTATCACACGATTTGTTTCTATCATACGTGGCACCCCCCTTATTTTACAGCTTAGTTTCGTTTATTTCTCGATTCCGATGCTCTTAGGATTTAAGCTCAGTATTCTAGTGGCAGGCATTATCACCTTTGGTTTAAATAGTGCTGCCTATGTTTCTGAAATTTTGCGATCGGGTATCGAAAGTCTTCCTAAAGGACAATTCGAGGCGGCTAAAACCCTAAATATTAAAGGCTTTCCCATGTGGCGAGATATTATCTTGCCCCAAGTTTTGAGAAATATTTTGCCTGCAATGGTGAATGAAACCATTACTTTGCTCAAAGAAACAGCGCTTATTTCAACCCTGGGAGGCATGGATATGATGCGTCGAGCCCAGGCGGTTGCTGCCGAACAATTTACCTATTTTGTCCCATTGTGCATAGCCGGCTTTTATTATTATTTGTTGGTGTTAGTCATCGAATATGCGGGTAAAAAACTAGAAAAAAAGGTGGCTTATGCTCCACATCACTAATGCTTCTAAGACCTTTGGTTCACAGGTGGTCTTAGATCAAATTAATCTTGAGGTTAAGGAAAAGACGATCTTGGGTTTGGCTGGCCCTTCGGGCGGTGGTAAATCAACTTTGCTTCGTTGTATACAAGGCTTGGAATCTTTAGATTCGGGTCGTATACGATTAAGCGAAAAAAGCGGTTTTATGTTTCAAGATTTTCAACTTTTTCCGCATATGACCGTCCTGGAAAATTTATGTTATGCACCCAAAATGCGTGGCAAAAGTATCAAGTTTTTTAAAGCCATTGAAGTGCGAGCCTCCGAGTTTTTGCAAAGCTTAGGATTAGCTGATAAAGCTTCGTGCTTAGCGCATCAACTATCAGGCGGACAAAAACAGCGTGTAGCCTTGGCGCGTAGTTTGATGATGGAGCCCCAGCTTTTATTGTGTGACGAACCTAGCTCGGGTTTGGATGTTGCCACGATTGATGATGTGGTATCTCTTTTGCGTTCGGTGCGTGATTCTGGTCTGACGATGATCATCGCTTCGCACGATTTAGATTTTCTAACAGCGCTATGTGATCGCATTGTGCTCTTAAAGGGTGGGTCTATTGTGGCTGATGTGATCGTTAAGGACTTGGACAAGCCGATCGAGATTTTAAAGGCCTATTACTAGTATCGGAGCGTTCCCCTGCTCCCGCTTTGCGGGACGCGTGCGGTCGGCTCTGCCGACACTGGGGTCGGCCGCTTTAGCGGTCGGGGGTGGGGGCTGTAATTAATAACAGCTAATATATTTCCCCTAAAAAATGTTAAAATAATCCCTTAAGAACACTAAAAAGGAGGTTGGTTGATGAGCACAATGAACCTGCCTATTGGCAGCCTAGAGTCCTATATCCAAAGCGTTCACAATATTCCTCTCTTAACACCCGAGGAAGAGCACCGCTATGCTACCCAGTACCGAGAGCAGGGGGATTTAGAAGCCGCACAGAAGCTGGTTTTAGCCCATCTGCGTTATGTGGTGCGTGTTGCCAGGGGTTATCTGGGCTATGGTTTGGCGCTGAACGATTTGGTACAGGAAGGCACCATTGGTTTAATGAAAGCGGTTAAACGCTACGATCCCACGGTGGGTGTACGACTCGTGTCTTTTGCCGTGCATTGGGTGAAAGCGGAGATCCACGAATTTATTTTAAAGCATTGGCGGATTGTCAAAGTGGCAACCACCAAGGATCAACGTAAACTCTTTTTTAATCTAAGAACAGCCACTAAACGATTAGGTTGGAATAGCCAGGCCGATATCGAAGGGATTGCCAAAGATTTAGGTGTGTCCACAGTAGAAGTACGACGTATGGAAGAGCGCTTAAATGCGCGGGATCTGTCCTTCGATCTGCCGGCAGAAGCTTATGAGAACGAGGGCACTGGCCGTGCTTTAGTACCGGTTGAGTACTTGGATGCGGGTAACGATCCTTATCTTCAAATAGAGCAGCAAACATCGAGTGCGCACAGCGGTCATCAACTACAGGTGGCACTTGAAACTTTAGATCCGCGTAGTCGTGATATTTTGCAAAAACGTTGGCTTTCAGAAGAGAAAGGTCAAACACTGCAAGCCTTGGCTGAAGTGTACCAAATATCCATCGAACGCGTCCGACAGCTGGAAAAAGCAGCACTGCAGAAGCTTAAAGCACAGCTGCTCGAGGCCGCGGCTTAAGCCCCCACCAAG
>CAMCTX010000041.1 GCA_945878715.1 Legionella genomosp. 1 | reverse complement strand
AATGGTGTTTGTGCCAGTTGTCACAGAGCCTCGGGTTTAGGGAGTGTTTGTAATTTTGCACAGCAAGATGCTAATTCCAATCCTACAGGTCATGGGGTTTACTACGATTTAGCTTCAGGGTCTGTTACAACGTATTAGTTTCAAGACTTAAACAATGCTACAATCTGGCGGGTCTATTCTAAGCAATATTAGTTGAAGGACTTTTATGCCCTTACGTTTTAGCGCTGCCAACGCCCTGCGCGTTTTAAGCATGGATGCCGTCCAAACTGCCAACTCGGGGCATCCTGGTATGCCCATGGGTATGGCCGATATCGCCGAAGTCTTATGGAACGATTTTCTACAGCATAACCCTGCCAATCCACAATGGCCCAATCGCGATCGCTTTATACTTTCCAATGGCCATGGGGCCATGTTGCACTACGCGCTGCTGCATCTTACGGGTTACGATTTATCCATGGAGGATCTCAAAAACTTTCGTGCGCTGCATAGCAAAACCCCCGGTCATCCTGAATATGGTTGTACACCAGGTGTAGAAGCCACCACAGGGCCCTTGGGGCAGGGTTTGGGCAATGCAGTAGGCATGGCCCTTGCCGAAGCTGTATTAGCGGCAACCTTCAATGAACCCGAGCATACCATTATCGATCACTACACCTATTGCGTTGTGGGCGATGGTTGTTTAATGGAAGGTATCTCCCATGAAGTGGCATCTCTAGCCGGCGCTTTAGGCTTAGGAAAATTAATCGTTTTCTGGGATAACAACGGTATTTCGATTGATGG
The DNA here is from genome assembly GCA_945878715.1 of Legionella genomosp. 1. Taxonomy (GTDB): domain Bacteria; phylum Pseudomonadota; class Gammaproteobacteria; order UBA6186; family Azoamicaceae; genus CADEGZ01. The sequence goes on along the minus strand of CAMCTX010000041.1, from coordinate 9,910 downwards.
AAAAGTGGTTGATTGGTTTGCAGACAATACGCCCCAACGTTTCGAAGCCTATGGTTGGCAGGTGATTAAAAATGTCGATGGACATGATCCCGCGCAAATCAGGGCTGCCATTACAAAAGCACGTCGCGTTTTAGATAAACCCACGCTGATCGATTGTCGCACCACCATTGGTTTTGGTGCACCCGCACCACTGGTCGGTACACACCATGTGCATGGCGCACCCTTAGGTGCAGAGGCGGTTGCAGCCACACGCAAGCAATTAGCTTGGACACACGAACCCTTTGTCATTCCAGTTGAACAGTATGAGCTATGGGATGCCAAGGCCAAAGGTGCTGATCGAGAAAAAAATTGGCACAAGCACTTAGTCTCTTATGCCAAACACTATCCTGAAAAAGCGCAAAAACTGCATGCGCGTTTAGAAGGTTATTTTCCACAAGATTTTTTTGAACAGATGCAGTTATGTATTGAAGCACAGGAACAACGTGCACAAAACATTGCAACACGCGTAGCCTCCAAACAAGTTTTGGAATGGTTTGTTCCTCTGTTGCCTGCTTTAATAGGTGGATCGGCCGATCTTTCCGAATCCAATGGCACCTTTACAAGGTTTTCTAAAGCCATTCGTAAAGCCGCGTTTCAGGGCAATTATATCCATTACGGCGTGCGCGAATTCGGTATGTCTACCATCATGAATGGTCTGGCCTTACATGGTGGCTTTATCCCTTATGGCGCCACGTTTTTAAGTTTTCTAGATTATGCACGTCCTGCGGTGCGTTTGGCCTGTTTAATGAAACAACGCGTCATCTTTGTGTACAGTCATGATTCCATCGGGCTTGGCGAAGATGGTCCCACGCATCAGCCTATTGAACATTTAACGATGTTAAGAGTAACGCCCAATATGTGTGTATGGCGTCCTTGCGATGCCACAGAGACGGCCGTCGCGTGGAGCGCGGCCCTACAACGCACGGCAGGTCCTAGTAGTCTTATTTTAAGCCGACAAGCACTACCCCATCAGCCCAAAGATCAAAAAAAGCTGAACAAAATTGTACTGGGTGCTTATATTTTGGTGGATGCCATCGATCCGCAGGCCTTGTTAATCGCTACAGGATCGGAAGTCGCTTTAGCTGTTTTAGCCGCGAAAGCACTGCTTGAAGAAGGTTATAGCGTACGGGTGGTGTCTATGCCCTGCGCAGAAGTTTTTGCCGCGCAGTCCTTGGATTATCAAGAAAGCGTGTTACCCGCGGCGCTTAAGGCCCGTGTGGCCGTCGAAGCGGGCGAACCAAGTTACTGGCATCAGTGGGTGGGTTCAGAAGGTGCTGTCTTAGGTATTAATCGTTATGGAGAATCTGCACCGGGCAAAGCGGTATTTGAGGCCTTAGGTCTTAGGGTCGAGGCTGTGATAGCCTTGGTAAAAAAGGTTACACTAGTACCTTGTCCATAAAGTTTTTGCGAATGTAAGCGAGGGGCGTCGATTCCAGGGATGTATGTCCCCGAAGCATATTCGCAAAAACTTATTTGATGGGGTGCTGGCCAGGAAAAAAACAGGAAAAGGTAAAAAATGGGACTAAAAATAGCGATCAATGGCTATGGGCGAATTGGTAGAAATATTCTGCGTGCTTTATTTGAATCACCGCAGCGATCGCAATTCGAGATTGTTGCCATCAATGATCTAGGCGATCCCAAATCACTGGCCCATTTAACCCAATACGATTCAACGCATGGTCGTTTCGCCAAACAGGTACAGGTAGAGAACGACTGCTTCATCATCGAGAATCAAAAAATCCGCGTATTCTCGGAGCGATCGCCTGCCCAATTACCCTGGGGCGATTTGGGTGTTGATATTGTTTTCGAATGCACCGGTTTATTTGCCAGCCTTGAAAAAGCTTCCATGCATCTTGAAGCTGGTGCACGAAAAGTTTTGATTTCAGCGCCTGCGGGGGACGTTCCTACCATTGTCTATGGTGTAAATCACCAAACGCTTAAAGCCGAACACCGTATTGTTTCCAATGCTTCTTGTACGACCAATTGTTTGGCACCGGTCTTAAAGCCTTTACACGAGGGTTTTGGTATCGAGCGTGGGCTTATGACCACCATTCATGCTTATACCAACGATCAGGTCTTATCCGATGTCTATCATAGCGATCTAAGACGCGCACGATCGGCCACCCAATCGATGATCCCCACCAAAACCGGTGCGGCCTCTGCCATTGGTTTAGTCATTCCCGAACTCAAGGGAAAATTAGATGGTTTAGCGCTGCGTGTGCCGGTGCTCAATGTCTCCATGCTCGATCTCACCTTACATATGGCCCGTAAAACCTCTGTATTAGAAATCAATCAATGCGTAGAAGCAGCAGCCCTAGGCCCTTTACAGGGTATTTTGGCGATGAATCACGAACCTTTGGTTTCGATCGATTTTAACCATCATCCAGCCTCTGCGATTATCGATCTTACACAAACCATGGTGATTGATAATATGGTAAAAGTGCTGGCTTGGTATGATAACGAGTGGGGATTTTCTAATCGTATGTTAGATACAGCGCTTGCAATGGCGGCCGTTGATAATAAGGGCTAGGACAATAAAAACATGTTAACCCTAGATGATTGTGATATTGATCAAAAAACCATCACCCTGCGTGTCGATCTGAATGTGCCTTTAGAAGAAGGTGTCATTCTAAACGATCGGCGTATACAAGCGATCTTACCCACGCTACGCTATGCATTATCTAAAAACGCAGGTGTTATTCTGTTATCCCATTTAGGCAGACCCGAAGCAGGATCTGTGGATCCTCGTTATTCTTTGGCCCCTGTGGCAGATTATTTGGCACAAGCGCTGAAACAACCGGTTCCCTTGATTCAGGATTGGCTAGTACCTCGTCAAATAAGTTTTTCCGAATGTCACTCGGGGGCATACATCCCTGTATTCGACGATTTACCATCCCTGGAATCGACGCCCCTCGCCAACATTCGGAAAAACTTGTCGGACAGAGTGCTAGAGGGTGTCAAGGTTGCACCAGGTTCTGTTGTATTGTGCGAGAATGTACGCTTCGAAAAAGGCGAACTGCAAAACGATCCCCTACTTGCAAAACGTATTGCAGCTTTATCCGACATTTTTGTCATGGATGCTTTTGCGGTTGCGCATCGTGCACAAGCTTCTACAGTAGGCGCTATCCAGTATGCAAAAACAGCGCTAGCAGGACCTTTATTAATGGCCGAGATACGAGCTTTAGAAAAAGTATTTAAACAGCCTGCAAGGCCGGTCGTTGCGATTATGGGCGGGGCTAAAATTTCGGATAAACTGGCCATTCTAGAAAATTTATTAAATAAAGTGGATATGCTTATTGTGGGCGGTGCGATGGCCAATACTTTTCTAGCAGCGATGGGTTCTGATGTAGGGCAATCATTGTACGAACCCGATCAGCGTGCAACCGCGCTGGCCTTGTTAGAAAAAGCCAAAGATCTGGGTGTGAAATTAATGCTGCCTGAAGATTTTGTTGTGGAAAACCAAAAAATATTGGATGTGGGTCCCATCACCTGTACTGCTATTGATGATATTGTTTCTAAGGCAGGCACTATTGTGTGGAATGGCCCTATGGGTTTATTTGAACGCCCACCTTTTAATCGCGGTACGGAGTCTATTGCACAATCTATTGCAGCCTCAAAAGCTTTTTCAGTCGCAGGCGGTGGCGAAACATTAGCGGCTATCGATCAAGCGCATGTGGGCGATCAATTCGATCATCTTTCTACAGGCGGTGCTGCTTTTTTAGCCTATTTATCCGGGGAACCTTTAGCAGCATTAACAGCATTAGAAAATAAAAAAAATCCCACACAAATCATTGCAACCCTAGGCCCCTCCACCGATAAGCCCGGTGTGCTTAAGGCGATGCTTGTCGCGGGTGTAGATGTGATCCGTCTTAATTTATCGCATGGTACGCATGCACAGCATCAAACCCGTGTCGAAGTCGCACGTGCAGCTGCGCTCGAACTTGGCAAGTCTCTGGGTATTATGGCCGATCTCCAAGGCCCTAAAATTCGTATTGGGGCTTTTAAAACAGGATCTATCCCTTTAAAGGTCAACGATCCTTTTATTATCGATTCGAAAATACCCTTGGATCAAGGCACGCAACAAGCAGTCGGTATTCATTATCACGATTTGTACAAAGATTTAAAACCAGGCGATTACTTATTATTAGACGATGGTTTTATTGTCTTAGTTATTGAGAAAATAGTCGGTTCGGCTGTCCATTGCATCGTGCAACAGGGTGGCAATCTTTCAGATAACAAAGGCATTAATCGTCGAGGAGGCGGTTTAAGTGCAGAAGCCCTTACACCCAAGGATCGTAAAGATATCGTTTTTGCAGCCAAGCTTAAGGTCGATTATGTGGCCCTTTCTTTTGTAGGTTGTGCTCGTGATGTTCAAGAAACCCGTGCCTTATTAGAAAAAGCAGGGAGTAGGGCTGCGGTTGTGGCCAAAATAGAGCGCGTAGAAGCGCTGCAAGCTTTAGAAGAAATTATGCTAGCTTCCGATGGGGTCATGGTTGCACGGGGCGATTTAGGCGTAGAATGTGGCTATGCAGCATTACCTGGCATTCAAAAGCATATTATTACACGCGCATGCGCCCTGGGTCGCCCTGTGATTACCGCAACCCAAATGATGGAAAGTATGGTACATCGTGCGATCCCAACGCGTGCCGAAGTCTCCGATGTAGCCAATGCCGTCTTAGATGGCAGCACAGCGCTTATGTTATCGGCCGAAACAGCTGTGGGTGATTTCCCTGCACAAACGGTTCAAATGATGCGTGAAATTTGTACGGCGGCGGAAAAGTTGCCCCCTATGTGAATCTTAGCTATGAAAGTATTAACCTGGAGAAAAAAATGCCTTTAATAACCTTAAGACAATTACTCGATCACGCGGCCGAACATACCTATGGTATACCGGCTTTTAATGTAAACAATTTAGAGCAAATACGCGCGGTGATGGAAGCGGCAGCGCTCACCCAAAGCCCGGTCATTGTGCAGGCTTCGGCGGGTGCGCGTCAGTATGCAGGCCCTACCTTTATTAAACATCTTATTTTAGCGGCACTGGAAGAATTCCCGAATATTCCACTCTGTATGCATCAAGATCATGGTGCATCGCCCGCGGTGTGTACCCAATCGATGGATCTCGGTTTTAGTTCGGTCATGATGGATGGTTCTTTAAAAGAAGATATGAAAACCCCTTCCGATTACGATTACAACGTCGCTGTCACCGCAGAAGTTGTACGCGCAGCCCACGCACGCGGTGTTTCCGTAGAAGGTGAGCTAGGTTGCCTGGGTTCTCTAGAATCGGGTTTGGCGGCCGAAGAAGATGGCTCGGGCGCGACAGGTAAATTAACCAAAGAAATGCTTTTAACCGATCCCTTAGAAGCCGCAAGCTTTGTGCGTGCCACCAAAGTAGATGCCTTGGCCATTGCCATTGGAACCAGTCATGGGGCCTATAAATTTAGCCGTCCTCCCACAGGCGAAGTGTTGGCGATGGATAGGGTTCGGGCTATTCATGCACGTATTCCCGATACCCATTTAGTGATGCATGGCTCTTCTTCAGTGCCTAAAGAGCTTATCGATTTAATTAATCGTTTTGGAGGCGAGATCCCAGAAACCTATGGTGTGCCCATTTCAGAAATCCAAGAAGGCATTCGCTATGGTGTGCGTAAGGTGAATATCGATACCGATCTGCGTTTAGCGGCTACGGGCGCCTTGCGACAGTACTTGGCTAAAAATCCTAAAGAGTTCGATCCGCGTCGTTATAATCAAGCAGCGAAGCTTGCCATGTTCGAGATCTGTAAAGCCCGCTACGAAGCACTGGGTACAGCAGGCTGGGCCCCCCAAATTAAGCCATTATCTTTAGAAGCGATGGCCACGCGCTACAAGGCCCTAGAATTAGAGCCCCGTAGTTTTTAGACCCTCTCCTGCTTGGGAGGGTGATGGTTGCAATCGCCCAATCGCCTCCTGCAAATTTTCCATGCTGGTTGCGAAAGACAATCGTATATGGCCTGGCGATCCAAAAGCCGAACCCGGCACCACCGCAATATGCATTTGGCTGAGCAAGTAATCACTCAAGGCCCAATCATCTTTTAAGCCTAATTGTTTGATCAAACCTTCAACCTTTGGGAAAGCATAAAAAGTGCCATCTCCTTTGGGGCATTCAATACCGGGAATAGTATTGAGCGCTTCAACCAGATAATCATGACGTGTTTTAAACGCTTGTCGCATGGGTTCTATGCAGGTTTGATCGCCTAAGAAGGCTTCTTTTGCTGCCACTTGCGCAATGGAACAAGCATTCGAGGTGCTTTGGCTTTGCAAGGTTGTCATCGCCTCGATCATTGCTTGTGGGCCTGCTGCAAAACCAATGCGCCAGCCTGTCATGGCATAGCTTTTAGAAACACCATTAATAATAATGGTTCGTTCCTGCAGTGCAGGACAAGCGTTTACGATATTACAAAAAGTGGCTTTTTCCCAGAGCATATGTTCGTAAATATCGTCGCTCGCAATCCACACATGAGGATGGTTCATCAACACTTCGCCAAGCGCCCGCAGTTCTTCTAGCGTGTAAGCCATACCTGTGGGATTAGAAGGGCTATTCATTACAAAGAGTTTTGTTTTGGGCGTAATGGCCGCTGCCAACTGTTGTGCACTTATTTTAAAAGCCTGATCCATGCCACAAGGCACAATCACAGGCGTACCTTCGGCCAAGCGCACCATATCAGGATAAGAAACCCAATAGGGCGCTGGAATAATCACTTCGTCTCCGGGGTTCAGCAGCGCTTGGGCCAAATTAAAAAAACTTTGCTTGGCTCCACAGGATACGAGGATCTGGTTGGGCTCATACTGTAGCGCATTATCGCGCGCTAACTTTGTAACAATGGCTTTGCGCAGATCCAACAAACCTTCCACGGGGGTATATTTGGTATAGCCTTGATGGATGGCATCAATCGCAGCCTGTTTGATGTGTGCGGGCGTATCAAAATCGGGTTCTCCCACGCCTAAGTTAATCACCGGATGGCCCGCAGCCCGTAGGGCGCTTGCCTTGGCCAGTAGGCTTAGGGTTTGAGAGGGTTCAATGCCTTGGATCCGATGGGATAGTAGGGTGGATGCCGTTTTGTGCACAAGGAACTCCAGGTGATGTATGCTTGGGACCCAAAGATTAGCATAGTGATGAGTCCTTTTCATGTCCAAACCCATCAAGCCCTTTACCTTAGTCTCCGATTTCGAGCCCGCAGGCGATCAACCCCAAGCCATCGAACAGTTGGTTGATGGGCTTAATGCAGGGTTAATGCATCAAACCGTGGTGGGCGTTACCGGATCGGGTAAAACCTTTACCCTGGCTAAAACGATTGAGCGCGTGGGCCGTAAAACCTTAGTCTTGGCCCCCAATAAAACCTTAGCGGCGCAGCTCTATGGCGAAATGAAAGCTTTCTTCCCTCACAGTGCGGTGGAATATTTTGTGTCCTATTACGATTATTATCAGCCCGAGGCCTATGTGCCAGCCTCAGACACCTATATCGAAAAAGATGCTTCCATTAATGAGCATATCGAACAAATGCGTTTATCGGCCACCCGTGCCTTATTAGAGCGGGAGGATGCCATTATCGTTGCCAGCGTTTCTGCTATATACGGTTTGGGCGATCCCAAATCATATATGTCCATGTTGCTGCATGTGGTGCGTGGCGAAACGGTCGATCAAAAAGTTTTATTAAAACGTTTGGTCGATTTACAATATACGCGCAACGATATGGATTTTCGTCGGGGTACCTATCGGGTACGCGGCGATGTGCTCGATATTTTCCCCGCCGATTCGGGCAAAGAGGCTATCCGTATCGAATTTTTTGGCGATGAAATAGAGGGCATTGCTTCTTTCGATCCCTTAACGGGATCTATCAATCAACGTCTTCAACGCGCGACTATATATCCCAAAACACATTACGTCACGCCTAAAGAACGACTACGCGAAGCGGTAGAACTTATCAAAGAAGAACTCAAAGATCGCCTGAAGGTTTTAGAAGCCAATCATCAATTAGTGGAAGCGCAGCGTTTAGCGCAGCGCACGCAATTTGATATCGAGATGATTTTCGAATTAGGTTATTGCTCGGGCATCGAAAATTATTCCCGTTATTTATCCGGCAGAGCGGCGGGCGAACCCCCTCCCACCTTGATTGATTATTTGCCTGCCAATGCGCTCTTAGTGATTGATGAATCGCATGTCACCGTGCCTCAGCTGGGCGCCATGTATAAGGGCGATCGTGCGCGCAAAGAAAATTTGGTGAACTACGGCTTTCGTTTACCCTCAGCACTCGACAATAGACCTTTGCGTTTTGAAGAATTTCAGGCCTTACAGCCCCAAACCATTTATGTATCGGCCACGCCGGGTGATTATGAATTAGAACGATCGGATGCACGCATAGACTTGGTGGTGCGTCCTACCGGTCTTATCGATCCTGCAATCGAGGTGCGTCCAGCTTTAAGCCAGTTCGATGATGTTTTATCCGAAATTAAACGCAAAGTCTTAGCTCAAGAACGGGTTTTAATTACCACGCTTACCAAGCGTATGGCCGAAGATCTCACACAGTATCTCTTAGAGCAGGGCATTAAAGTACGGTATTTACATTCGGATATTGAAACTGTCGAGCGGGTGGAGATTATTCGCGATCTGCGCTTAGGGGCATTCGATGTTTTAGTGGGTATTAATTTATTAAGGGAAGGGTTGGATATGCCCGAAGTATCCTTGGTTGCCATTTTAGATGCCGACAAAGAAGGTTTTTTACGTTCAGAGCGCTCGCTTATCCAAACCATTGGGCGTGCGGCCAGACATATTAACGGCAAAGCCATTTTGTATGCCGATCGCATTACACGATCCATGCAGGCGGCTATTGATATTACCGATCAGCGTCGTGCCAAACAGGTAGCCTACAACACAGCGCACGGTATTACCCCGCAAGGTATTAAGCACAGCATTCAGGATATTATGCAGGGTGGTCATCTAGTGGGTTCTGCAAAGGGCAAGCGCAAAAAATCGGTCGCCATCGATAGGGTTTTTGCATCCCCCCAAGAGATCCAAAAAGCGATTAAAGACTTAGAAAATAACATGTATACCGCTGCCAAAAACCTGGAATTCGAAGAGGCCGCCCGTTTTAGGGACGAAGTCCAGGTTTTACAGGATTTATTAATTAAGCAATCGTGAAAGACTACTATTTTCTAAGGCATTGCCTTTTGGGTGAGCGTTCTTTAGATTCGCTTAGCGCGCGCTTAGTTGCTTGTCTACAGAGTTTCAAAATGCTTTCAGGGTTTAGTCTTTGCATGTACCAAGCAAGATGAATGCCCTCTTTCAGATGTTCTGGAACTGGAAGCCGTTTTAGAGCAAAGTGTGCGCCCATTTTTTTTTGGCAAAGCCATTGCAGTGATGGCACCCGGCTTTGGGGCTCATATTGTTCCAACAGAAAGAGTATGGCTTTGTGTGCACCGGATTTTGCTGAATTTCCTTGCTTATCTAATATTGCAGGATCGGCGCCCGCTTGCAGAAGGGCTTCAACACCTTGAAAGAAATCATTACTTGAGGCCATATGCAGGGCAGTGTAGCCTCGATTATTTTGAATATTCAGCAGTTTTATTGCATCGGTTTTATTTAATAAATAGTCTAATAGTGCAACATAATCATGGCGCACATCAGGGTCGCAAGAGGCTGCAGTATGTAAAACGGTATTGCCATAAGCATCTCGGCCATCTATGGGGATGCCACATTCTTCATGGAGAAATATCAAAGTCGACAAGTTTTTACGTGAGCATGCTTGTAAAATAGGACGTCCGTAATAGGGGTGTCCATGTTGTTTATTTTTAACCACAACATCAAGTTTTATAGTGCCATCGTATACTTCTTCGTCAG
>CAMCTX010000040.1 GCA_945878715.1 Legionella genomosp. 1 | reverse complement strand
GGCCATCACCTGTAGAAGCATGGCACAGTCTTTCGCTGTGCGTGCCATAGGACCTGCTTGGTCCAGACTTGAAGCAAAGGCAATCATGCCATAGCGTGATACTCGACCATAGGTTGGTTTAATGCCGGTAATACCGCAGAGTGCAGCCGGCTGTCTTATCGATCCACCCGTATCAGTGCCTGTACTGGCAGGCGCTAAACAGGCGGCTACGGCGGCTGAAGAACCACCTGAAGAACCACCGGGTACCGTATTCAAATCCCAGGGGTTTTTGCTAGGACCATAAAAACTATTTTCGGTACTAGAACCCATCGCAAATTCGTCCATATTGGTTTTACCCAGCAAGACGGTGCCAGCCTCTTTCAGTTTTTGTACCAAGGTTGCATCATAGGGTGCGATAAAGTTATCCAGCATTTTTGAACCACAGCTGGTTTTAAGACCCTGTGTACAGAAAATATCTTTGTGTGCGAGTGGGATCCCAAGGAGTGGGCCTGTTGTACCCTGTACGCGTTTTTGATCGGCCAAACGAGCCGCCGCTAAAGCACCGGCTTCATTAAGGCTAATAAAGCTGTTGACTTGGGGGTCCAGACGCTTAATGCGTTCCAGATAATGCTGGGTGAGTTCTTCGCTAGAATAGCGTTTGTTTTTTAGATCGTCCGATTGTTCGGCAAGGGTCTTTGTATGCATGCTTGAACTACTCCAACACGGTGGGGACTAAAAATAATCCTGCTTCTACAGAGGGTGCCAATGCGCTCAAGAGCGCCGATTGATCCGATTCTGTCACAACATCCGCACGCAAACGTTGTACGCTCTGAGAAGGATGTGCCATGGGCTCCACGCCTTCAGTATTCACAAGGGCGATCTGTTCAATCATATTGGTAATTCGAACCAGATCTTCCTGGATGCTGTGTTCCTTATCTAGCGATAAACGCGCCAGATGTGCCAGATGCTCCATGCTTTTTTGATCCAGTTTCATAGCGTGTTTTAAGTACCTTAGTTAATTTGCTTTATAAAACAAAAGGGGCTAACGCTGACTTTATCACAATCTCTATCTTGCTCAAAAGACCCTTGGCTGTTACAGTTGGGGGTCTCATCAATCTTCAATAGGAAGCGATCGATGTTTAAAGCACTACGGGGCCTTTTCTCTAACGATTTATCCATAGATTTAGGTACGGCGAATACCTTAATTTATGCCATTAACCAAGGTATTGTCTTGGATGAACCCTCTGTGGTGGCCATACGACAAGAAAAAGGCCCTGGGGGACAAAAAGTCGTCGTGGCGGTTGGTCTAGAAGCCAAACGCATGTTGGGACGTACGCCGGCTAATATTGTGGCCATACGCCCTCTCAAAGATGGTGTGATTGCCGATTTCCATGTGACCGAGAAGATGCTGCAGCATTTTATTCATAAGGTGCACCAAAATAAATTTTTCCGTCCAAGCCCACGTGTGCTGGTCTGTGTACCCTGTGGTTCGACCCAAGTAGAGCGTCGGGCCATTCGCGAATCAGCCTTGGGTGCCGGCGCCAGAGAGGTCTTCTTAATAGAAGAGCCTATGGCTGCTGCCATTGGTGCAGGGATGCCTGTGGAACAAGCCAGCGGGTCTATGGTGGTGGATATCGGTGGGGGTACCACAGAGGTTGCCATTATTTCTTTAAGTGGTGTGGTCTATGCAGCCTCTGCACGTGTAGGTGGCGATCGTTTTGATGAAAGCATTGTCAATTATGTGCGCCGTAACTATGGCACTTTAATTGGTGAAGCCACGGCCGAGCGTATTAAACAAGAAATTGGTACAGCCTTCCCAGGGGCACAGGTGCGAGAAATTGAAGTGCGTGGTAGGAATTTAGCCGAGGGTATTCCACGTAGCTTTACATTGAATAGCAATGAAATTTTAGAAGCCTTGCAAGAGCCCTTATCGGGCATTATTGGTGCTGTGCGTTTAGCGCTTGAGCAGATCCCGCCTGAACTCGCCGGCGATATCGCAGAGAAAGGTATGGTCTTAACCGGTGGTGGTGCTTTATTACGTGATTTAGATCGATTATTAATGGAAGAGACGGGTCTGCCTGTCACCGTTGCCGATGATCCCTTAACCTGTGTTGCACGGGGGGGCGGCCGTGCTTTAGAAATGATGGATGAGCGGGGCGGAGATTTCTTTTCCACCGAATAAGAGAGGGGGATTGTTATCAAACGCTTATTTAGTCGGAAACCGCAGCTGGGTTTAAAAGTCTCTTTTCTGCTCAGCTTGTCTGTGCTTTTCATGATAGTCGATTATCGCTACCAGTCTTTTGATAAACTGCGGTCTTCGCTTTCCTTTGTTGTATACCCCATGCACGCACTGGTAGATGCTCCTTTTCGTTGGGTAGAGGGCGTGAAGGATTACACCCAGCGTTTTAGCCATTTATTGGAAGCCCATCAAGCCTTAGAAGCCGAGCAACGGGTACAACAAGCGCATTTACAACGTTTGGAAGCGGTAGAAGCAGAAAATACCCAATTACGTGCCTTGTTAAAAGTCGAACCCCAAGCACAGCAACATTTTTTAATGGCCCAAATTGTACAAGTACATACCGATCCTTTTATGCAAAGGCTGGTGCTGAATCGAGGACATCAACAGGGTGTTGTGATAGGGCAACCTGTGATTGATGCGGAAGGTGTTTTAGGTGAGATTATCGAAGTGTCAGCACATGAAAGCAGGGCTATACTACTGAGTGATGTGGGTTATGGGATCCCCGTTGAAAATATCCGATCGGGTATACGCGGGATTGTTACGGGGAATGGCTTGAATCAACCGCTAGCTTTGCAACATGTACCCAATACCATCGACTTAGAGGTAGGCGATCTCTTGGTGACCTCTGGTTTAGAAGGTCATTACCCACCCGGCTACCCAGTGGGTCGTGTGATAGCCCTTCAGCAAGCACCGGGAGAGTCTTTTGCACAAGTTCAAGTGAAAGCCAGTGCGAATCAGCAGCGTAGTCGACATGTATTAATATTGTATGATAATCCTCGGTAGTTTTGCCCTGGCTGGGATCTTAAGCCTGATACCTTTTTCTGAGCATTGGGCATGGTTAAGCCCTCAATGGGCGCTACTGCTTGTCATTTACTGGAGCTTCTATTCTAAGAGAAGTCTAGATTTGTTGAGTTGTTGGTGTATCGGTTTGATCTTCGATCTGCTCACAGGGGCTTTAATCGGGCAGTATGCAGCGCTACTTGCTTTGTTGCGTTATTCCATCGCTTTATTTGGTAATAGGCTTAAACTCTATTCGATGGGTGGGCAAGGGATGGTTATTTTTATGTTAGTGGCGCTGAGTGCATGCCCGCTGTATGTGCTTTACCGTTTATTAGGACAAGCACAGAGCTTTTATCATTATGGCAGTGCAGTCTTATCCAGTGTATTACTGTGGCCCCTGGTTTATAAAATGCTGAAGGGCTATGAACAAAAAGCCTTAAGCCTTGGCTTTCTAAGATGATCTTTTCTAAAAAACGCTTACAAGGGATTTTTTTAGGGGTGCTTGTACTGGGACTTGTAGGACTGCAATACAAGGCCAACCATTATCTTGCAAGGCACCCATCCTTGATACAAGACTACATTCAGAAAGAACTGGGGTTGCCTGTGAGTATTGAACAAATAACTGTGGGGGTGCGCGGTATCTCTTTAACAGGGGTAAAAGTTTTAGAGATCGCAGAACCCCTGGTGTTTATAGAAATTGCGAAGATCCGCTTTTTCCCTCAATGGATCCCTTTACTCTGCGAAGGCAAGATAATACCCGGTAAAATTGTTTTAAAGCAGCTAGGCTTGCGTGTGCGCTGGCAGCCTAGCAAAGGCCCTAGCTTGTTAGCTTTGAATGGTGCTTCGATACCCGGCAGTATCGATTACCCTTTATTAAAACGATTATTAGTGCAACAACAAAAAATAGCCTTTATCGATGCCAACATTATCTGGGAATTGCCCGATCAAGTCTTAAGGCAGCAGGGTAGCGCTTATATTCAATGGGTGGGTTCAGAAACCCAGGATTGGTTGTTTGCAGGCAAACAGACAATCACTTTAGCCACAGGTCTTGTTTTACCCACTGTGAAACTGAAGGGGCAGGTTCAGCCCGATCAGACAGTGTCTCTACAGATGCTGATGGAAAACCTAGACTTACAAGGTGATTTCCATCAAAACGAAGGGCAATGGTTTGCAAAGGGCTTATTGCAGGGAGAGAATATTGCTATTCAAAAGCTGCAGTCCTATTACACAGCACGATCGACCGATCCAGCCCTGACGCGCTGGTTTTCAGAGGCTTTTCAAGCAGGCATTCTTAAAAAAATGGCTTTAAGCTTTGAAGGGCCCATGACTGCCCCTGAACTACAAGGGCAGATTGATTATCAGTACTTAGATTTTAATTACCATAAGCTTTGGCCTGCCATTACAGAGGCATCTGGTAGTATTCGTGTCGATAAAAACAGTGTGTCGGTCGATTTATTAGAAGGGCGCCTCGGTGATTTGCCTTTGCAAAAAACGACGGCGTTGATCCAATGGGGTGGAAAGCTTAAGACAGCTTTGGTAGAGGTTCAGGGATCTTTGGAAACCACCTTTGAAGCAGGATTGGCTTTTTTAGAGAATAGCCCTTTGCGATCCGATCTGGCAAAACCTTTGAACCTATTGTCACTGAAGGGCCCCATGCATTTAGGTTTGGGCTTACACATACCTCTCGATGATTCAAAGGTGGGTGTCGAGGGTCTTATTAATACGCAGGCAGGTATTTTAGAAGGTTTGAAGGGGATCCCCTGTGATAATATTGTGGGCGCCTTTCACTTTAGTGAATCAACCCTAGACGCACAGGATGTACAGCTTAGACTTTTTGAAAAGCCTGTGATTGCCACAGTGGGATTGCGTATTTTACCAACACAAATAGCATTGAATATCAAGACCGATCAGCCTTTTCAAGCAACGCTGCAAACCGATCGTCGTACCATGCAACAGTGGTCTATCGATAGTCCCCATTGGCAAGGTACTATCACGCTACCTACACAAAAAGATAATCGCATGATCTGTACTTTCGATGATTGCACCGTTAATGCATCCATGAGCGATCAAGCCATCCCCGCCAGCTTCTTAGAGACTAGCGATAAACCCAGCGTCTCTTTTTATTGTAAAAAATTCCATTATCAAGATCGCTTGCTCGGTGAATTATCCCTTGAATTATTACCCAAGAACAATGCCTATGCGATTAAAAACCTATCCTTGGAGAATACCTATTTCTCTTTCATGGCAGAAGGGCTATGGTCTATGAACGATCAAAAGCCGACTACAACATTACAAGGCACGGTGGTAGGCGTTAATATTGGCAAGGGATTATCCGATTTGGGTTATGCTTCTGTGATTCGTGAAGGCAGTGGTCGTGTACAGTATGAATGGAACTGGCCTGGGAATCCTTGGTCTTTCGATCGCAATCATGTGAAAGGATCCTTTGATCTAAAATTCGATAAAGGCAGAATTTTAGGTGTCGATCCCGGTTTGGGACGTGTGATGGGGCTTTTAAATCTTGAGAGTATTAAACGTCGCCTACAATTAGATTTTAGTGATTTATTTAAAAAAGGTTTTGTGTTCGATATATTACAAGGAAAGTTTAATTGTGAAAAAGGTATCTTAAGCACAGAATCCCTTGTCATTGATGGGCCTTCTGCAAAAATGCATTTACAAGGAAAGGCTTATTTAAATACAAAGGCTATTGATCTGAGTGTGCGTGTGCAGCCTCATTTAGGATCGGGCTTACCGCTTGCAGCCGCTGTTGCTGCAGGTCATCCAGCCGTGGGTGCGGGTCTTTGGTTGGTGAATAAATTAACCGGTTCGGGATCATTGTTCAAAATGAATCGCATTACCCAGCATGATTATCAAGTGGGCGGCACCTGGGATGAGCCCAAAATACAAAGCGGAAATTCAAAGTGAATCAGGGCCGTATTCGACGCGATTGGCGTGCAGTAATCGTTAAATCAGCTGAAAAAACAATACTAATCTCCCTATTACCCTGATAAACAGCCTCTGCGATTCTCTCAATACCTGCTGTGGTAATGCTAGTATCCGATAAATCCAGCCATTCAATGGCACTATTCTGAATCAGGCCTATGATCCGAGGCACGGAGGCATCAGTAATATCGGGGTTATTAGATAAATCTAAGTTTTGAAGGTGGCCATCTGAACCTTGTGCTTCAATAACAGGTCCAAGGATCCCTAGGTGTTGGTCTGATAGGCCTGTGGCCAACCATGCGAAATAGGGGGTTTGGTTTTGATGAATAGCGTGTAGCATCGCTTGGATTGGAACAGGTGGTTGGTAAGATAGAGAGTCTTGGGTTGGCTGAGCCCTATTAGCTTTAGACATATAAAAGCACCTATATCATTGAATAATAGGTGCTTTTACACTAAAATGACGCTCTAATCAAGCCTAATAATGATTCTCTTTAAAAGAACGCCTATAGTAAACGCCTTCTACGTGTCGGAGGCTGATCTAAATCATCCTCTATTGAAGCAAGGCGGGGAATGTTAAGCGGCATGCTGGGCCACAGTTCTCTTCTTGAATGCCCGTTAGTAGGGAGAGTATCGTTCAGTGCTTGTTGCCGTGCGGTGGGATATGCGATTGACAACATACGTTTGAGTTGATCCATCAAGGGTTTTACAGCTTGTTGAGATAATGCATCGGGTATCATGCCATTTGTAAACGCATCGCTTCCATCGGATATGGGCAGCAGATATCTAAATTTTATCAATAAGCTGCTCGACTTATTCTCTGCATAATGCTCGAAACTTTTATTATCCGTTGGGCTATAACCAAAGACAATCGTGTCTGATATCTGATCTGAAATATCTGGATTTTTTATGCGCATATTTCTGGCTTCTAATCCAGAAAGCATGTCCACAATCGCCTTGAAAGCCTCACGAAACATTTTCTTTGATATTGGATCATTTTGTATTTGTTGCAGTTTTATCCTATCAAACGCATGAATAACACCGGACAATGCAAGCAAAGTCTCTTCGCTGGCAAAAGTATTGTCGCGATTCATGTGAAAAAATCTATTTTCGTAGGATATTCTAAAGCTCGAAAGATTTTCGCAAGCGGCTTTAATAGAAGTCCTTTGTAGATCTGTTAGGGTTTGATTGGCAGGGGATCTCATCATTTCACATCTCCTTTATCGTTGTTATTGTCATCAATTGACGAATTTATTTTTGTAGATTAACATTATTTTTTAAAAAAAGAACATTTTATTTATGGTGCATTTGCACGAAAAAAAGGCATGAAACAAGTGCTTATGCAAGCAATAAAATTTTTAATATTACTGCAGCGTGGTAGAGCTTGGACAAAAATGAAAAGGGCGGATAAAAGTTTTAGAAAGGGCTAATAAAGCTTCTGCTTCAGGACCCATCCAAGCCAGATAATCCAGGGCCTTTTGATGCAATTTTAGCAGTTGAATACCCGCTTCTTCGAGGCCTAAATAGCCTGGAAAGGTAGCTTTATTTTTTTCTTGATCCCGACCCGTATTTTTGCCCAGTGTTTTTTCGTCCCCGATGGCATCTAAGATATCATCTTGGATTTGAAAACAGAGCCCTAGACAGCGCGCATAGCTTTTTAATTGCACAATATGCTCGTTTTCTAAGGTTTTTGCGGTATTTAAAATACCACACATGACAGAGGCTTCTATCAGTGCTGCGGTTTTTTTTAAGTGGACCTCGCAGAGTTCAGGGTAAGCCAGCGGTTCCCTTCGGTCTTGATAGGCCATGTCTAAGATTTGTCCTTGCACCATGCCGTGCATGCCACTATTTTTTGCGACGATTTGGATCATCGCTACTTGTTGTAGAGGTTCTGCGGGATTCAGGCGTGGATTCGAAAGAATTTCAAAGGCCAGGCTTTGGAGGGCATCGCCGGCAAGAATGGCCGTTGCTTCATCAAAGGCTTTATGACAACTCGCTTTACCACGGCGTAGGGCATCGTCATCCATGGCCGGTAGATCATCGTGGATTAAGGAATAGCAATGGATAAGCTCGACAGCCGCCGCAGGTGCATCCAGTTTATCCAGCGAAACGCCTACGGCCTCACCTGCAGCATAGACGAGCAAGGGGCGTAGTCGTTTACCCCCTCCGAGTACGCTATAGCGCAGTGCTTCATAGAGTCGGGCTGATTGGGGGTGGGCCGCAGGCTCTGGCAAGCACTGTTCTAAAAAATGTTCTAAACGGTCACGGCGTGTTTTGGCATAGTGCTCGAAGTCTAGCACCTAAGCATCCCCTCCAAAGGGTATGGTTTTGTCTGGGTTTTGGTAGTCAACAAGCATTTTAACTTTTTGTTCGGCCTCTTTAAGGACTTCTTGGCATTGGCGTGCCAGTGTAATGCCTTGTTCAAAAGAGGCCAAGGCCTCTTCCAGGCTAAGCTGGCCTCTGCCAAGCTTCTCGACCAGGGATTCCAGCGCTTCTAAGGCTTGTTCGAACTTAAAAACACCAGGGGCATCTGTCGCTATCTTTTCTTGTGTGCTCATAATCCTCTGCTCTTTTGACGTATCACTGCGCATGTTACTACAGCGTCTCCTTGTATGCCTAGTGCTCGAAAGTTTATCAGTGAATAGCATCCTGTATAAATAGTGTGTTAGAGTGCTCCTTAAGCTCCGTTGGCAATTTTGATGGTTATTTAACTTAAAAAGGTGCTGCTGTGAATAATATAGACTATGGTTTTGAGGAATACATCCGATATTTACGAGAAAATATTGCGAATTTAGCCGAATATCGAGAAAGAACAGGCACGGTCGATCTCGGGGTGCTTCATGTACAAGAAGCCCTGTCTAACGAAGATCCTTTCGTGGTCTTTAATGCCAGTCTTGCGGCCACAGCTGTTTTAGCTGATCGGTCGATTTATCACTAATTTTATACGTTTTATCACTTATTCATAAAGGAATGGATAACCATGTCTAAAAAAGCATCCACGATTCAGGTTCAACCCTTTATACCCGCTTCCAGCAAACTGCCAGAAATTACTGTAAAGGCCGTTGTTTTGGGTATTATATTAGCAGTCGTTTTAGCGGCTTCCAGTACTTTTGCAGGCTTAAAAATTGCGCGAACCATTTCAGGATCCATTCCGGCAGCCCTGATATCCATGTTAGTTTTAAGACGTTTTAAAAAGTCTAATATCCTCGAGAACAACATGGTACAGACCATTGCCTCTGCCGGTGAAACAGTGGCATCGGGCGCTATTTTTACCCTGCCTGCACTGATTATTATGGGCTATTGGCAGTCTTTTAATTATTTCCAAGTAGCCATTATTACCGTGATTGGTGGTAGCCTTGGGGTATTATTTTCTATACCTATACGATCCAGCATGTTGGTAAAAGAGCCTTTGCCATACCCTGAAGGTGTAGCAACGGGCGAAGTGCTAAAAGCGGGTGAAAGCACGGAAGGATCGAGCAAGCTTTTATTAACAGCTAGTTTATTCTCGGCCGTAGTTTCTTTTTTACAAATTGGTTTTAAGGTGGCTGGCGAGCAAGTTCAGTATTGGACCCGAATCGGTAGTACAGCTATGGGTGCTAATTTATTTTTATCGCCCATTTTAATGGCGGCGGGCTATATTGTAGGTAGCCGCGGTTTGGTTGCTTTTACGGTTGCAGGCTTATTAACGTGGGGGCTTGCTATACCCATTTTTGTAGCATCGCAAGGACTTCCAGAAGCGGCCGATATAGGGACTGCTTTATCCATGATACATAAAAGCCATTTTAAATATGTGGGTATTGGTATTTTTGCAGTAGGCGGCTTATGGAGCGTATTAAGCCTCATGCAACAAATAGGCAGTGCTTTGCGTCTTTCTTTTGCCAGTATGAAAAATCATAAAGACATCTATAGCAATACTCCAAGAACAGAGCGTGATATTCCTTTTAAGTATGTTTTGATAGGAACAGGCCTTATTGCACTCTTGACCGCTGCCTTTTTTATACAGTGGCTACTGCAAGCTGATTTAGGCTTAAGTACAGGTATCGCTTGTATGCTCATTGCCTTTACACTCATCGCTGTCTTGATATTAAGTTTTATGGCCTCTGCAGCGGCTGCCTATATTGTAGGCATGGTGGGTACTACCTCTTTGCCAAGCTCAGGTATTACCATTGCCTCGATTATTGTTTTTTCGGCAGGCTTGCTCGGTATTTTATATTCGGTGGATTTTGTGGGCCAACCAGAGGTTGCTTTAAAAATAGCAGCCCTTGTTATTATGTTTGCAGCCATTGTTTGTATTGCAGCAGCACTGAGTGGCGATAATATGCAAGATCTTAAAGCAGGACAATTGGTGGGTGCTACGCCCTGGAAGCAACAGCTTATGTTGCTGGTGGGTGCGATTGCTTCAGCTTTAGTGATTCCTTTTATTTTACAAACAACCTTTGAAGCCTATGGTATTAGCGATATCATGCCGCGCATAGGTATGGATCCAGCCCAAGCATTACCAGCACCGCAGGCAACCCTGATGGCCGCCGTTGCCCAAAGTTTCTTTGTGGGTCGTTTACCGATGCAGATGATCCTAGGGGGATGCTGCGTGGGTGTAGTAGCGATTATCATCGATGTTTTTTTACAGCGCCGAGGAAGCGAATGTCGTTTTTCACCGCTGCTATTTGCGGCAGGTGTCTATTTACCCTTTGGTTATGTGATGGGCTTTGTGGTAGGGGGTGTTCTACGTGCCTTTGCTAAATGGGGAAAGCCTAAAAAAGCATCCGACGATAGTGATGCAGGTGTTTTATGTGCCTCCGGTATTATTGCAGGGGAAGCGATACTGGGTGCCCTCTTAACCATTCCCTTTGCGTATTATCAAACAACCGATATTTTTGCACTGAAATTTCAGTGGTTAACACCGAATGTTGAAACAGGCTTAGGACTTGTGTTGTATGCAGGTATTGGCCTCTTTTTATACAAGCAGGCTAAGCGTTAAATAGAGCAGCTATGGATAGTCAAGACAAAGATATGCAAATAGAAGGCGTACAGGGTCAAGGTCGTTTGGTTTTACAGACGGTGGCTATGCCCAAAGATGCAAATGCTTCTGGGGATATTTTTGGAGGATGGCTGGTTTCTCAAATGGATCTGGGTGGATCTGTTTTTGCCCAGCAGTGTGCCAAAAATCGTGTGAGCACGGTAGCCATTGATGCCATGGTCTTTTTAAAGCCT
>CAMCTX010000039.1 GCA_945878715.1 Legionella genomosp. 1 | reverse complement strand
TATAGAACTTTAACGGCAGTCGATTCAGCCTTAATGGTGATTGATGCGGTAAAAGGCGTCGAGCAGCGTACGATTAAGTTAATGGAAGTTTGCCGTTTAAGAGACACGCCCATTATTACTTTTATTAATAAAATGGATCGTGATAGCCAAGATCCGATTGCACTTTTAGATGAAATTGAAAGAATTCTTAATATTCGCTGTGCACCCATGACGTGGCCCATTGGTATGGGGCGGCGTTTTAAAGGTATTTATCGTCTCGATTCCGATACCATTTGTTTATACGATCCAGGCCATAATCAGACCGTACAAAGTGGACGTATTATTCAGGGCTTACATAATCCAGAGCTGGATCGCTGCATTGGTGCCGAGAGTGCCGCCGAATGTCGGGCACAGTTAGATCTGGTACAAGGCGCTTCCCATGCTTTCGATAGGGATGCCTTTTCCAAAGGGGCCTTAAGCCCTGTTTTCTTTGGCTCAGCGCTGAATAATTTTGGTGTGCGGGAATTATTAGATGCTTTTGTGCAGCTAGCCCCCCAAGCCACACCCAGACCGACTACTTCGAGAATTGTTTTGCCAACGGAAGATCCCTTTAGTGGCTTTGTCTTTAAAATACAGGCGAATATGGATCCGCTTCATCGAGATCGAATTGCTTTCTTACGTATTTGCGCAGGCAAATATAGGCAAGGCATGAAATTATTCCATGTGCGTCTCAAGAAAGAGGTACAGATCGCCAAAGCCCTAACCTTTATGGCAGGCGATCGCGACAGGGTAGCCGAGGCCTCTCCGGGCGACATTATTGGCTTGCATAATCATGGCACCATTCAGATTGGCGATACCTTTACACAGGGTGAAACTTTACAGTTTGTAGGGATCCCTTATTTTGCACCCGAGCTCTTTCGTGCGGTGCGTCCCAAAGATCCGCTCAAAGCTAAGGCTTTACAAAAAGGCCTTGTTGAGTTGTCGGAAGAGGGTGCTACCCAAGTCTTTAGACCCCTTTATAATAATCGTATTATTTTAGGTGCGGTAGGCGTTTTACAATTTGATGTGGTCGCCCATCGTTTGCAGTATGAATACAATGTGGATTGTGTTTATGATTCAATTAACGTGAGTACAGCACGTTGGGTACGCTGCGCCGATCCTAAAAAGCTTGCAGATTTTGAAGCCAAAGCCAAAGATCATCTCGCGATAGATGGCGGTGGCAATCTGGCTTATCTGGCCCCCAATCGGGTTAATCTGGATTTAACGATGGATCGCTGGCCCGATATTCGTTTTTGTAAAACGCGGGAACATTAGCCTTTTAACTTTTCAATAGCCTTTTGCAGTTCTTCTAGACGTGCTTGTTCTTGTGCCACGATAGCGGGCGGTGCTCTGTCTACAAAGCCCTGATTACTTAGTTTCTGGAAAAGCTTTTCATGTTCTGCTTGAAGTTTTTGCAAATGCTTGGCTTGGCGCTCTTCTTCTGCGGCTTGATCGACAAGTCCTATAAGGGGTATGAAAAGGGCTAAATCATGCACAACAGCAGTGGCATAGCTTTGATTGTTATCCATAGACTTAGCATCTACCCAAGTGATGGTTTCGATTTTTGCTAAGCTACAGAGCAACGGTTCAAAATCATGTAGACGGCTTTTATCGAGCTGTGATCCTTGGCTTAGGATTAAGGCAATTTTTTTGCTGGGTGGAATTTGTGTTTCGCCACGGATATTACGAATAGCTAAAACAATAGCTTTTAACCAATCCATGGCATCAATCGCTTCCTGATCGATAGCATCCGGGATAGGCATGGGGTAAGGCTGTAACATAATGGTAGGCGCATGGATCTGGCATAGCGGTGCTATGGTTTCCCAGAGGGCCTCGGTCATATAGGGCATGAAAGGGTGCATCACTCTTAAAGCTTCTTCGAAAATGCTTATCAAGGTGCGACGTGTTTCTAAGGCGATTTTTGGATCTTTGTAGGTGCTAGGATTAAGTAAAGCTTTGCTGCATTCCACATACCAATCACAGTATTCATTCCACATAAATCCATACAGTGCTTGGGCGGCCAGATCAAAACGATAGTCTTTTAATTGGGTTTCAATGGTTTTTTTCAGATCTTGCCAAAGCGAGCCGATCCAGCGATTCACTGGATGCAGCAGACTAGATTGCCCAGCTAAGCTGGCAATGACAGGCGCATGCTGCCAATCAAGATCAACGCCTTCGGTATGCATGAGTACATAACGGGCAGCATTCCATAATTTATTGCAAAAATGTTTATTGCTTTCCACCCGGGCCAAATCAAAGCGAATATGGCGTGCACTGGTGGCTAAGCCGGCAAAGGTAAAACGTAAAGCATCGGTACCATAAGCTGAAATGCCCTTGGGGAATTCTGTACGCGTGCTCTTTTCAATTTGTGTGGCCAATTGAGGCTGCATCAAGCCATGGGTTCGTTTCTTAAGCAGATCTTCTAGGCTAATACCATCGATCACATCTAGGGGATCTATCCCATTACCCTTGGTTTTAGACATTTTTTGGCCTAAATGATCTTGAATAAGACCATGAATATAAACTTCATGAAAGGGTACTTGTCCGGTCAATTTAAGCCCAAACATAATCATGCGGGCGACCCAGAAGAAAATAATATCAAAGCCTGTGACTAAAACTTGGGTGGGATAGAAGGTCTGTAAATCATCTGTTTTTTCAGGCCATCCTAAAGTCGAGAAAGGCCAAAGGGCAGAAGAGAACCAGGTATCCAACACGTCTTCATCTTGGTGTAGGGCAAAGGCGGGATCAAGCTGGTATTTGGCACGCACGGTGGCTTCGTCCTGGCCCACATAATGCTTACCCGTTGTATCATACCAAGCAGGTATGCGATGGCCCCACCAGAGTTGTCGGCTAATACACCAGTCTTGGATATTGTGCATCCACTCAAAGTAGGTTTTAGACCAGTTTTCAGGCACAAAACGAATCTGACCAGTCTCTACAGCTTTTATCGCAGGCTCTGCTAAGCTTTGGACTTTCACAAACCATTGATCGGTTAATAAGGGCTCTAAAATAGCACCACTTTTGTCACCACGGGGTGTGCGCAAGGTATGGGGCTCAGTTTTTACAAGTAGCTCTTGTGTTTCCAGATCGGCAAGAATTTTTTTACGTGCTTCAAAGCGATCAAGGCCTCGATAAGGTTCTGGGACCTGATCATTCAGGGTGGCTGTTTTTGTAAAGATATTCATACGGGGTAAATTATGTCTTTTACCCATTTCGTCATCATTAAAATCGTGTGCAGGGGTTATTTTTACACAGCCTGTGCCAAAGTCTGGATCGACCATGAGGTCTGCAATAATAGGAATCAAGCGATCACAAAGCGGTAGCCGAAGCATAGAACCGATTAAGGCTTTATAACGTGGATCCTCAGGGTGCACAGCCACGGCGACATCACCTAAAAGTGTTTCGGGGCGCGTGGTAGCCACCGTGATATGGGTATAGGTGCTCTGAGGTATTTCTAAATCATAGCGAATGTGCCAAAGCGAGCCAGCTTCTTCCTCTGCAAGTACTTCTAGATCGGAAACGGCAGTTTGTAAAACAGGATCCCAATGCACCAAACGTTGACCACGATAAATCAAACCTTCATCATACAGTTGAATAAAGACTTTGCTAACGGCTTCCGATAAACCTTCATCCAATGTGAAGCGTTCTTTGGTCCAATCCACCGAAGCACCCATGCGTCGCAACTGTTGGGTAATTTGTCCACCCGATTTTTTTTTCCAATCCCAAATTTTTTCGACAAAAGGCTCTCGACCCATGGCTTGTCTGGATTGTCCAGCAGCCAATAACTGACGTTCCACCACCATTTGGGTGGCAATGCCTGCATGATCGGTACCCACTTGCCAGAAGGTTTTATCACCTTTCATCCGGTGATAACGAATTAAAATATCCATCAGGGTTTGCTGAAAAGCATGTCCCATATGAAGGGTTCCCGTCACATTAGGCGGGGGGATCATAATGCAGTAGGGTGTACCAGAACCTGAGGCTTTAAAATAACCGGCCGTTTCCCAGCGTTGGTAACAACTCGCTTCTAAAGCGGCAGGCTCATAGGATTTTTCTAGAGTCATAGGGCCTTCTGGGCACGATCTAACAAATATTGCATCAACAAAGGCAAAGGTCTACCGGTGGCTGAGCGATCTTTGGCATTGCCTTTAGAGGCAGTGGCTGCAACATCCAAATGCGCCCAATGATAGTCTTTGGCAAAGCGCTGTAAGAAACAAGCACCCAAAATAGTACCGGCTTCTGCAGGGGTGCCAATATTGGCGATATCGGCACAGGCACTGTTTAAGGCTTCTTGATAATCTTCCCAAAGCGGTAATTCCCAACAACGATCACCAGAACTTTGGCCTGCTTCTAATAAATCTTTGGCCAATGGTGCATGATTACTGAAAAGTCCGCTTGCATGTTGTCCTAAGGCTACTGCGCAGGCACCGGTGAGGGTTGCGATATCAATGACCACATCGGGTTTAAAGCGTTCACAGTACGTGAGTGCATCACACAGTACCAGTCGACCTTCTGCATCGGTATTCAATATTTCAATCGTGATCCCCGACATGCTGGTCACAATATCATCGGGGCGTGCAGCTGAGCCTCCCGGCATATTTTCTGCGGCTGCAATCACTCCCACGATATTTAAAGGTAATTCTAAAAGAGCAGCGGCTTTGATCACACCCAGTACGGTGGCAGCTCCACACATATCAAATTTCATACCAATCATATTCATAGGGGGTTTGAGTGAATTACCACCGGTATCGAAGGTAATACCTTTACCGACCAGCACAATCGGTTTTTGTTTATCATTACGTCCCCGATATTCCAGGGTAATAAGCCTGGGGGGCTCAATGCTACCTTGACCCACAGCCAATAAAGCACCCATTTTAAGGGCCTTTATTTCTTTTTCATCTAAGACGGCCGTGCTAATAGCGCTATAGCTTGCAGCTAGATTCTCGGCGGCTTTGGCTAAATAGCGGGGCGTACAAATATTGGGTGGACAATTGCCCAGATCTTTTACAAAGTGCAGACCTTCTACAATGGCTTGGGCTTCTACAATCGCGCGCTGCGCTTTCAGTGTTTCACTCTTATTGGCAGTCATAAGTAAGACGCGCTTAAGGCGTCGACCTTTGGTATCTACTTTATCCTTTTTACTTTTGAAGGCATCAAAACGATAGGTGCTTTCTAGAAATAGCTGTACAATTTGCCTTGTTTTCCAAGCGATATCGCGTTTTTTAACCACAAGCTCTGTCAGAAAACACACAGCCTCTTTTACGCTGGTTTGGTGTAAAGCAGAGACTGTTTTACGTAATAATTCCCTAAATTCCGTATCATTCAGATCCTTTTTAGGACCACAGCTCACCAGAAGCATACGATCGGATTGTGTATAAGGCACTTCTTGTAGCAGGAGTGTCGAACCCAGGGTCGCTTCCAAATCGCCTTTGGCTAAATAGTTGCTCAGCGCACCTTCGCTGGCTAGGTTAAAACGTTCTGCAGCCTCGCTTAATTTTGATCCTTCAAAAACACCCACGATTAAGCAATCGCTAGATTGTTTGGCTGGAAGATTCATTTTAACGCTAAAGTCCATCAAAGCCTCCCATGGATGCTGGTCTGATATCCTAAAAGGCGATAGTATAACCCAAGAGTGTTCCCGGAACGGAACTTTTTGGGAATATAATGAGCATTATTGTTAGATATATAACTAAAGAAATAGGCTTAGCCTTTGTCAGCGTGACGGGTTTATTGTTCCTCATTCTCTTAAGTAATCGTTTTTCGCTTTATCTTGGAAAGGCTGCCAGTGGCCAGTTGCCTGTGGGTTTGGTATTTGAAATGGCAGGGCTCTATACGCCCGAATTATTGAGTTATCTAATCCCGGTAGGCTTGTATATGGGTATTTTATTTGCCTATGGGCGCCTGTATACGGATAGCGAGATGACCATTTTCAGTGCCTGTGGCATTAGCCCGCGTAGGATTGTAGGGATCACCCTGCTTTTAGCAGCCGTAGGGGTTCTGATAACCGCTTTCTTAACCTTATGGGTCGTTCCTAGGGTGAGCTTTATCCGAGAACATCGATTAAGCCAAGGTGAAAACTTAGGGCTGATGGGCTCCTTACTGCCTCAGCGCTTTCAGAGTATTAACGATGATCAATCGATTGTTTATTTAGAACAAGTCTCCAAAGAAGGATTAAGCGGCGTTTTTATCACTGAACGACCTGTTTTCTCAGAGGGCAAGAAAGAAGATGCTTGGGTATTGATTACGGCTAAAACAGCAGCTTTTCAATCGAATCCCTCGGAGGATAATGAAGCGCGTGTCGACGTGGTTTTAAAGAATGGTTACCGTTATCAGGGCTTGCCGGGTAAGGCAAATTACAGTGTGATTGCTTTTGAAGAATATGGGCGTGCCTTAGATGATCTGACGACCGTACCCACAGTCAGCGATAGTATGCGTTTAACAAAGAGTCGGGATTTACTAGGGTTAAGCGATCCGGAAGCTTCTGCAGAATTACAATGGCGCCTATCGCTCCCTTTAAGCGTATTCGTACTAGCGATGATGGCCATTCCCTTATCCCGTGCGTATCCGCGTCAGGGACGTTTTTCGCGCTTCGTGCCCGCTGTGATATTATATGTTTTGTATTATAACTTGTTCACGGTCTGCAGGCGGTGGGTCGCTTCAGGGGTATTATCCACGGCGATTGGATCATGGTGGGTGCATGCACTCTTTTTAAGTGTAGCCTTCAGTGTCATGCTGCACGATCGTAAACAACTAAAGTAAAAGCAATTCTATGCGTATTATCGATCGCTATATTATTAAAAAGCTTATCAAAGCCATTTTGGTTGTTGCCTTAGCGCTGGCAGGCTTTGATTATTTTTTCAATTTGGTACAGGAATTAAAGGTTGTAGGGCGGGGTCAATACGATCTGATTGATGCCATTGCCTATCTTAGTTTAACCATGCCTGCGCGGTTGTATGCCTTATTTCCCTGGGCAGCATTGGTAGGTTCTTTGTTGGGTTTGGGGTCTTTGGCCAGTCGCTCTGAGCTGGTCGTCATGCGCAGCAGTGGTATTTCGACGCGACGTATTACCCAAGTGGCTCTGCAAGCAGCTTTCTTTGTCACGGTCGCCATGCTAGTGCTGGGTGAGTGGATGGCTCCGATCTCCGAACGCTTTGCCGAGCATAAACGCACCAGCGCTTTAAGTGGGGGGCAAAGTATTCAAACCCATTCTGGATTATGGGTTAAACAAGGATTGGCTTTTATTCATATTCAAAGTGTTAAAAATAATCAGGCATTAGAGGGTGTAACGCGTTACCAATTTGATACAGAGCATCGTTTAGAAGAAGCCTTATTTGCAGAGCGTGCCAGCCTAGTGGGTAAAGCCTGGGAATTATATGATGTGCGTGGTACACGCTTTTTGAAAGATCATACCCAAACCTTTAAGGTTCCAACCCAAACCCTTTTGCATTTGGTAGAGCCTGAAATTTTAGAAACAGCCACGATTAAGCATCCTGAACGTTTATCATTGCCGGCTTTGTGGCGTGCGATGCATTATCGTAGCAAGCATCAATTAGACATTCAAAATTACACGCTGGCCTTTTGGACGAAGATTTTTCAACCCTTTGTGATTATCATGATGGTGTTTTTAGGACTCTCTTTTGTCTTTGGACCCCTAAGAAGCGTGAGTATGGGTTCTCGGTTGGTCTGCGGTATTTTAGTGGCCTTCTCATTCCATACCCTGAATCATCTTGTGGCACCGCTCGCGATTGTTTATCAAGTGCCTCCGGTGCTGGCCGTATTATTGCCTATTGTGGTGTTTGCGGGCTTTGGGTGTTGGATGTTGTATCGGGTGAAGTAGGGTGCTAAACTCGGGCCCATATTGGATTCTATTTTAGGCGCGTAGCTCAGTGGTAGAGCATCACCTTGACATGGTGGTGGTCGGTGGTTCGATTCCACTCGTGCCTACCAAATATTTAAAGAAGATTTACATGGTAACAGTTACTTTAGCCGATGGTACTCAGAAGTCCTTTCCAGGGCCTGTATCCGTACAGGCGGTGGCCGAGTCTATTGGTCCAGGGTTGGCAAAAGCAGCCTTAGCCGCCATGGTGGATGGCCAAGCGGTCGATACCAGCTTTGTGCTAGAAAAAGACGCTACGCTTCGTATTATCACCGAGAAAGAGCCAGAAGGCTTAGAAGTGATACGCCATTCCTGTGCCCATCTATTTGCCCAAGCCATGAAGTCTTTGTTTCCCAAAATGCAAATTAGCATTGGTCCTGTGATCGAAGATGGGTTTTACTACGATTTTGATTCCGATCATGCTTTTTCTGAGGTCGATTTTAGCCAGATTGAAGAAAAGATGGCCGCATTGGCTGCTCAAGATTTAGCGGTGTCCCGTAAAATACTTTCTAGGGCCGAGGCTATCGATTTATTCGAAAATCTTGGCGAATCCTACAAAGTGCAGATTATTCAAGATTTACCCGAGGATGCAGCGCTGTCGTTCTATCAGCAGGGCGATTTTATTGATCTATGCCGAGGTCCCCATGTACCCAGCACCGGGAAAATAAAAGTCTTTAAGTTGCTGAAGGTGGCCGGTGCCTATTGGCGTGGGGATTCCAAAAACAAAATGCTACAGCGCATTTATGGCACCGCTTGGGCCCATAAAAAAGATCTGCAGGATTATTTAACGCGCATTGAAGAGGCCGAAAAACGGGACCATCGTAAATTGGCCAAGAAATTTGATTGGTTTCATTTTCAAGAAGAAGCACCCGGCATGGTATTTTGGCATCCTAAGGGATGGAGTATTTACCAGGCCTTAGAACAATATATACGTAATATTTTAAATAGACATGGCTATCAGGAAGTTAAAACCCCGCAATTGCTCGATCGTGCTTTATGGGAGCAATCGGGCCATTGGGAAAAATTTCGTGAGCACATGTTTACTTCAGAAATCGACGAGCGTGATTACGCGCTTAAACCCATGAATTGCCCAGGCCATATACAAATTTTTAATCAAGGTCTTAAAAGTTACCGCGATTTACCTTTACGCATGGCAGAATTTGGATGTTGCCATCGTTACGAGCCTTCGGGTTCTTTGCATGGTTTAATGCGTGTTCGCAATTTTAATCAGGACGATGCCCATATTTTCTGTAGCGAAGATCAAATTTTATCCGAAGTACTGGCCTTTAATACTTTGTTGTTTAAGATTTATGCCCAATTCGGGTTTGAAGATGTGCGTATTCGATTAGCGACGCGTCCCGATGTACGCGTGGGTTCGGATGCTGTATGGGACCAAGCCGAAGCGGCGCTCAAGCATGCCTTAGAGCAAAGTGGTATGCCATGGGAGTTAGCAGTCGGTGAAGGGGCTTTTTATGGTCCTAAATTGGAATATCACTGCCGGGATAGTTTAAACCGTAGTTGGCAATGTGGCACCATGCAGGTCGATTTTTCAATGCCTGAACGCTTGGGGGCCCATTATATTGCTGCCGATGGTTCTAAGCGCGCACCGGTCATGTTACACCGAGCTTTGTTAGGCACCTTAGAACGTTTTATTGGAATACTGATAGAACATACAGCGGGTAACTTGCCCCTGTGGTTGGCACCTGTTCAAGCTGTTATTTTAAATATTACCGATGCACAGGCCGATTATGCGCGTAAAATAGCCGAAGATTTGAAAGATCAGGGCTTTAGGGTTGCATTGGACTTGCGAAATGAGAAGATTGGCTTTAAAATCCGCGAACATACTATTCAACGGGTGCCGTATCTGTTGGTGGTGGGTGATCGGGAGCTGGATCAGCAAATGCTGGCTGTGCGTACGCGTGAGGGGGTCGATCGGGGATCGCAGTCCCTTCCGGCTTTTGTAGCCGGGCTTCAGGCAGAGATTAAAGCGTCTGGTATAGGCTTTTGATCAATATAAGGGAAGGGGTGCATTATTAGTTCTACGCCTAAAGAAACACGTAACCGTGTAAATGGCCAGATCCGTGGTCTTCGTGAGATACGTTTGATTGGGGCAGATGGCTCTCAAGTAGGGATTGTGGACTTGGCAGAAGCCAAGCGCATGTGCGAAGAAGCGGGCTTGGATTTGGTGGAAATATCGCCCAATGCCGAACCACCAGTTGCACGCATTATGGATTATGGAAAGTTTCTGTTTCAGGAGAGCAAGCAAAAAGCGGTTGCTAAAAAGAAACAAAAACGGATTAAGGTTAAAGAAGTTAAGTTTCGTCCAGGTACCGATACAGCCGATTATGAGGTTAAATTACGTAACCTACGTGGCTTTTTAGAAGAGGGCGATAAAGTTAAAATTACGGTCTTTTTTAGAGGTCGTGAAATTGCCCATAATATTCTGGGCATGCGTTTGTTAGAAAGGATACGGGCCGATTTGGTAGATGATGCCAAGGTTGATTTCTTTCCCAGAGGGGTGGAAGGGCGTCAATTGGTCATGGTCGTTTCTTCGAAGAAGAAAAAAGAGTAAAGCACACCCTATCGTTTAATTTGTATTGTGGAGTTTAAAGATGCCGAAATTAAAGACAAAACGCGGGGCAGCCAAGCGTTTTAAAAAGACGGGAAGTGGTGGCTATAAACATCGTCAATCCCATCGTAATCATATTCTGACCAAGAAAAGCAGTAAGCGCATGCGTCACCTGCGTTCTTTACAGATGGTGAATGCCAGCGATGTTGCTTCCATTAACCAAATGTTGCCACATGTTTAAAGGGGTTTTCAATGTCTAGAGTTAAACGGGGTGTCACCGCAAAAGCCAGACACAAAAAAGTATTAGAACAGGCCAAAGGCTATTATTCGGCACGTCGTTCCGTCTATCGCGTGGCAAAACAGGCTGTCATTAAAGCATCCCAATATGCTTATCGTGATAGAAAAGTGCGCAAGCGTACCTTTAGAAGTTTATGGATTGTGCGTATTAATGCCGCAGCACGTATTCATGGGCTTTCCTACAGCCATTTTATGATGGGTCTTAAGCGTGCAGCCATTGTGATCGATCGTAAGGTTCTAGCCGATTTAGCAGTGCTTGATAAAAATGCCTTTGAATCGATTGCCAATCAGGTAAAAACAGCCCTAGGTGTTGCAGCATAAATTATTAGTAGCAATATAGCCCTCTCCCCTACGGGGAGAGGGTGGCGCGAAGCGCCGGGTGAGGGGGCAACAGTAGCGTAGGGAGATCTGTTCTGTCGTATTCAGATTTAGTTTGGTCCGAACTGCAACAGATCCG
>CAMCTX010000038.1 GCA_945878715.1 Legionella genomosp. 1 | reverse complement strand
TATGATTTCACTGACAAGCGTCGACAAACTTTATAAGCAAGGCAACACCGTGATGCATGCTCTGAAGGGGATTAACCTGCAGGTTGCACAAGGTCAGATCTTTGGCATTTTAGGACGTCCCGGATCGGGCAAAAGCGCTTTGATCCGTTGTATCAATCTTTTAGAATCACCCGACCGTGGTAGCGTGGTCGTTGATAGTTGCGAGTTGAATAGCTTGGATGTTAAAAGTCTAAGAGAAGCTAGACGCAATATTGGGATGATCTTTGAACATTTTAATTTACTGTATTCTCGCACGGTCTATGAAAACATTGCCCTACCGCTAGAGATTATGGGCTATTCTTCTAAACAAATAGAAGCCGGTGTACGCCCCCTATTAGATCTCATCGGACTCTCCCATAAGGCCGATGCACCGATTGAGCAGCTGAATGCTGGCCAAAAACAAATGGTCGCTATTGCCAAGGCTTTGGCTTCCAAACCCAAAGTCTTACTCTGTGAAGAAGCAACGGCTGCCTTAGATCCTAAGGCTAAACAAGCCGTTTTGGCATTGCTGAAAGCGGTTCAAAAAAACCTACACACAACGATTGTCTTAATAACCCATGAAATAGATGTCATTAAAACCTTGTGCGATCGTGTAGCAGTACTACACCAAGGTACAATCGTGGAAGAGAGCAGTACAAGCGCCTTTTTCACCCATCCCCAATCAGAGATCGGCCGAGATTTTATTCGAAGTGCAGCGCGTGCTGACATACCAAACAGTTTAGCGAACACTTTAAAAACAAAACCCCAAGAAAATTATAACCCGCTGCTTAGGATTTCCTTTGACGATCCATCCACCCAGGGTTCCTTTGTGGCAGCATTGGTGCAACAATTTCATTTGCGCGTGAATATTTTACAAGCCCATTTAGAAACCATCCAAGATAAAAATACCGGTTTAATGCTTATAGAAGCTATGGGCGATATGGAAGAAGTGAAACGCGTCATACAATTTCTGGAACAAAACAATATTTATGTTGAGGTGCTAGGTTATGCTCCACGAACTGCTTAATGCCTTAGAAGAAACCTTATTTATGGTATTTTCCGCAGGCCTACTGGCCTGGATAGTCGGTTTGCCACTGGGTATTCTGCTATACACCACGCGTGCTGGAAAACTACTTGAAAACAGCCTAATCTATACAAGCTTGCGCTTTGTCATCGGCACCACCCGTTCGATTCCCTATGCAGCTTTTAGTATTGCTTTAATTCCTTTTACACAAAATATTGCCGGATCCCATGATGGTAGTCTGGCAGCTTTAATACCGCTCACCCTGATTGGCATTCCACATTTTGCCTATCTTTGCGATAAAGCCCTGCAAAAAGTGCCAACAGCACTCATAGAAGCCACCCAAACCTTGGGTGCTACAACTTTTCAAATTATTACCAAGGTTCTTATTCCTGAGAGCCTAGCAAACCTCGTGCAAGCTTTTGGTATTACCTTGGTGCATCTCATTAGCTATTCCACCATTGCAGGCGTCTTAGGCGGTGGCGGACTCGGACATTTACTGACCCATAAAGGCTATGGGCATTTTCAACTCGATTATGTCTTAAGTGTTTTGGCTCTTTTGATTGTACTGGTGCAAGTGGTACAGCGCTGTACCCAGTATGTGGCACAGGGATCGGTTGAGGGAACAGCTGTTTCTTAAGCCCTTTTCTTGTCAAAGCTCCCTGTGCTAGCATAGGACTCCGATTATATTTTTTGGAGATGCCTATGACTCATGATCATGATAAAGATGAAGAAGAAGCCCGCGCTCAACTTGCAAAATTAGGTATTAAGCCCGAGACATTCCGCTTACCACCCTCTGAGCTGCATGATGCTTTAAACAGAGCCTGGGTGACTTGCGCTAGCACACCAGACGGAGACAAATCTAATTCTGACATCATAGTTGTAATGCTTAAGATGTCACTTCGTAGCGCCATTGCAATGGCTGCCAAGACTGCGCTTAAAGAGTTAGGTGTTGATACTGAGAGCCTTGCATTAAAAAGTACCGCTGAAGCCCATGAAGCCTTAGATGGGGCATGGCAAGCAGTGCAACAGCAAGCAAATCAAATACCCCAGGGTCAAGTCGAAGTTGAGATTTATAAAGAGGTTGATGCTGCTATCAATGCAGCTGTTGATGCTGAGCTTGGGTTGTTAGGCTTAAGCCTTACAGCGCTTTCAGCATTAAAACAAGGGCAAGGCAATGATGCTGTCGATCAAACCCTCGATATGGTATGGCAACAATTGCAAAGGCAAGCACCTCCTACCAATGAAGTGGCCCACAGAGTTCTGGCCGTGGTTAAAGACCGTATTGAAAACAAGGCTGCATTTCATCGGGAATTACAAATCTTTCAATCGGTAGTGAATATCCAAGCTGGGTTTAGACCTGAGGAATCGCGGGAAGCCGTTGCTCAATCTGTAGAGCCTACCATGTTGTATGACTTCCTGAATCGTACGCGTACATTCTTAGGTGCAACAGAAGAAGCTGTTCCAGCTCATGCCATAAAAAGCGTTGGAACTACCCCCTAACTTTTTCGGCACGAATAGCAGGTAGACGCTTTAAATGAGCGTCCCCGCGAAAGCGGGGATCCAGTTTTAAATACGCGCTTTAAGACGATCCCCCTGATCGGCCACAGGCTCTTCACATTCAGCCAAACGCTTGGTAAATTTTTCTGTTTCTTTTTCAGCCCCAACCGATTGAGCAATCACAATAGCTCTTTGTAAATAGCCCTTGGCTTCGGGAATATGACCGCATTTCATTTCGGCAGACCCTAGATTATACAAAACGCTTGCCTTACTAAGAGCAGCTCCAGGATTCATAGTTTTATCGACACGCTCCCAATATTGTAGAACCTGCTGAAATAAGGGAATAGCCTCTTGATAGTTTTGGGCTTTGAATGCCTCAACACCTTGTTTGTTTAATTGCTTAATTTCTTGCTCTGTGTATTGCATAAGAGGTGCATGATTGGGAGGCGCATAAGCAAAATGCACCGCTGTGTCCTTAGCATACTCAGAAACCCTAGGATCTGGAGCTGCACCCGCTTCCAATAAAAGTTGTGCTATTTCAAAGTTTTTCTGATCGTGCGCTATCATGAGGGGCGTAAAACCACTTTTTAAAGGATGATTAATGATTTTTTGAATATCTTTATGTGCTATAAAAAGTTTTACAATGGATAGGTTATTCTGATGACAAGCCATGTGTAAGGCTGAACATTCATCCTTTGGTGTTGTTATGGTCAAATCGGAACCAGCCTCTAACAATAATTGCACAACCCCGTGATGGCCTTTTGCACTTGCCATATAAAGCAGAGACTCCCCAAATTTATTCTTAAAGTTCACCATTTTTTGGCCATCGTTATGTTCGAGAAAAAGCTTCACCACAAATACATGATTATTATGACAGGCCGCGTACAAAGCCGAATATCCATCAAGAGTGGTGATAGCAATGTCAGCGCCAGCCTCTAATAGCAATTGAACAACCTCATGATGACCTCTTCCGCTTGCAGCCACAAGTGCTGTCTCACCTGTTTTCCCTATTCCTATTAAATTAATTACTTTTTGTATATCTTTATGCGTCACAAAAAGTTTCACCACAAATACATGATTATTCTGACACGCCACGTGCAGGGCCGAACCTCCATCAATCATAATGATGGCGATGTCAGCGCCAGCCTCCAATAGAAGCTGCACAATTTCGTGATGACCTTTTGCACTTGCCATAGAAAGAGCGGTTGCTCCACCTTCCGCAAAAATATTGATTATATTCTGAATTTCTTTATGAACAAGAAGCATCTTCACAATAGAAACATGGTTGTTCTGACAGGCTACATATAAAACCGAACATCCATTAAGACTAGCGACAGTGATATCAGCGCCAGCCTCTAACAACAATTGAACAATTTCATAATGGCCGTTTTGACATGCCAGATATAGCGCAGTAGCGCCTCTTTTTTCTCTTAAGTTGATTGTTTTTTTTATGTCTTTATGCGCAAGAAAAATTTTTGCGACCAACGCATAATTTCCGTCACAAGCCATGTGTAATGCTGAGCATCCATCAATTCCAGTGGCAGCCAAATCCGCACCGGAATCTAATAGTAATTGAGCAATTTCATGATGACCATTTGCGCCAGCGTTGAACAGTGGCGCCGTTCCACCTTCCTCTGTTGAATTTATTATTCTTTGTATGTTTTTATGCCGACTAAAGGCCTCAACCATAGGTGCATTTCCTATTAAAGAAGCTATAGACAATGCAGTAATTCCTTTAAAAGGGATTGTTATATCCGCACCAGCCTCCAACAATAATTGAACAATCTCATAATGGCCTCTACTAGTTGCTATCCAAAGTGGTGTTTCGCCACTCTCACGTGAAAGATTGATGATTTTTTGTATGTCTTTATGTAAAACCAGCAAACGAACGACAGAAGCATGCCCATTTTGAGAAACCAAACATAATACACTGGAACCCTTAAAAAGCATCGTGATGTCAGCACCAGATTCCAATAAAAATAGCACAACATCATAACGTCCATTTTGAGAGGCTTCATGTAAAGCAGCATACCCACTCACACTAGATACAGCATTAATTAAGGCACCATTTTTAATTAAAACTTTCACCAAGGCAAGGCTTCCACCATAACAAGCCAGAGACAAAGCATTAAAATTATCTATTTCTACATGAGGGTCGGCTCCCTTGTCTTTTATTAACAATTCGACAATATTTGGCAAGCCCAATATTATTGAGGCATGCAAAAACTTTGCTTTTTCAATCGTAGATATATCCCTATCAACACAAACCATCGAAAGAGCGTCTCTTTTTAAATGAAACCCTTTTACAACAACCACCTCCACCTCATAAGAAGAAGGTTCGCTGACCATCTGACCAGCGTCCGAACTTTGTGAAAGCCTTTGCGATAATTTTCTATAGATGGACAAGAAAGGTTGTTCAGATAATGCCATCAGCATGTTAACATCATCGATATCAGGCCTGTTTGGATCCTTGTTGAGTCGATATTCATGCAATAATTTATAAACAACTGGATATATAATGGAAAAAGTAGATTGTGTCTCTGATTCTCTTAGTTCTGCACTGGCAGTTTGTGATAAGTTTTTACTAAGAATAGCTTCTATTGATTCTTTTAAAAATGGATCTGGTTGTATTTCTTCTCCAAAGCCACTTTCTAAGTATCCGCTCTCCTGGGGAATAGGGCCTGCGAGCAAATGCAGTAAATCTTTTGCAATGAGGTTGCCAGAGGGTACATCTTCTACACTCATCACAAGAAAATCCAAGAGTGGTTCTAAAAATCTATAGGATATTTCCCTAATTTGATCCTTATTGATACGAGGCGCGGCACCTGTTCTTTCTCTTATGGTATTCCATATTTCTTCTGCTACTGATTCACTTATTAACATAAACACTCCAATAGTTTTCTTGTTTTTATTACGCGCACTGCAATAAGAATGTGGTTTGCATGGGATTACATCATGAATGAATTAGAAAATCAACAAAAGTCATCTTTAGAACCAATGTAATTGTATCAAACTATGTGAATATGCACCTAACATGATATGAAACATCTCCGTTATTAATCGGATAGTCACCCCTTAAAAATCATTCTATAGTTCAAAGCTAAACCTTAAAACCAAACGCCACACTATGGAAATAAATCTTCTATGGGAATCCTTCATAACCCACACGACAAATTGTTTAAAAGCGCAATGACTGATCTGCGGGTGGCTCGAGATTTTTTCGAGCACCATTTGCCCGCTGCTATATTAGCAGCCGTTGATCTCAATGCGCTAAGGCTTTGCCCCAATAGTTATGTCGATCCAACATTACAAGTCTCGCTATCGGATGTACTGTATGAAATAAAAATTTCTGAAAAACCTGCGTATTTATATTTGCTCTGTGAACATCAAAGCTCCATAGACGAACTCATGCCATTTCGGCTTTGGCAGTATATTGTGGGTATTTGGTCTGATCATATTAAAAAATCTCATAAGGAAAAAACCAATGGGGATAAAAAATCATGCTCCCTACCATTAGTGATCCCTCTGGTTTTTTATCACGGCCCGAAACCTTATACAGGTGCGCGACATATTCGTTCTCTCATTGAAGCGCCTAAGGCATTAATCGAACAATTATTTGAGCCATTCCATTTGATTGATACACATGATCTGCCTGATGAGGCTCTAAGAGAGCAAAAATGGGCAGGTATCATGACTTTTGTAATGAAACATATTTACCTAAGGGATATGGAGGCTATACTAACCCCCCTGATTGAAATGATCCAAGTCATCGACTGTGAATCTCATTCTACCGAATACATTAGAACTTTGCTAAACTATCTTCTTAATACTGGGGACATCCCAGAACCGGAAGTATTTATACAAACCATTGCCGAGGGGCTATCCGCCCCCAATAAGGAGGGTATCATGACCATGGCAAGTCGACTAATTGACTCGGGCGCTCAACAAGCTAGAACCCAGTTTCTTATCTCTTTATTAGAAGGCAAATTTGGTGCCATTCCGGCCCTCTATCGTCAACGTATCGAACAAGCTCCTAACGAGCAGTTAGTATCTTGGGGCTTGAGGTTATTAAAAACCGATAAGATAGAAGCTTTATTTGAAGAAACAGCCCATACAGAAATGTACTAAGATTAAGCCCTTTCCTTCTTCGCCCGAATAGCGGCCAATCGCTTTAAGTGCGCATCTAATTCCTCATCATTCGCACGAATGATGCGCAAAGGAAAATCCCGTACACTCGGTGCTGCAGCTGCTTGTCCTGACAGGGTTGCATCCCCAGCTGTGGCGCGTTGCTCGCTCACAACAGGCGCATCGCTAAAAGACATAGCGCTCTGCCCCGCCGTCATCGCCAAATAAACACGCAACAGAAGCTTGGCATCGATCAAAGCACCGTGATAATCGCGATCGGTGTTGTCTATATTGTAACGCTTACACACCGCATCTAAATTATTACGCTGTCCGGGATGCAAACGCCGCGCAAGGGCTAAGGTATCGAAAATAGACAGATCTTGTTCTAAATCGCTGTGATCCTTAAATAAACGCTTGAATTCATGGTTTAAAAAGCCTAAATCAAAAGGCGCATTATGAATAATCAGCTCTGTGCCTTCAACCTTTAAAAAGGCCAGCAGTTCGTTTGCAATATCAGAAAATTTGGGTTTGTCTTCCAGAAAACTGCGGGTTAGGCCGGTAATTCTTTGGGCGGCTTCATCAATATCGCGCTCTGGATTCAAATAGGTATGAAAACGGTTTCCCGTTTCGCGCCGATTGACCATTTCGATACAACCAATTTCGGTAATACGATGGCCTTTGCTGGGATCTAAGCCCGTGGTTTCGGTATCCAAAACAATTTGTCTGCTCATGCGATTAACCTATCAATCGCATCCCGTGCTAAGGCATCGGCACGATCGTTATCGGGATGATTACTATGTCCCTTTACCCAATACCATTGGACCTCGTGCCGTAGCGTTGCCTGGTCCAATTGCTGCCAGAGATCCTGATTTTTAACGGGTTGGCCGGCTGCATTTTTCCACTGCTTTTTTTTCCACGTGTGGATCCAGGTGGTGATCCCTTGTTTTACATACTCTGAATCGGTATAGAGATCGACCTTTGAAGGGCGCAATAAAGCATTGAGTGCCTCTATGGCTGCCATTAATTCCATTTGGTTATTGGTGGTATATTCCACAGCACCCGAGAGTTCTTTTTCGCTGTCTTGATAGCGTAACAATACCCCCCAACCCCCAGGCCCTGGATTACCGCGACAGGCACCATCCGTGTAAATTTCAACCATGGGTTTAACCTCTTTCATACAACGAGCCTACGAATCGCCTGCGCTAAAATGTGCAATTGAGGCTCAGTGGATAAACGATGGTCCCCTCCTTTGAGCAAAAGCACCTCGACTGCTTTCGAGCCTAACTGCTCTGCCAGCCTTACAGACTGTTGCCATGCCACCGATTCATCCGCCAAGCCATGTAGCAAGTGTACAGGACAATCCAGGGAAATCGATCCGTTTAATATCCGATGCTGCTGGCTATCTTGGATAAACTGCTGGGTAATTTTATAGGGTGCGCCTTCATGGGAAGGTATTTCACAAAACCCCTGTACTGCTAAATCACGCTGCTGGGCCTCGCTGAGCAAAGAAAAGTCATCCGTAAAATCGGGTGCTGCCGCAATACCAATCAGCGCCTTGATACGCGCCGGTCTTCTTAAAGCCGCCAGCACCATAAGCCAAGCCCCCATACTCGATCCCACCAGTATTTGCGGCCCTTCGGTCAGCTTATCAATCACCAATAAAGTATCTTCCAACCACAGGCTCAGATTGCCTTCTTCAAAACACCCCGAAGACTCCCCATGTCCTGCATAATCGAAGCGTACAAAGGGCAGACTAAGCGTCTGACAAAGATTATGTACATAGCGTGCCTTGGTGCCCTGCCTATCCGATCGAAAACCCCCTAAATATACCAACCCAGGTTGGGTAGGGGCGGGATGTCGATCATAAGCAATCGTTGTGCCGTGGGTCGTGTTTAAAAGCATCATGCTGCATGCTAGCAGTAAATATTTTTAGCGTAAACACAAAAGCTTTTTGTGTAAGTTGTATATATAACCTATTTAAGGGGATCCTATTTGCATAAAACCCCTTAATTGGGGTATAGTCCGTGGGCTTAACAGATCTACCTGGAGTCTTCAAACAATGAGCGCTAAAGCGGTTTTTGAATTAGATGCAGAAATACGTCTAGAACGTGGTAAAGGGGCCAGTCGCCGCCTACGTCGTCTTCAGGACAGAATACCTGCCATCATCTATGGCGGCAATAAGCCACCGTTGGCTCTCACCCTGGAGCATAAAAAAGTACAGCACGCTTTAGAAAATAAAGCTTTTTATTCCCATATTTTGACCCTGCGTTTTAAAGAATCTATCGAACAGGTTGTGCTAAAAGATCTACAACGTCATCACTTTAAGAAAGCCATTGCTCATATGGATTTTCAGCGTGTCAGCGCCACCGAAGAAATGAATTTGCGCGTTCCTTTACGTTTTGTGGGCGAAGCAAACTGTCCTGCCATGAAGGCTGGCGGCATGGTGCATCATCACTTTATGGATGTCGAGGTACGTTGCTTGGCAAGCCTCTTGCCAGAATATATCGAAGTCGATTTATCACAGATGGCGATGGATCAGATCCTACATTTATCCGATCTGTCCTTGCCCAAGGGTGTACATCTGGTCGATTTAAGCCATGGACACAATGCCGATCACAATCATGCCGTGGTCAGTATTCATATGCCACGCCAAAAAGCTGAGCCAGACGCCACCACAGCAGCAAAAGAAACAGAAGTGGCAGCCAAAGGTAAAGAACCTGCAGCGACTGCAGCAGCAAGCAAAGAAGCTGCTCCAAAGGGCGGCAAAGATAAGGGCAAGTAATTGTGCACCCTGCTGGACTCAAGTCTAGCGCCGCAATGTTGATTGCCGGACTCGCTAACCCAGGATCTCAATATGCCCGTACCCGCCATAATGCGGGTGCCTGGTTTGTAGAAGCACTCTGTGAAGCACAAAAAATCACACTGAGCCATAAATCGAGCTTCAAGGCTCAGGTAGCCCAAGGCAATCTGAATACCCTACCCTGTCATTTTGTGATTCCGCAGGATTTTATGAACCATAGTGGACAGGTGATTGCACCGATAGCCAAGTATTATCGCATCCCTGTAGAAAATATTTTGATTGTGCATGATGAACTCGATCTCCCACCTGGATCCTTTCGTTTTAAAAGTGGGGGTGGACATGCAGGACACAACGGGGTTCGTGATCTGATAGAACATTTACAGAGTCCCTCTTTTCATCGATTAAGAATAGGCATTGGGCACCCTGGCAAAGCGATCGATCGCAATATCGATGTCAGTGATTATGTATTAGCGATCCCGCCCGCAGAAGAAGAAACACTGATCCGAAAAGCGATCCAACAAGCACTGGAACAATTACCACAATGGCTATCAAAGCTAGGAGAGTCTGATGGGGTTTAACTGCGGCATTGTAGGCTTACCTAATGTGGGCAAATCGACCCTCTTTAATGCCCTTACACGGGCAGGGATTGCTGCACAAAATTATCCTTTTTGTACCATTGAGCCCAATATAGGCCGAGTCCCTATTCCTGATCCCCGTCTCGATCAACTTGTGCCCATTGTAAAACCACAACGTACCGTACCCTCCAGCATGGATTTTGTGGATATCGCCGGTATTGTGAAAGGGGCTTCCAAAGGTGAAGGCTTAGGCAATCAATTTCTCGCAACCATTCGAGAAACCGATGCTATTGCGCATGTGGTACGCTGCTTTGAAGATCCGGATATTACCCATGTCTGTGATCGAGTCGATCCGACTGAAGATATTGAGATTATAAACACCGAACTTCTATTAGCCGATTTGCAGACCCTTGAAAAAGCCCAACAAAAA
The DNA here is from genome assembly GCA_945878715.1 of Legionella genomosp. 1. Lineage (GTDB taxonomy): Bacteria > Pseudomonadota > Gammaproteobacteria > UBA6186 > Azoamicaceae > CADEGZ01. The sequence goes on along the minus strand of CAMCTX010000038.1, from coordinate 1,653 downwards.
ATGTTAAAGGCTGCCCGCAGTGCCGATAAACAAGCCGTGGCCGATAAGGCCTTGATGGAAGCTTTATACCAACATCTTAACGCGGGTCATCCTGCCAGAACCTTTAGCGTACCCGAATCCGAAGCACCTTTTATGCGTTCACTACATTTACTCACAGCAAAGCCTACACTCTATATTGCGAATGTCGATGAACACGGTTTTGAGAATAATCCGCACTTAGCGGCTGTACAAAAAATTGCTGCCTTGGAAAAAGCTTCTGTCATTCCTATTTGTGCAGCGATTGAAGCCGAACTGGTAGATTTGAGCGATGAAGATAAAATAGCCTTTTTAGCAGAACTTGGTCTTAAAGAACCAGGGCTCAATCGATTGATCCAAGCAGGCTATGCGCTCTTAGGGCTACAAACCTATTTTACAGCGGGTGTGTTGGAAGTGCGGGCTTGGACCATTCCTGTGGGTGCTACTGCACGCGATGCAGCAGGTGTGATTCACACCGATTTTTACAAGGGTTTTATTCGCGCCGAAGTGATTAGCTTTGACGATTACATTCGTTATCAAGGTGAAGCGGGTGCTAAAGAAGCCGGTAAATGGCGTTTAGAAGGCAAAGAGTACATTGTACAAGATGGCGATGTGATGCATTTTCGTTTTAACGTTTAGCTGCCAGTCTTTCCGAATGTCACTCGGGGACATACATCCCTGTATTCGACGATTTACCCTTCCCTGGAATCGACGCCCCTCGCCATCATTCGAAAAGACTTTCTGGACAATGCACTAAAAAGACTCGCAATATTACTCAAGATTGCTAAACTGAAAGGATGAAGAGCCGAACGAAGAATAAACTGATTTTGCTGAGCGTACTGTGCCTTTTGGGTATCGGTGTGGCCCTCTTAGGTAAAGAAGGCCTAAAACTGAGGTCTGCTGTCCGCTTAGTCCCAGCGACCTATGAACAAAAAGATATTATCCATAATCTCTCCCGCTTTTATGCCTACGATATGTCTAAACCCTGTGGCAATGAACCCGGCTGGGCCTTTCCAGCCAATGGCCTCTATGGGGCGCATAATGTCGATGCCTATTGGAAGGACCCTAACAGACACCCCTTTATTGTGGAGATTAATGGAGAACTGGGTGGTTTTGTGCTGGTTCATAAAGTGGGCAGCGCGCCGAATGTAGAGTGGAATATTGCAGAGTTTTTTATTGCTGGCAACTTTCAAAGAAAAGGACTGGGCACCCAAGTAGCCACAGAACTGTTTAAGCGCTTTCCCGGTAAGACCGAGATTATGATATTGCCTTGCAATACACCAGCCCTTTCATTTTGGAGAAAGGTTGTTAAGGATTATACCAAAGGTCAATTCACAGAAAGCAGAAAAGATATTCCTAATCGCAATCCTAAAGATACGATTATTCTACAGTTTAAAAGCTGATCTCCGCTATTTATCGGATAGACACAGCGTACCTTGTGCTTCATGCTAATCCTTTCTACAACAAGGATTAGTAAAAATTCATGAATGTCGTTCATTCACCCCATGACAAACTTTTTAAAAGTTCGATGGCCAATCTAAGCGTTGCACGGGAGTTCTTCGAATATTACTTACCATCTTCTGTACGAGATCTCGTTGATTTAAACAGTCTAGAACTCGAATCAGGCACTTATGTCGA
>CAMCTX010000037.1 GCA_945878715.1 Legionella genomosp. 1 | reverse complement strand
GCTGCACAAGTCGGGGCACCAGGCGCCCACTGGGTGAGTAAAAGCCGTTTGGCCTCCGCCAAGGCATACTGCGCCGATTGCAGCGCTAAGGTCTTATCCTGATCGTGGGTGCTTAATTGGTATTCCGTCACCACGTTTTGCATGGTCGCAATACTCAAACCCGCCAACATAGATAGGATTAAGGTGCTTACCACCAAAATGGACCCTTGCGTTTTTGAAGCAGCTAGCACAGAACACTCCGAAGCCTTGAGGCCTTGTTACTTAGTTATAGTAAGTAATAGGATTTGCAGCAATGTTGGGGATATGGTTTTAACACCCACCCGTCATGCGTTGTCTTTCACAGAGCGCAAAAGAGGCAAATTGTGTACAAACGCCTCCGCAGCATAGATCATTGGCGGACGCAGGAGTGGTGCTAAAGGGAATACCGCTGGTTTGCAGTTGATAAGTGCCAGCACCGGATCCAGGTACACAGTTCATGCGAAATTCAGGTAAGGCATAGGAATTTAAATAGATAGTCGTCACAAAAACCTTGCGCATTTTTCGATCAAGCGGTGGCGTATAGGTGATTGGCACATTATTGCTGCCAGTCATGAGTGTCAGTTGGGTAGGCGCTGCAGGCGCCGTTGCTAGCACATTGTCATTGGATTGAACGACCAGTGCAATGCGCACGGCCATAACACGATAAGCGTATAAATTAGCGGCATCAAAGCGTACATAGCGATTCATCTCGGGCAATTGCATGGTTTGAGTGCCATCACCTACGACATCTTTTGATAGAATGCGATCGCTTTCCCCCACCAAGACGGCCATATATTCAACATTATTCGCAATATTATAGAGTTTTCCACTGCCTGCATCGGTCATTTGCAGTGTGTAGGCACCATTATTCTGGATGACTCTAAAAGTATAATTATACAGCGTTAAAGGGGCTGAATTGGTAGGTGGTCCTGCATTGGCATCGGCCGGGATAGTGGTGTCGTCATAACTTTTCATGCTTTGAGGGCCGCGATTCGCAAAATAAACCTGCAAGGTATCGCCCCCTACGGCAGCACCAATGGTGGGAACATTTAGATGAGGGACCAATTTTTGGTACACAGAACCCGACCATTGTGCAGGGGCTCCATTCGATGCGCCACAGCTATAGACAGGGTCTGCACAGTTCGTGGCATTGTTGGGGTTTGCGCAACAGAGACCATTCAAATAAGTGCTTGCTGACACAGCACTCCAGCCTGGATTGGTGCCGTAATAGCACTGTGCCCCCTGTAGTGCCATGAAATTATTGGTAATGGCAGCAGGTGTGGCATTAGGGGTACTCTTGATCAAATTTGCTTGCTGCGTACACCACGTGGGTTGACTGGTGGCAGAAACGGCATAGGTATAGGAAGGTGGAGCTGGACTGGCGGGGATAGTGGCCATTCCCACATAAACCCAATCCGGCAGAACTGCGGGCCCGCCGCCTGGTAAGGGCGCAGCACCCACCCCTGCACCGAGCACGGTGTAGGTACTATTGGGCGCCGCAGCCGAAGCAGGCTGTTGGATCCCTACCCCTGCCATGGGCACATATTGCCTCAGGATCTGGATAGCATTACGTCCATCTACATAGAGTTGCAGCGTGCTTTCATTTTTCGAAAAATTGGCACGTGATATAGAAGAAAGTTGGGCGGTGGTTAGCAATAATAGCGAACTGGTTGCAATCCCCACGATGAGTGATAATAAACTAAAGCCTTTATGCAATCGCATGCTTTTCCTTCATTATTGGTTGGGTATAGGATTTGAGAGGGGATAAATGGCGGCCCTCAGCATAGGCGCTTCTACAGTGCCTACTTGTACTTGGTCATAAGTACCGCCAGCTACGCTTTGCCAATAAATTTTAATGGTAAAGGTTAAAGGATTGTTTGCAACAGCCGCATTCGTACAACCCACGGTTGCTAAAGAGGCAGTACCTGGGACGGTCTCTAAGCAAACAAAACCCACCGCGTTCATAGCTGGGGGAAAAGAACTGCCTACCAGGCCTTTCCATTCGAACAGATCATTGGACGCCATTTCAGTACTGGTGCAATAAGCGCCCGAGGTGCTGTAACAACTAGCATTTGCATTGGCTGGCGTAGCGCCTAGATAAGCACTGGCAGGGCCCTGCCAAAATTCGGCTGCATTGGCCTGCATGCGGGCCGTAATATCGTAAATGAGCAAGGTTGCCAGCGTGCGGGTCATGGTATTTGAGATATTTTTCAAACTGCTTATTTGGGATGTGACATAGCCTAAAGCACCCACCGAGATCACAGCCAAGGCAATCATGGTTTCAATTAAGCCAAAGCCTTTGAGGATCTTTTTGATACGACCTCCCTATCGAATCTCAGATAGACATTTAATGATAGGGGAAATATGGCATAATGACAATTTTTATGTCAAGTGCTGGTTGATGAGGGAATCACCATGAAAAATAGTAGGCATACACCGTCCAGCCCCTTAGCCCTCTTTGATGACAGGGATCATATTGGACAGCCATCTGAGCGTCTCTTGCAGGGTGAGCAAGCGCAAGAGGATTATGCACACGGGGTTGCCTTTCTAAAATCGTATAAGGGCAGCCAGGGAACCTTTAATGCCTATCGGCGAGAGGTCGAACGCTTATTGCAATGGACACAGTTAGAAGGAAAGGGACTGAAGGATTTGCGGCGTGAAGACATGGAGCACTTTATCCATTTCTGCCAGGATCCCCCGCCGTCTTGGATCGGTCTAAAAAAAGTCCCACGTTTTATTGAAAAAGATGGCTTGCGTGGTCCTAATCCAGCCTGGAGGCCTTTTGTGGTTACCCTTTCAAAAACAGCCCATCGGGAAGGACGCAGGCCTCTCATTAAAAATTTTGAATTGTCGGTGGCTTCCACCAAAGAAATGTTTGCCATTCTCAGTAGTTTTTACACCTATTTAATGCAAGAAGATTATGTTGTCATGAATCCCATTGCGCTTATTCGGCAAAAAAGTCAATTTATTCGACGACATCAAGGTTCGCCCAAAATCCGACGGCTCAGCGAACTACAATGGCAATATGTTATGACCACTGTTCAGGGTATGGCTTCAAGCGAGCCTGCTAAACATGAAAGAACCTTGTTTATGATGTCGGCACTGTATGCGATGTACTTAAGAATTTCCGAATTGGCAGCGAGTGCTCGTTGGATCCCGGAAATGCATCATTTTTATAGCGATCATGAAGGGCATTGGTGGTTTACAACGGTGGGTAAAGGTAATAAACAACGTCAAATCGCGGTGAGCGATCCGATGCTTGCGGCCCTTAAAAGATGGCGTGTGTATTTAGGGCTGTCGGCATTGCCTTCTACGGCCGATAAATCAGCGTTATTCCCAAAAAATAAAGGCAAGGGGCCTATTACTAGCACCACCTATGTGCGTGCGATTGTGCAAGATTGTTTTGATAAAGCGATCATACAATTAAAACAAGATGGTTTTAAAGAAGAAGCTGAGTCCTTGGTTGAAGCCACGGTTCATTGGCTGAGGCATACGGGTATTTCCGATGATGTAAAACATCGGCCACGTGAGCATGTGCGCGATGATGCAGGGCACAGTTCAAGTGCGATTACCGATAAATATATTGATATCGAATTACGAGACCGGCATCGTTCTGCCAAAGATAAACCGATCTTAGATTAATCTAAAAATAAAGCCGTTAAATCGTTTAAAAAGCGGTTACCTAAGTCGGTGGGGGTTATCCAATTATCTTCTAGTAGCAGAAGACCGCTATCGATAGCTTTAGACAAAGGTTTCGCGATGGATGCACGGGTTAAAAAAGTTCTTTGTTCAAACTCTGCAAGGCTAAAGCCTTGATGGTGTCTCAGTGCATTGAGCATAAATTCTAAAGCCAATTCCTCCTGCGGGATAATCGTACTATCGGCCAGGGGGTTTTTGAGCAAGTTGAGATAATCTTTGGGATAGCGTGTTTTCCGGTAACGGGTTATTTTTTTCGAGTCTAAATCGGTTATTTTTGCATGGGCGCCAGCGCCAATGCCCAGATAATCGCCAAAATGCCAGTAATTCAGATTATGTGCACTTTGGTGTCCCCTTTTTGAAAAGGCAGACACTTCGTAAGCCTGTAGTCCCTGTGCCTGCAGTAAATCAGTGCCGGCACATTGCATCTCAAAGACATGGTCATCTGAAGGTAAACCCGCTGGTTTTTGCTTATAAAAAACCGTATTGGGTTCTAATGTTAAGTGGTACCAAGAGATATGCGGCGGGTTAAATGCCAAAGCTGTTTGCAGATCAAAACAGGCATCTTGAATACTTTGTTCGGGTAGACCATACATCAGATCAATATTAAAACTTCTAAAATCGACGTTGAGGATCGCTTGGATCGCTTCTTGTGTTTGGGCGGCGGTATGAATACGCCCTAAAGCAAGCAATGATTTGTCTTGAAAACTTTGGGCGCCCAGTGACAGGCGATTAATGCCCGCTTGCTTATAAGCTTTAAACTGTTGTGCGCTCACGGTGCCAGGATTGGCTTCAAGCGTTATTTCGGCCAAAGGTTCTATGGATAATTGCGCGTGAACACCTTCAAGAATAGCTTCAATGCTACCAGCGCTAAAAAGACTAGGCGTACCCCCGCCAAAGAAAATACTCTGAACAGAGCGTCCTTGTGCCAAGCTTAAGTCCTGACGCAAATCACTTAATAAACGCTGAACATAAGCTTTTTCAGGGATTTCTTGAGGGCTGGCATAAGAATTAAAATCGCAATAAGGACATTTTTTTGTACACCAAGGAATATGAATATAAAGCGATAAAGGAATAGAAGGTTGTTGGGGCCCTATTTTATGCATAGAGGGGTGCTTCTATACCGAGAATTTTTTTGTCCTGTATTTTAAATACACAATCCATTTTTAGGTGCGCAGAAGGTCGATGTGAGCTTAGAATAATGGTTGGAATGGATTCAAAGAGTGTCTGCAAGAGAGACTCCTCCTGTTCGATACTAAGCGCATTGGTCGTTTCATCCAATAGCAAAATAGCAGGCTTTAGTAATAATGCCCTAGCCAGTGCTATTTTTTGTTTTTCACCCCCTGAAAGCTTGGTGCCCATTTCACCCAAAGGTGTATCAAGGCCCTGTGGCAGCTGTCGAAGCAGCGTGATTAGTTGAACTTTTTCTAGAATCTCTAGCAAATGATAGTCTGAAACAGCATCTTGAATACCGTGACATAGATTATCTCTTAAACGACTATTGAATAAATAGTAATGCTGTGGAATATAATGCATGAGTTTATGAAGGGACTCTTTTTCATACTGATGAATCGCTTGACCATTCATTAAAATAGGGCCTGTTTGGGGTTGATAAAGACCACTGATTAATTTTAAAAGGGTAGATTTTCCAGAACCATTGTCGCCTATAATACCAACTTTTGTGCCTGGTTCAAAGTGAAGCGATACCTGATTAAAAATAATATGGCTGCCATAACTAAAACACATTTTATGGCAATAGATCCCTTGCTTTTTAAAATAATCGGGGTAATGATTTGAGTGTTTTTTTTGTTCCAGGGGTTTTTCTAAGAGGGCTATTATTTTTCTAATATCGACCAATGCCTCGGCCATTTGTCTAAACTCTCTTGAAAAATGTCTTAGAGGTATTAAAGCGGCCATTAATTGCGCTTGTAAAAAAACAAAATCACCAATGCTAAAATGATGGTTTCGAATAGCCATCATGGTGCCTATGAGCGTTCCACCGAGTGTTAATCCCAGGAGTATGCCAATCACAATATGCACGCCATGTAAGCGTTGATTTGTTTTTTGCCAACAGGCTGCTTCTAGGTCTAAGCATTGCGCGATGGTTTGCATTTCCTCTTTTTTGAAAAAACGACATCGCTCAGTATTTAAGAGACTATCGTTCACGCGCAGCGTTACCTGGTCGGAAATCTGCCATGCATGTGTTCTGGCGATCGCATACCATTGTGTTATTTTGTACAATAAAAAAAGGATTAATCCAATGAATGGAACAAACACGATAGCGACGAGGCTTGTATGAGCTAGCACAAAAGCAGCCACTACAATTTTCATAAAAGAAGGTACCAGGGTTAGCACAATAGTTTTTATAAATAATCGTGCACTTTGGCTAATACGACGTATGCAATTAATGGTTTCTGGAATGGATAATGTCTGATAATCCAGCAAGGGGATCTGATGGATATGTTCTACCGTCCGGTAAGTCAGATTACGAATCGTTTGGTTAATGATCGGGAAGAAAATAATATCCTGTACGTGTACAACCGTTGTTTCTACCATCCAAAATAAAACGAATAAACCCATGCTGAGCCATACGGCATACTCCCAGGGCATGGGAAGGGCATTCACAATTTGTTTGGAATAGTAGGACACACAGGAGGTACTAGTAACATCAACCCCGATCAGAAGAAGGGCTATGAGACAACGGACCCGCATCCAGGGTGTAGAGAAAGCCTGTTGCATAAAAAGCCTAAAGGTCTTTTTTAAAACGTGTAAGGTATCGCCCGTCATCTTCAGTATTCACCTGGGTGTTGAGGGGGGAATTATATCATAAATGATCCTTGATATATGTCCCCGAGTGCCATTCGGAAAAACTTATTTGATGAGGCCCTAGGTGGGCTGACGGGGGGTATGGAACAATTCTTGCAGTTAACACTCTATATAAATAGGAGAGGGTACCCTCGTATAACGCAAGAGGCGTCTATCTATGGATATTACGGAGTTATTAGAATTTACCGTCAAAAGTAATGCATCCGATTTACATCTTTCGGCCGGGGTTCCCCCGATTATTCGTGTGAACGGTGAGCTTCGACGTTTAGATGTACCTTCACTGAGTCATGAGGATGTACACAAATTAATTTATGATGTCATGAGCGATAAGCAACGAAAAATTTACGAAGAAACCCTGGAAACAGATTTTTCTTTCGAAGTGCCAGGTTTAGCCCGTTTTAGGGTGAATGCCTTTAGACAAAACAGGGGTGCAGGCGGTGTCTTTAGAATGGTCCCTGCCAAGGTTTTAACCCTTGAACAACTGGGCTGCCCCTCTATTTTTAAAGAGATTTCAGAAACATCCAGAGGTATCATTTTAGTCACAGGTCCTACAGGATCGGGTAAGAGTACGACGCTGGCTGCGATGATTGATTTTGTGAATGAAACGCGCAGTGATCATATTATTACGATTGAAGATCCCATAGAGTTTTTACACCAGAGCAAGAAAAGTTTGGTGAATCAGCGCGAAGTTTATCGCGATACTTTGGGATTTTCGGCCGCCCTTAAATCGGCCTTGCGTGAAGATCCAGATGTTATTTTAGTCGGAGAAATGCGGGATCTAGAAACCATACGTTTGGCCTTGACTGCCGCTGAAACAGGACACTTAGTTTTTGCAACCCTGCATACGACTTCTGCAGCTAAGACGGTAAACCGTATTGTGGATGTTTTTCCCAGTGAAGAAAAAGAAATGGTACGTGGTATGTTATCAGAATCGTTGCGGGCTGTTATCTCTCAAACCCTTGTGAAAGGCATTAAAACGGGTCGGGTAGCCGCCCATGAAATTATGCTGTGCACGCCCGCTATTCGCAACTTAATACGAGAGGCTAAGATTGCACAAATGTATTCTGCCATTCAAACGGGTCGTGCATCAGGCATGCAAACCCTCGATCAGTGTTTACAAGAGATGGTGCAAAAAGAACTCGTTCATAAAAAAGAAGCAAAATCCAAGGCAGAAAACAAAACTTTATTTGGTTAAGCAGGATAATCTATGGGCTTAGAAGATTGGCTGGTTGAAGTTGCTGAAAAAAAAGCATCCGATCTATTAATTATGGTCGGCGTGCCTGTGATGATGAAAATCAATGGGCTTTTGGTTGAGCTCTCTACCGAAAAACTTTCCCCCGAACAAGTGGAAAATATTGTTGTCGAGATGATGGATGCCAAGCAAAAGAAAGAGTTTTTTGATAGCAAAGAATTAAATTTTTCGATACAACGAAAAATAGGACGATTTAGGGTAAGTGCTTTACGACAGCGGTCTTGTGTGGGTGCTGTTTTAAGAAGGATTGAAACCCATATTCCTACCTTAGAAGAATTAGGCATGCCAACTGCCCTGTATGATTTTGCCATGATGAATAGAGGGCTTATTCTGGTTGTTGGGCCAACCGGCGCGGGAAAAAGCACGACGTTGGCTGCTATGCTTGGCCATAGAAATCGCAATAGTAAAGGACATATTATTACGATTGAAGATCCGATTGAATTTATTCATGAACATGAAAGTTGTGTGGTCACACAGCGAGAAGTGGGTATCGATACCGATTCCTATGAAATCGGTTTAAGAAATGCTCTCAGGCAAGCACCCGATATGGTATTGATTGGCGAAATTAGATCGCGCGATACGATGGGTTATGCGCTGGCATTTGCAGAGACAGGACATATTTGTCTGGCAACCTTGCATGCCAATAATGCCAATCAGGCTTTTGATAGAATAACAAGCTTTTTCCCCCATGAAATGCATCCGCAATTATGGATGGGCTTATCTTTAAATCTCAAGCTTATTATTGCGCAGCAATTGGTTCCAACCGTCGATGAAGGTAGGCTGATCCCGGCCATTGAAATACTCATTAACACCCCTGCTATGGCAGATGGCATACGAAAAAATGCTTTAGATGAATTGCGCGATTTAATGACGCGTTCCAACTCGCAAGGCATGCAAACCTATGATCAGGCACTTTTTAATCTCTATGTTCAAGGCAAGATAACGCATGAAACAGCCTTAAAGTATGCAGAATCAGAAAACGAAGTAAGACTTATGATTAAGCTGAGCAAGGGTACTAAGGGTATTGATACAGGTGGCCTGAGCCTTTTAAAAGACGAATAGGATGTTCCATTGATTGATTTGTTATTTAGGCATAAGAATAAAAAACAGCAAATTCGTTTAAGACGACTTGTTTATGCCATGTATGGGGCTTCTATTCATACACTCGTGTGTGTTTTGCTATGGTCTTCGGATCTTTTTCGTATAACGGGCTATGAATTTATCATTACTTTTGTCTTGGCTTGGATAGTTAATGGATTGTTTTTTGTGGTGATCTACAGCGGCATGAATGAACATATCAAAGATCCAAGCTTAACTATTCCTATGATGTTATGGTCTATTACTTTCATTATGTATACAGTTTTTTTAACCACGGAAGTGAGAGAGCTATTGCTCATGTTCAATTTTTTCACGCTGGTGTTTGGGACTTTTCATTTGGGGGTAAGCGCTTTTGTGGCGCTTGCTTGTTATGGCATGTTTTTATACCTGTGCGTTATACAAACGCTTAAAATAGTTTACCCAAGCCTTGTAGATCCCCGTATAGAGTGGATAGCCTTTTTTGGTTTTTCATTGGTTTCTTTGGCTTATGTTGTGATTGCTTCTGAAATGAGCAGCATTAGGGATTATTTGAGAAACAAAAACAAAAATCTCACGACTGCCCTCGATAAGATAGAATCTATTTCTATTACCGATGAATTAACGCAGATAAAAAACAGGCGATATATTTTAGAGGTTCTTAAGCAACAGACATTGATTGCACAGCGCAAAACCTATCATTTTTCTATTTGTTTGTTAGATATTGATATGTTTAAAAACATTAATGATTATTATGGGCATCTTTGTGGTGACGAAGCGTTGATTTTCTTATGTAAAACGCTAGAAACCGTCATGAGAAAATCCGATTATTTTGCACGGTTTGGCGGTGAAGAGTTCTTAATTATTTTCCCCTTAACCTCTCAAAAACATGCGGAAAAAGTGGCAGAACGTATGCGGGCATTGATTGAAAATACACCTTTTGAAGGCATTGATGCCTCGCACCCCCTGACTGTTTCGATGGGCGTTACAGAATACCATGCACCCGAGACAGTAGAGGCTATTTTAGGGCGCGTGGACAAGGCCTTGTATCTGGCTAAAGCCAAGGGTCGTAATAACGTCGCGGGCGCCTAGTTCCTTCTATCAATGAGGTGCTGCAGGCGCCATAGGTGCCCTAGGTGCTGCAGGTGCCCTAGGCGCTGAAGGTAGTATAGGTGAAGTGAGGCCATGACCTTGTTGGTAAACAGTAATGCTTTGACTTTCAGCCCCTGCCCCATTCGTTTGGGTAATTTTCGCTTGTAGGGTGTGTGAACCGCGGGATAGTGCAGGTGCACTCAAACTGGTGCCATGTGCAGGATCTCCACTCGCCGTGCCATCCACATACAGCGTCACCGTATCATCGGCTTCTAAATCGGGTGTTACCGTCACCGAAACATTTAAGCTATCAGCAGTCGTCGTTAAAGTATCTTGATCGCCTGGTGTGCTAATCGCAATCGTGTACTGAGGGGGCACTTTAGGTTTTTCCCCAGCATCCGTTGCAGCTATCGTTGTTAGACTGCAGCCAACAGCTATCGCTGCGGTTAATACGGTTAAAATTTTCTTCATGCGCTCCCCCTTTCTGTTTAAGGTCTGGCCTTTCTATCGCCAATGTATCTTTAGTGTAGGATAACCCTTTTAGGCCTGCATAGCGCTACAAAAAAGATAGCTAACTAGGTTTCGTTTGTGGTTGATTTATTTTGTTCGTTGTCTTAGTATACGAGTCCCTATATTTTTAAAAATCCCGGATAAAAACATCATGATTGAACATTTAAGAAATATCGCGATTATCGCGCATGTTGACCATGGTAAAACAACCTTGGTGGACCGATTATTAGAAAAATCGGGTACTTTGGGTGATGATCGCTCAGCTTCAGAAGATAAGGTTCGTCGGATGGATTCCAACCCCTTAGAAAAAGAGCGTGGTATTACGATTCTAGCTAAAAATACGGCTGTTGAGTGGGAAAAAGACGGTCTTCAATATCGTATTAATATTGTCGATACCCCAGGACATGCCGATTTTGGTGGCGAGGTAGAGCGGATCCTATCGATGGTCGATTCGGTATTATTATTGGTGGATGCAGTCGATGGACCCATGCCACAAACCCGCTTTGTGACCCAAAAAGCATTTAAGCAGGGTCTAAAGCCTATTGTTGTGATTAATAAAATTGATAGACCCGGTGCCAGACCGCATTGGGTGGTGGATCAGGTCTTTGATTTATTTGATAAATTAGGTGCTACTGAAGAACAATTAGATTTTCCCATTGTTTATACCTCTGCCCTATTGGGTTATGCCATTTTAGAAATTGATCAACCACCGGTTGATTTCACGCCTTTGTTCGAAACCATTCTTAAGTATGTACCCCCACCGGCTGTGGAACTGAATGGTACCTTACAAATGCAGATCAGCTCTTTGCAATATTCCAATTATGTAGGTGTTATTGGGATTGGACGTATTAAGCGTGGGCAGATCAGCAAAAATATGCAAGTGTCTGTGGTCGATCGCTTTGGTAAAGTACGCATGGCTAAAGTCTTGCAACTCTGGACGTTTAAAGGTCTAGAAAAAAAGGAAGTCTCCGAAGCCAATGCAGGCGATATTATTGCGGTTGCAGGTATCGAGCATTTAACGATTTCAGAAACCATCTGTACAAAAGAAAATCCAGAAATGTTACCACCGCTGAGTGTGGATGAACCCACCATTACCATGACTTTTCAAATTAACGATTCGCCTTTTGTAGGGCGTGAAGGTAAATTTGTTACGAGTCGGCAATTGCGCGATCGCTTATTCCAAGAATTGACGCACAATATTGCTTTACGTGTCGAAGAAACCGCCGATGCCGATAAGTTTAAAGTATCGGGTCGTGGCGAATTACATTTGGGTATTCTGATTGAAACCATGCGTAGAGAAGGCTATGAAATGGCTGTCTCCAGACCCGAAGTCATTTTATCTGAAAAAGACGGGGTGATGCAGGAACCTTATGAGCAATTAGTCGTCGATGTTGAAGAAATCCACCAAGGTTCTACCATGGAGAAACTGGGAGAGCGACGAGGTCGTTTAACCGATATGATTTCAGATGGTAAGGGACGGGTACGCTTAGATTATATTATTCCAGCCCGAGGCCTGATTGGTTTTCATACAGAGTTTCAAAACTTTACCTCTGGCACTGGTATTATGACCCATGTTTTTGATCACTATGGGGCAGTCGATAAAACCGCTGCTAAAAAACGTAGTTTAGGTGTTTTGATCTCAAATGGCGTTGGTAAATCGACAGCCTATTCTTTATGGAAGTTACAAGAGCG
>CAMCTX010000036.1 GCA_945878715.1 Legionella genomosp. 1 | reverse complement strand
GTCGCAGGGCAAAGTCTGTATTGTTGGGACTGCTGGCAAAAGTGGCATAACTCCATACCGCAACCCCATTCGTCGACACAGGCACCCCATTCGCATTCACACAACCTGCAACGGCTGCACAAGTCGGGGCACCAGGCGCCCACTGGGTGAGTAAAAGCCGTTTGGCCTCCGCCAAGGCATACTGCGCCGATTGCAGCGCTAAGGTCTTATCCTGATCGTGGGTGCTTAATTGGTACTCCGTTACCACGTTTTGCATGGTCGCAATGCTTAGACCCGCCAACATAGATAGGATTAAGGTGCTTACCACCAAAATAGAACCGGCAGTTTTTTTCAGGCGTGACATACCAACGAATCCCTCAGCTAATAAAGAAATAGCTCTTTAAGGTATAGTGGAGAGTGGTGGGCTTTACAATAAAGACTGTACATTCTTATCGATGGCAGAACGTGCCCTAAAGATCCGGGATCGCACAGTACCAATAGGACAATTCATAATCCCTGCAATGGCATCGTACGATTTCCCTTCTAATTCGCGCAGGGTTATGGCTTGTCGTAAATCATCGGGTAATCCATTAATCGTATCGTAAATGATTTTTTCGACCTGATCCCGAATCATCAACTGCTCGGGTGTGGCCTGGTCTTTTGGTGTATGTCGCATTAAAAAATGATCGATTTCTAGGGTATTAAGATCGATAGAAGGTAGCGCATGCTCTCTCAATAAAAGATAATTTTTAGAGGTATTAATCGCCACTCTATACAACCAAGTGTAAAAAGAGCTATCTCCCCTAAATTTATCAAGGGCACGGTAGATTTTTATAAAAATTTCTTGGCAGATATCTAAAGTTTCATGGGGATCTTTAATAAAGCGCATCACAATTTTGCTAACCCGTGCTTGATAGCGCACGACTAAAATATCAAAAGCTTTGGGATCGCCTTGTTTAGCCGCTTCAATTAATTGAATATCTAAGCGATTATCTGGCATTAACTATCCCCCCTAGGTCTGGGACCCCACCCTGTATAAGGACAGGTTGGATCCTACCTATTGAGCTTAGTTAATTTAAGAACTTATTTCCAAGAAGATGTTAGTGTAGATGCACAGGTTATTCATAAAATCCTACACGCGTACTTAAGGTACGAAAGGCAAAACGATCGAGGGTATCGGCTAGAATGGGCACATAGCATGTACCCCTGCTGGTTTTTAAACCCAACACTAATAAATAGGGATGCCTAAAGGTATCAGGGCTTAAACGGCCTCGCAAACAGCGGCCATCTTGTAGTGTGTAACCCCAGCGCCCCTTGCTATCCTGCCATACCGATACCACAGAGCCCTTGTGTGAACGACTTAAATGTCGTTGCCCTGTTTGTATGAATAGGCATAATAGACCTAAGCATAGAAAAACCTGTACAAACCACGCTACAGGTAAGACCCACAGAATAAGGGCTGCAAAACTATAAATAACACTCAAAAAAACAGCCAAACTTTTTGAAAAACCTAATGAAAAAACAACCTGATGCATTAGGTAGAAGGATTCTCTTGCGATAGCACAGCGCGGATCTGCAAAACCATGGTCTGCATTGATGCTGCTTCTGGTACAGACTGCCCGATAAGCCATTCATACAGCGTTTGATCGGATTCCTCTAAAAGCCTTCTAAAATCCGCGCGTGCAGTCTGTGTAAGCAAAGCATAGGCTTTGTTTAAAAAAGTGCCCAGCATCAGATCCAGCTCTAACATGCCACGTCTACATTGCCAACGCAGTTGTAGTATCTCTGTATCAATGGTTTCTAGATCCATGAAAATCTCCATCTTGTGATACGATGAGTATACTATGAACCCAAAGACCTCGGGCAAGATCTTCGACTTAAGCCAAATCTATGGCGTTATCACTGTATCCGGTGAAAAAGCGGCGGTTTTTTTGCAGGGTCAACTGAGTAATGATATCCATGCGATAAAACACGGATCGTATCAATGGAGCGCCTATTGTAATCTGAAAGGTCGGGTTCGTGCACTACTAAGGGTCTGGCCATCGGAAAACGGTTATTGCATGTTGCTACCCCATAGTATTTTGGCCCAAACGCTGAACGTTTTAAGGCAATATGGTCGATTCTCAAAAATCATCATAGAAGATAAAAGCGCCGATTATTTGATCACCGGTTTTGTGGGATCGATGCCCGAAGCATTACATCGCTTAACAACGATTCAGTTATTACAGTTGCCAGATGCTGCCGTACCTCGTTTTATTTGCGTAGGGGCCGGGATCGAGGCAGGTACTGGCCCTGATGTGCCGCAGGGGGATGTTGCACAATGGCAAGCGCTTGATATGCGTGCAGCGATCCCTGAAATAGCCCCCCAAACAGTCGAGCTTTTTTTACCCCATCATTTAGGATTGGTTGCCTTAAACGCTATTAGCTTTAGCAAAGGCTGTTTCTGTGGCCAAGAAGTCATTGCACGCATGGAATACAAAAGTACTCCCAAACGACAGCTTGCCTATTTACAGGTAGCTTCTTACAAAGGACCACTGCCTACAGCGGGCACGAAGATCTATGCTGAGCCACAGGCTTTACACATGGGTTCCGCAAGCATGGGTACCGTGGTCAACGCTATACAGCTTGAAACATTAGAAATGCTCGTGGAAATACAAAAGGATAAGATGTCTGTTGATGTTATTTATCTGGAAGGACCACAGGGCAAACAACATGTTGCAACCCTCATCCGGGGCTTCGCCCCACCTTCTCCCGCCAAGCGAGAGAAGGAATAACTCCGATGATAGCTTATAGTGATACCGAAGACAGAACTGTGCATACCCTAATACCTAACCGAAAAGGGTTTTCATACAAGGAAAAATCATTTCTGTGTCAATCCTTCTCCCGTTTCACGGGAGAGGGTCCCGCGTAGCGGGGGGTGAGGATTGTTCTGGTCGCATCTGAGGAAACAATAATACATCCCGAATAGACGGACTATCGCTTAATAACATGACTAAACGATCAATCCCAATACCTTCTCCTGCGGTGGGCGGCAACCCATGTTCTAAGGCCACAATATAATCGGCATCAAAATACATCGCTTCTTCGTCCCCAGACTCTTTGGCACGCACTTGTGCTTGAAAGCGCTCGGCTTGATCTTGGGGATCATTCAACTCTGAGAATAAATTGGCAATCTCTCGACCTGCAATATAAAATTCTGCGCGATCGGCCACCTGCGGATTCTTCTCATTGGCACGCGCTAAGGGGGAGACTTCAATCGGATGCTCGATAATAAAGGTCGGTTGTTGCAATTGAGACTCTACCTGTTCTTCAAAAAGGGCAAATTGCTTCAGACCCGGCATGGCATCGACGGTTGCTTGGCTTAATCCAGGTACGTATTTTAGAAGGGCTGCTTTAATGCTTAGACGTTCGAAAGGCTTTGCGAAATCGATACTTAAACCTTGGTAGTTTATGATTAAAGAACCACACACACTTTGCACCACTTCTCTAAACAGCACTTCGCTCATATCCATTAAATCATGATAATCGGCATAGGCCTGATAAAATTCTAACATGGTAAATTCTGGATTATGTCGCGTAGATAAGCCTTCGTTTCTAAAATTACGGTTTATTTCAAAAACTTTTTCAAAACCACCCACCACCAATCGTTTTAAATACAATTCAGGCGAAACACGCAAATAGAGATCCATATTTAAGGCGTTATGATGGGTGACAAAGGGCTTGGCAATGGCGCCTCCTGGAATAGGATGCATCATAGAGGTCTCTACCTCTAAAAAATCTCTTTTGATTAGAAAATGGCGGATCTGCTCGATAACCAAAGCACGGATCTTAAAGGTTTCACGACTTTTTTCATTGACAATTAAATCTAAATAACGTTGTCGATAGCGTATTTCCTGATCGCTTAAGCCATGCCATTTATCGGGCAAAGGTCTTAAAGCCTTGGTTAACAAACGAATATTGGATGCCTTAATCGACAATTCACCGGTACGTGTTTTAAATAACACACCCTCTACACCCACAATATCGCCCAGATCCCAGCTTTGAAAAGCCTCATACTGCCCTTCACTTAAGCCATCACCGCGCACATAGATCTGGATCCGACCACTGCCATCTTGCAGATGAATAAAAGATGCCTTACCCATTAAACGACGGGTCATCATGCGGCCTGCTACTGAAACTTTGATGGCTTGCTGGGTGAGGGTCTCATCGGATTGCTCACCATAGGCAGATTGTAGGTGATCTGCTACATGGCTACGACGAAAATCGTTCGGAAAGGGATTACCTTGCGCTCTTAAAGCAGCCAGTTTCAATTTGCGGCCTTCTATTTGTTCGTTATCACTCGGATCGGCTTGAATGGTCATTTATATCCCCTCTTTTAAACTTGCTGCTATAAAACGATCCAAATCGCCATTCAAGACAGCCGCCGTGTCGGTTGTTTCAAGACCGGTTCGTAAATCTTTAATTCTAGACTGATCTAATACATAAGAACGGATCTGCGATCCCCAGCCAATATCCGCCTTATTGCTCTCCAATACCTGTTGCGCTGCCAAACGTTCTAAACGCTGATGCTCATATAATTTGGCTCTTAATTGTTTCATCGCATTCGCGCGATTCTTATGCTGAGACCGATCGCTCTGACATTGTACAACAATATTGGTGGGCACATGGGTAATACGAATCGCAGAATCGGTACGATTCACATGTTGTCCTCCAGCACCGCTGGCCCGATAGGTATCGATACGCAGATCGGCGGGATTAATATCGACCACAATATCATCTTCAATTTCTGCAGACACAAAGACCGAGGCAAAAGAGGTATGCCTGCGATTACCGGAATCGAAGGGGGATTTACGCACCAATCGATGAACACCGGTTTCGGTTCTTAACCAACCATAAGCATAGGGTCCTTCAAACTGTACAGACGCGCTCTTAATCCCCGCAACATCCCCATCAGACATTTCTAAAACAGTGACTGTAAAACCACGGCGCTCACCCCAACGCAAATACATTCTTAACAGCATTTGGGCCCAATCTTGTGCTTCGGTACCGCCTGATCCTGACTGAATATCCACAAAAGCGTTATTCGGATCCATCGGGTGATGAAACATGCGCTGAAATTCGAGTGCTTCGACGGCTTGGGTATACTGCAGCGCCTCTTGGCTCAGACTTTCTAAAACGGTTTGATCGTCTTCTGCCAGTGCTAAGGCCCAGAGTTCTTCGAAATCGGCCAGATTATTTTCAAGTTTACGAAGACTGCCCACTATTTTTTCTAGATCGGCGCTCTCTTTGCCTAAGGCTTGTGCGCGCTCTGGACTATCCCAGATCTTTGGATCTTGTAATAAGCCCTGTACTTCCGCAAGACGTTCAGTCTTTTCATCGAAGTCAAAGACACCTCCAGAGCGTGTTCACTCTCTGTGTTAAATCTTTGATAACAGGTATGGGATTGCTTTCTAGCACTTTCAAACTCACAAAAGATACACATGCAAAACAAAGGCCTTAGCTGTCCCCTTAAGAACAGCTAAAACGCTTGGATCTTCTTGGCTTCGATCTTAGGCAACGCCCGTAGCAACGGCCGCGCTCACACCTGTGCGTGAACCAGAACCTAATTTTTCTAGCCATGTTTGCAAGATCTTAGCCTGTCGTAAAGCAAGCTTTGGATCTTTGAATGTGTGGGTTAACAAGTAAATACCCTGAATACCCGACACAAAACTTAAGGCTAAATCGGAAGCCTGATCACTCAAGCCCATGGCACGGAACTGTGCCTCGGACCAATTAAGCTGATCATGCAATAATTTAGCAACTTGGTCGGCCAAAGCACCACCTTGTTTGCCCAATTCTTGGCACAAGCTACCCACTGGGCAACCATAGCGCGCCACTAAATCGAGCTCTTCAGTATTGAAGGCCAACAAAGCCAGTAAGCGTGCCTTGGGATCGGCATTATCACTAAGCTTCTTAAAGAAGTCCGTATACTCCGCCGCACGTTTTTCAACAACAGCTTCGCCAATGGCTTCCTTGGTTTTAAAGTAGTAGTAAACATTCCCTAGGGGAACATCCGCTTCCTGCGCAATATCTGCAAGTGTGGTTTGATTAAACCCTTTCTGGTGAATCAAGACCTTTGCAGCTTCAATTAAACGAACACGTTTATCAGTTTTCCGTGGCATAGCGTTTAAATCCATCAATAATAATTAAGGGAACACCCTATTCAACTACGACCCAAGGTAAGCACCCTGTTCATAATCACCCATCCTCACGCAGGCAGTATACCTAATTGCACGTCAGTTGAATACCAATTTCTAGAGACCTGATAAATATTTATTTTGTTATTCAATCGAATTACTTTACTTTTAAGTTTTTCCGAATGGCACTCGGGGACATACATCCCTGTATTTGACGAGGTACTAGAACAAAGTGTCCCAACCTGGATCGGGTATAAAACGTTTTCCATAACGCTGCCCTAAAAGCTTGAGTCGCTGCACTAACAGGCTGGGCCCTTCTTCTGCAATCGCATGCATCACACCCCCTCTAAAGGGTGCAAAACCTGCCCCAAAAATAAGCCCTGCATCAAGGAGATCGGCATCCATTACCACGTGTTCACGCAAACAAGCTACCGATTGATTAAATAAGGATAGGATCAAGCGATCACGTACATCTTCAGGCGTTTTGTAAGCCCCCAATGTTTTTTTCAGTGGATTACCTTTGTTGTAGACATAAAAACCGCGTCCTGTTTTCTTACCCAAATGGCCTGCTGCCAGCAATTGTTGTAATTTGGGTGGTATAGCTTCTTGTTTTAAACTTTGTGCCGCATAAAGACAAACATCGATACCCACCGTATCGGCTAGCTCGATGGGCCCCATCGGCATACCATAATCGAGTGCAACCTGATCGATTGCCTCAGCAGGTACCCCAGACTCTAGCAATAAAACGGCTTCTAATAAATAGGGCATCAGAATTCGGTTCACCAAAAAACCAGGCGTACTTTTAACGGGCAAGGGTAATTTATCGATAGCACGCACAAAGGCTAAACCTTTTTCAACCACGATTGGATCGCTTAGATCGGTAGCGATCACTTCGACCAATGGCATCTTCGCTACAGGATTAAAAAAGTGTAAGCCTATCAGACGTTTTTGAAGTGCGGGATCCTCGCTTAAGGCGGCTAAGGGAATGGTCGAAGTATTGGAAGCGAACACGGCATCCTGTTTGGCTTTAGTGGCAAGGTGTGCAAAGAGTGCGCGCTTGGCCTCCACTTTCTCAACAATCGCTTCAAGAATCAGATCGGCATCAGCCACACCATAGCCTTGGAGATCGGGTATTAAACGATCCATCGCCGCTTGTACACGGTGTGGTTCTTTTAACTGTTTTTTAAACAATACCAAAGCACGGCTTAAAGCGCTAGCAATCATGGTAGGTTGTTGATCTTCAAGCGTCACCCTAAAACCTTTGAGCGCACACCAGGCTGCAATATCACCACCCATCACGCCTGCCCCGATGACATGCACATGGATAGCTTGGGTATTCTCTCCCTTACCAAAACGCTTTAAGCGTTCTTTCAGATAAAAGACACGTCCTAAATTTTTAGCGGTATCACTGATGACTAGATTCGCCACCGATTCGGCTTCCACCACAAAAGCGTGTGGGTCGTCCACCGAATACTGTACCCAATGGGCCAGTGCTACAAAGGGTGCTGGATAATGTATGAAATTTAGTTTTTTAGCCAAACGATTTTTTAAGTAGTAGCCAATCCACGGTCGTAAATAATGATGACCAAGCCATTTTTCTATAACCTTTGGCGTGTGTGGCTTGGGGGTTTGCTGCATAAAATACTGCACGGCGGCTTTGGCTTGGCGCTTTGGCACACAACTATCGACAACCCCCATCCTTGCAGCCGTTTTTGCATCGATCGTACGACCGCTTAAGATTAAATCTAAGGCTTTAAGCGGACCTATCAATCGTGGTAGACGTACCGTACCACCCCATCCTGGATGGATCCCCAAATGCACTTCGGGTAAACCCAGTATCGTTTTGGGATCTTCAATAGCTATACGATAAGTGCAAGCCAAGGCCAATTCTAATCCTCCGCCTAGACAGAATCCCTCTATCAAAGCAAGGCTCGGAAAAGACAGGGCTTCTAACTGTACCAAGATAGCTTGGGCATCACAGATAAGTTCTAATGCATCCTCTGTGGTTTTTAGATCTTTAAATGGATCGATATCAGCCCCTGCAATAAATCCATTTTTCTTTCCCGATTGAATCACAAGCCCCCGTGGCTTCTGTGCACCCATCAGCGTATTGAGAAAATGTGATAATTCTTCTAATACTTCGGTATTCAGCGTATTCGCACGGGCGTTTTTTCGATCCAATACCAACCATAGAATGTTGGATTCATCCAGGGTATAGGTCCAATGTTGATACTCTTTTTGAGCCATAGTTCAAACCTCCGATACATTTTCTATCAGCATGGCCCCACCTTGTCCACCCCCAATACAAAGGCTGGCAATGCCTCGCTTCACATTATGTCTTTTTAAGATCTGTAACAGATGTAAGACTAAGCGCGCACCACTCGCCCCCACAGGATGTCCTAGGGCAATAGCACCCCCATCCACATTAAGACGCTTGATAAAGTCTTGCCCCACCATAGGATCATCGACAGAAAGTTTTTTAACACAAGCCAAGACTTGGGCCGCAAAAGCTTCGTTGATTTCCCAGTAATCGATATCTTTGAACTGAAGATTCTGACGAGACAATAGGTCTTGGATCGCAAACACAGGACCCAAGCCCATGACCGCAGGATCTAAAGCTGCCCATGCCGTATCGATAATCGATCCGATGACCGGTAATTGATAGTGCTTCACGGCTTGTGCACTCGCCAACAATAAAAAGGCTGCCCCATCACTGATTTGCGAACTATTGCCGGCTGTCACTGCACCAAAAGGCTTATCAAACACAGGTCGCAGCGTTGCTAGTTTTTCTACATGACTATCTTCACGTACACCGTTGTCCTGATCGATGAAACCACCTTTACCATCAAACAAAGGGGTTATTTCCTCAAAATAGCCTGATTGCCTAGCCTCTATGGCCCTTTGATGACTCTGTACGGCATATTGATCCATCGCCGCGCGCGTAATATCAAAGTGATAGGCTAGATTTTCTGCTGTTTGTCCCATTGAAAGATTGACAATGGGATCCTGCAGGCCCTGTAAGAGGGAAAAAGTAGGTGCTAAAAAATAGGGTCTAAAATGGCTCAAAACATTCAGACGGCCTCTGATCGTCTTTTGGGTACGCCAAGCACCCAGCCATTCTGCAAAGGCTCTGGGGTACAACAAGGGTGCACGGCTCATGCATTCGGTCCCCCCTGCTAAAACCAGATGATAGGACCCACGTACAATACTACTGTAAGCCGCATCTAAGGCTTGCAACGCAGAGGCACAATTTCTTTGTACTGTCCATGCCGGCACACGCGGTCCACACCCCAGTCGCAGCGCCATAATACGTGCAATATTGATTTCGTTGGGCGCAGGCATCACACACCCTGCAATCACTTCTTCAATGGCCTCGGGCGATAGCTTATTTCTTAAAATTAAAGGTTGTGCCGCCGCAACGGCGAGATCGGCTGCAGACCAAGCGCCCGGACTTGCACCCATTTTTAAAAAGGGTGTGCGCGATCCATCGACAATATAAACAGCTGATTCATTTTTAGGCATGGTATTTCCTATCAAATATTTCTGGGCCAAAAGCATCCACACGAATAGCTTCTAATCGTTGTTGTTCGAAGTTTAATAATAAATTCGCCTCTCTTCGATCGATCATACCTTGCGCCAATGCAGCTTCTACGCGCTCTGCCATCGTTGTTATCTTTGGTATTTTACCAGCCTTCACCGCTTTGTCGAGGGTGAGTAACAAAGGCTCGACCCCTATCATTTGTTTGAGGGTTTCTTCCAGCTGTGCAACAGGGTTTTTTTGTGGATCGCCTAAAAAATAATGTTCCATCCACTGTGCACGAAATGCGGAAGGCGTCATCATAGCTACTACCAAAGGATGTTCTAACTTATCTGCAGGGTAGGCATAAGGCCGACCATAGGGAAATACAAAAATCTTAAAGAACCCACCAACACCTGGGATCGGAAAATTATCAAAAATCCCTAAAAAGGCAGATTGGATCTGATAAAGACAAAGCTGCATACACCAGTCCAGATGAGCAGGCGCTTCTGGATGATCACCCCTATCGTGCGAGTACTTTAACAAGGCACACCCTATGTATAAATAGCTTAAAACATCACCCAAACGTGCGGATAATTTTTCCAAACGCTTTAAGCGCCCGCCCAGTAAAGCCAAAGAAAAATCTGCAACCCAGGCTAAGGCTATACTCATACGATCCAGCTGTCTATAATAGTTAAAAAACTTTTCGGATGAGGCGCTAGGTGTGGAACAAAACCATCCTGCACTGAAAGCGTGCACCATGTTTCTTGCCATATTCGATAAACTATAACGAAAATGTTTTAAGAAAACACCCTCGAACTGCAACTGACCCACTTTAGGATCCACATGGTTAATGGCCTCGATACTCTGCTGTATGTATGGATGACAGCGAATGGCACCTTGACCAAAAATCATCAGATTACGCGTAAGAATATTGGCACCTTCTACGGTAATACTAATGGGTACCGATCCATAACAATAACCCAGATAATTATGGGGCCCCAGCATAATGCCACGCCCACCATGCACATCCATGGCTTTATTGATCGCGACCCGTGACATCTCGGTAATGTGGTATTTAGACATCGCCGTCACAATGGCCGGATGTATATTTTTATCAAGTGCTGTTAAGGTGAGCAAGCGCATGGCTTCTATCATATAGGTTTGGCCTGCAATCTCGGCCATGCTCGATTCAACCCCTTCAAAACGACCAATGGCAGTATTGAATTGCTTACGAATATGCGCATAGGAACCCGTGCTAAAGTAGGCTGTTTTCGCAGAAGCCGCACTTAAAGCGGGCAGGGAAATGCCACGCCCCACCGATAAACATTCTATCAGCATACGCCATCCTTGCCCTATCATTTCAGGCCCACCAATAATCCAGTCTAAGGGTATAAAAACATCTTTACCGCGAATGGGACCATTCATAAAGGCCTGATGCAAAGGCACATGACGCTGTCCGCGCTCAACCCCTGGATGATCGCAAGGTATAAGGCACAAGGTAATGCCCACATTTTTGTTTTTGCCAAGGCGTTGATCAGGATCATAAAGCTTAAAAGCCAAACCTAAGACGGTTGCAATGGGTGCCAAAGTAATATAGCGTTTATCCCATTGCAGACGGATCCCTAGAATGGTTTTCCCCTCGAACATTCCCTCACACACAATGCCCTGATCAATCATAGCGCCGGCATCGCTACCCGCTTCTGCCGAGGTTAGTCCAAAACAAGGTATTTCTTGGCCAGAGGCTAGACGCGGTAAATAATAATCTTTTTGTGCCACAGTACCATATTTCAGCAGCAATTCCGCAGGCCCTAAAGAGTTGGGCACCATGGCCGTAATGGCAGCGGTTAAACTATGACTTGCTATTTTTTCAACAACGGTTGAATGCCCTAGCGCTGTAAAACCCAATCCTCCATAAGTCTTGGGTATAATCATGCCAAAAAAACGTTCTTTTTTTAGATAATCCCATACGACCTCTGGCAAATTAAAGGTGTTTTGCATCACATCCCATTCTTCAAAAAGCCCGCATAGGGTTTCGACAGGGCCCTTGAGAAAGGCTACTTCATCCTCACGCAGTGTGGGCTTGGGTAGTGCCAATAAAGCATCCCATTGTATACGTCCCTGAAATAAATCGGCGTCTATCCATACATCGCCCGCCTTAATCGCTTCTCGCTCCGTCGCACTCATAGGCGGCATCACGCCCTGCAGATAATGAAACAAGGGATTGATTAAAAAACGACGGCGCAGCGAAGGCCACCAAAGTGTGAGAAGGATCAAAGCGAATAAGGATCCATAAATCCATTCTGCGTGTGCGATACCCAAAGAGAGCAGGCCCATCAGTGTCCAGGCCCAGAGCGGTGCACCCAGATAGGCCAGCCCTATTACACTTAAGGCCATGCTTATACTGACGATCATTGTCATTCTCAGGCTCCTTTTAGGACTTATCACTAAGAATAGGCTAAATTCACTAGGTCATCCCCCTAATAACCTCAGTTCATCCCCGCGAAGGCGGGGATCTCGTTCAAGAAAAGGCCAATGACCGATGACTTTTTACGGGACTGTT
>CAMCTX010000035.1 GCA_945878715.1 Legionella genomosp. 1 | reverse complement strand
TTTATTAAAGAAGGGCTGCTGAATATCTCACAGCCACCCAAAGGTCCTACCAACCGAGGCTAGCGAAAAACCTGTTCTATGGCCTTCACCCGAGCCTGATGCAGGCGCTGCCCTAGCACTTCACCCGTAGCACCCGCCGCTATTAGAGGCGCGACTTCTACCGCCTTGGCCAGCTCATAAGCTTCTCGAAAGCGACCCGCTTGTACATAATCAATCGTTGTGCGATCGGTACGTCCTTTGGCATCGGCCTCGCAGGCTATTAAAAATTGATAAAAACGATCAGGTTGTCTAAAGGCATCCATTTTCTCCAGCGTCTGAAGAATGGTGGTGGGTTTTAATTCTTCTATTTTATGACAATGCAAATGAAAACGACTGGTGATAATCGCTAAATCGCGATAGGCATGGGGTACTCGATAATGCTCGCAAAAACCCCGAATTAAGGCAACGCCCCGCTCCTCATGCCCATGATGGCTCGGCCATTCATGGGTAGGCGTTTGGCCTTTGCCTAGATCATGACAGAGCGCTGCAAAACGCGTGACGGGATCCTGCGACAATTGCGTAGCCTGATCTAAGACCATCATCACATGCACACCGGTATCCACTTCGGGATGATAACGGGGGGGCTGTGGGATCCCCCAGAGTTTATCCAAATCGGGCCATAAACGCTTTAGCGCACCACAGGCACGCAATACTAGAAAATACTGGGTGGGATCAAACCCACACAAGGCTTTCTGGGTTTCTTGCCATACTCTTTCGGGCACTAGCGCTTCAAGCTCATCGGCCTCGACCATACGACGCATCAGATCCAAGGTTTCGGCTGCGATCTGGAAGTGAAAAGATGCCAAAGTCGCTGCAAATCGTGCAATCCTTAAAATACGTACAGGATCTTCAGAAAAGGCCGGCGATACATGACGTAAAATGCGATCTTGTAAATCTTTTTGGCCATTGAACGGATCCATCAGCGTTCCATCGGGCGCTTCTGCGATAGCATTAATCGTCAGATCGCGTCGGCTTAAATCTTGTTCTAAGGTAACATCGGGCGCCGCATAACAATCGAAACCCGTATAACCTTTGCCTGTTTTGCGCTCGGTACGTGCTAAGGCATATTCTTCATGCGTTTTGGGATCTAAGAAAACAGGAAAATCTTTACCGACTTGTTTAAACCCTTGGGATAACAGTTGCTCTGGATGTGCGCCCACCACCACCCAATCGCGTTCTTGAACCGACAAGCCCAGCAATTGATCGCGTACAGCACCACCGACTAAATAAATGTTCATAGAAATACTTTCATTGGCTTAAATACACATCATAACGGTGTGAAACACTGTGAATGGCGAAATCGGGATCTTGATCATCCAAAGGTTCTGCCTGTTGTGGTCGTTTCACCACCACACGCTTATGCGCTTTAGATCGGGCCAAAGCTAATAGTTTATCGGAGGGTTCCAGATCCCTTACAATCTCGCGTAAAACGCGCATACGCAATGTATGCAGTGCTGAACCCTCAGAATCTGGAAACATAGGATCCAGATAAATAATATCGGGACCATCGCTACCCTCTAGATTATTTAAGATATCTTCGGCTTTAGCCACGCTTAGTTTCATCATACTCACCCAAGAACCGATAATAGGATCTGCAGCGGCTCGTTGAAGACCATCTGCTAATAAAGCCCCCATGATGGGGGATTGCTCTATTAAGTGTAGAGTACAACCCAAGGATGCCAATACAAAAGCATCTCGCCCCCAACCGGCTGTCGCATCCATCACCCTTAAAGGCAGCGGATAATGCTTTAAGCCGACAGCTTTGGCAATAGCCTGATTTTTACCACCCCCATGCACACGACGATAGGCCAAAGGCCCTTGGCTAAATTCTACCCGAAGATGACTCGGCTTTTTAGCAGAGGCATCGAAGCACACCAGGGTGAGCCCTTTGGGCTCTGAGACTAGATCAAAGCTTATAGTGTTCATAAGCCCCCTCACCCGGCGCTTCGCGCCACCCTCTCCGCAAAGCGGGAGAAGGATAAATAGCTTCGTTTATGTTACACATCAAAAAGCGCATCCATAAAAACCTTAGCCTCAAACACTTTCAGATCATCAATCTTTTCACCCACGCCGATAAAGCGAATGGGAATGTTTAAGGTTTGGGCAATATCAAAAATAAGTCCGCCTTTGGCTGTACCATCTAATTTGCTTAAGACAATCCCTGTAAACTGTACAGCCTCATGAAATTTCTTAGCTTGGATTAAAGCATTTTGCCCAAGGCTGGCATCTAAGACTAAAAGAATTTCATGCGGGGCCGTGGGATCTAATTTACGCACCACCCTACAGATTTTTCGTAATTCTTCCATCAGGTTATCTTGGGTATGTAATCGCCCCGCCGTATCGGCAATTAACACGTCCATCTGCCTTGCCTGTGCTGCGGCAAAGGCATCGAAAATAACCGAAGCACTGTCTGCGCCACTGTGTTGTGCAATGAGCGGAATCTCTTGTTGCGTGGCCCAATGCTGTAGCTGTTCAATCGCGGCTGCACGAAAGGTATCACCTGCCGCTAAAAGAACCTGCTTATTCTGGTTTTTGTACCATTGTGCGATCTTGGCAATGCTGGTGGTCTTGCCCGAACCATTAATACCCACGACCAAAATAAAAAAAGGTGTGGGCGCGATCGGTAGAATCAAGGGTTTCTCTAAAGATTTCAAGCGTTCATACAGTGCCTGCTTTACAAACTGTTTCAGATCGCTCGCTTGAACATCCGTCTTTTTTTCAAAAGCATGCTGCAAATCTTTTAAGATCTGTTCGGTACTGTGTACACCCAAATCGGCCGCGATTAAAAAGGCTTCTAAATCCTCTATCAAGGCTGCATCGAGCTGCGTTTTTCCTTTGAGGATGCGATCGAACCCTTGTTTAAAACGATCAAAAAAACCCGTGGATGCCTTTGGCACAAGGTCTTCTTTTGGTGTACCATCCCTGGATAGCATTTTTCTTTTAAGGAAATCGAGCATGTCGAACCATAAGACTAAGGTAAAGCGCCCAGCATACCGTAATCCTGCAAGGGTCGCCACCTTCAAATGCCTTATTGTAGGGCTGCTTTTCTGTCTAAGCCACACATCCCAAGTCTATGCCTCTGATACAACCAATACCTTTAGTTATAAGCTTGAAAATGGACTTAAATTAATCGTGCGTGAAGATAGCCGTGCACCAACGGTTGTTATGCAAGTTTGGTATGGTGTAGGAAGTAGTGATGAGCCCAATGGTTTAACAGGGATCTCGCATGCACTCGAACACATGATGTTTAAGGGAACACCCCAGTATCCCGATAAAACCTTAGCCAACCTGGTCGCTGTGCATGGGGGCAATCTTAATGCTTTTACCAGTACCGACTTTACGGCCTACTATGAAGAAGTAGGGACACAAAGCTTGGATCTCTGTTTAGGCTTGGAAGCCGATCGCATGGTGAATCTAAGTCTTTATCCTAAAGATTTTGAGCCCGAATTAAAAGTGGTCATGGAAGAGCGTCGGATGCGCTATGACGACAACCCGGAAATGCTCACCCTAGAACGTTTGTATGCTGCGGCCCATATTAGTAATCCTTATCATCATTTAACCATAGGGTGGATGGGCGATATCGAAGGATTAACGGCAGACGATTTACGCAGTTGGTATAAGCAATGGTATGGCCCTAATAATGCCGTCGTTGTCATTGTAGGCGATGTAAAAGCGGATGATGCTTTTGCGATGGTGAAGAAGCATTTTGCTGCAATAGAACCTATTAGCCTACCCCTACGCAAACCACGTATGGAAATAGCACCTCTTGGTAAACGACAGGTCCAAGTGAATGCACAAGCCTCTGTATCACGCACTTTTATGGCCTACAATGTGCCCTCACTTAAAACAGCGACCGATCTCAAAGAGCCTTATGCACTCATGGTTTTATCCATGGCCTTAAGTCAGGGACAAAGTGCCCGTCTTGCACAAAATATGGAACGCACGCAAGGGCTAGCAACCCATATGGAGGCTTCCTACGATCCCTTTTCAAAATACGAAAGCCTATTCACCTTTTCTGCCGTACCCATGGCTAAGCATAGCTTAGCCGAGGTAGAAGCGGGCTTTTTAAAGGAAATAGCTGATCTACAAAAAAACGTATTAAGCGAAGATGTTCTCAATCGCATTAAAACAAATGCCCTCGCACAGAAAGTGTTTAGTCGCGACTCCATGTCCGATCAAGCCACTGAAATAGGGGCTTTAGAAATGGTGGGGCTTTCTTGGCAAATCGCAGAAGCCTTCCCTGAACGCATTAAAGCAGTCAGTGCCGAAGAAGTTCGCGCGCTTGCACAAAAATATCTACAAGATAATCGACTCACGGTTGCACAACTTATTCCACTGCCATCTGGGAAATAACGCATGAAAAAGCACACAATTATTCTATGGTTTTTTATTCTATGTCTGCCTGCAGGCTTGCATTATGCACTGCGATCGCTGCCTGCGAAAACAGCTACACCGCAAGACACCCTAGCGCCTGAAGAAAGTTCAACCGCGGATACCGATAGTACCGAACCTAATACTAATGCCAACTCAGCACTGCCAGAGACTATGCATCACGCAACTGCAAAACAAGCTATCCAAACCTGGAACACTACCAAGGGTGCGAAAGTTTATTTTATACAAAATAATACACTCCCCATGGTAGATATCACGTTAAGCCTCGATGCCGGATCGAGTCGTGATGCCGAACATCCTGGTTTAGCGGCCCTATGGCTTAATCTTTTAGACCAAGGCACCACACAATTAAGTGCCGATCAAATCGCGGAACAATTTGAAAATACAGGGGCCCTCTTTAATAGCAGCTTGGCGAAGGATCAGGCCACACTAACACTGCGTAGCTTATCAGATCCCAAAATAGTATCGGCACTTACTGATTTACTAGCAACTTTAATCGCCACACCAGCCTTTAGCGAGCCGTCTATCGCCTCCATTAAGGCCCAGCAGCTCATACGCATTCAACAAAAGCAGCAACAACCCAATGTGATTGCACAAGATGCTTTTTCTGCAGCCATCTATGGCAACCACCCTTATGCGCATCCTGGCGTAGGCAGCGAAAAAACGCTTGCATCGATAGGCCTACAAGAACTGCGAGCCTTTCATGCACGCTATGCCGTTGCCAAAAATAGTACCATCACGCTGGTAGGTAACTTAACTGTGGATGATGCAAAACAATTGTCTGAAAAATTGGTGCAACAACTACCAGAGGGTATGCCCGCACCCGCTTTAGAAGCCGTGACTCTGCTTAAAGCAAGCTCTGAACAACGCATTGACTATGCATCTGAACAAACCCATATCATGATGGGCGCACCCTGTATTGCAGAGGGCGATCCCGATTATTTTGCCCTACTGCTGGGTAATTATTTATTGGGAGAAAATGGACTCAGCAATGAACTGTTTAATGAAGTGCGAGAAAAACGAGGCCTAGCCTATAATGTGGGTAGCCGTCTTAATACTTTGAAAGAAGCTGGACCCTTTATCATCAAATTACAAACTAAAAATACACAAGCACAAGAAGCGATTGATTGTGTTAAAGAAACTTTAAGGCGTTTTCTGAAAGAAGGACCGAGCGAAGAAGCCCTAGACATGGCTAAAAATGGTCTTATACGTGCATTCCCCTTAACGATCAACAGTAATGCTAAGCTTAGTGATGCACTTTCCACTATGGCTTTTTATGGATTGCCTTTAGATTTTTTGGATACCTACCAACAAAAGATCCAAGCACTCACACATGCACAGGTAAAGGCTGCCCTTCAAAAGCATTTGGATCCAGAAAAAATGGCCTTGATTGTTGTAGGGCCAGCATCTAACATCCCCCCGAGCGCTGCCCGCTCGACCCCCTTTCAAGGGGGAGTTTAATATTTAGCGATGCACTTCAGTGAAATCCGAATTATTGGGGGGATTTGGCGTAGTCGTAAAATACGCTTTCCCAAGATCCCCGCCAGACCCACGCCCGATCGGGTACGCGAAACCCTTTTTAATTGGTTAGAACCTGTTATACACAATGCGCGTTGCCTAGATTTATTTGCAGGCACAGGCGCTTTAAGTTTTGAAGCCCTTTCTAGAGGCGCTGCAGAAGTTCTATGCATTGAAAAAGACCCCCTCTCTATCGACACACTCGAAGAAAACAAAAAATCGCTACAAGCCCATGGTATGCAAATAATACACATGGATGTTATGCATTGGTTAGTATCACAGACAGAACTTTATGCAAAGTCTGCCACACAATCAGAGCACACTTTGCCTTTTGATATTGTGTTCGTCGATCCACCCTATGCAGCTGCTTTATTACCTGGCTGTTTTAAAGCACTAGAACCTTTGCTTAAACCACAGACATTTATTTATTTTGAACATAATGCCCCTGTCACATCGGATGAATTACCCCAAAGCTGGGAACTGTTACGCCAGAAAAAGGCGGGGCAGGTGTATTATCATTTGGTGCAAAAATCCCCCCGGCTAACGCCGGCCCCCTTTTAAAAAGGGGGCAATATTTTTTCTAATTTCTTCTGAACCAGGGTTCTGGTGCGCAAGGAAGGTATTTTCTTGATCATGTCAAAAGCATATTGCCTATTAAAAGAAGATGGCATACTCAATTCGGGTAATTTTTTAAACCATCCCGATCTGGCTCTATAAAGATAAAAAGTATCTAATAAGGCTTTTTCTGGTGTAGCCATCTTTACACCCCAATCACCCACACTCTCAAAACCGAAAAAAAATGATTCGTGTAAATGATGAATAGAGATGGTTCCCAAAGGGGTTTTATGTTTTCTTGTTCGTGCCAAAGAAACTGCATACACATTTTCGGGAATTTGCGAGATCATCCCATGATAAAAAAGCGCTGAATATAAAGAAACATAAGACGGTGCTGGCGCTGTAAGAGACTCTGGCAACAGTAGTGGATCGACTGCTCCTACAAAACCCCATAAACCACGTGCTGCCGAGAACACAATACCAGCATCTGCTAAACGCGCCAATGTTTTACTGGCATGAGGACGTGTTATGCCACAACAAATGGCAGCATCCGAGGTTTGAAAAAGAGGTACTCCAAGTGCTTTTATTTTTTGTTGCGCTTCTATAAGAGTCATATCATTGTGACTTCCATGTGTTGTCTAACCCTAAACATCTTTTTATAATACGCGAAGCTGACGCCTGTGTCAACTACGCGTATTATAAATACTCGTTGATGCTACACCTATTCATATAGAAGCATGCTAAGCCCTGGCAATACACCATACATCCACTTGTTCAACCCCCGCGTCCTTAAGCACAGCGGCTAAAGCATCGACGGTACTACCCGTCGTAACCACATCGTCAATAATGGCAACATGCTCAAAAGCTAAGGGCTCTAAAGCCTGTATACGAAAAGCTTTTCGAAGATTGGTTTTGCGATTTTGTTTATCTAAGCTCGATTGGGCAGGTGTATTTTTTACTCTGATGCATATCTTATCAAGTAAGGGGATCCCTAAAGTCCTATGCGCCACCAAAGCTAATTCCTGTGCTTGGTTAAACCCTCTGTTCACCCACCGTTTATGATGCAAGGGCACAGGTACCAGGGCCTGTGGTAGTGGATACCTATGGCTATCGGTTTGTAACTTTTGGGCTAATAAGCTTCCGAGGATCCGACCATAGGCCAAGTCTCCTGAAAATTTAAACTTGGCTATCATGCGATTCATGGGTGGTTCATAATCGAAAAGGGCACAGGTCCTATCAAAGGCAGGGGGGCGCTCCCGACAGGTCTCACAATAAATGGCTTCAGCCATGTCTAAGGGCCGGGCACAACGAAAGCAGCAATCTTCAGTCCAGGGTAATAATTCGATACAAACCGCACAAAAATCCTGCTTTATGGGACTTGCTAACCCACATAAACAACAGGTGGGTGGAAAGATCCATTGTTCAATACGCGCCAACATGCCAGAATAAAGGCATGAGAGTCCTTTCTGAACGCCAATATTATAAACAGATTGTTTCACAAAACCTTTCTGATAAAGCATCTGACTATCATCGCTTTGCCTTTATAGAACAAGCTATCGGGGCAGGCCTATTAGAAAGCTTAGACCTTATGAAGATCAATCCGACACTTATCTTAGATTTAGGCTCTGGTGCAGGTCATGATGCCAAACAACTGGCTGCACGTTATCCGGCAGCACAAATCATACAATTAGATCTCAGTGCAACCATGCTGCATGCTAGCAAGTGTCACAACACACATTTTCTTTGTGCAGACGCAGAAATAATACCCTTACAATCCAATAGTGTTGATTTGGTTTTTTCTAATGCCCTTTTGCCCTGGCTGCCCGATTCTGAAGTTATTTTTAGAGAGGTACGTCGGGTCTTAAAGCCCGGTGGATTATTTTTATTTTCCAGTTTTGGGCCCGACACTTTAAAGGAATGTAATCAAGTCTTAAGCCAGATGCGCATGCGTACTGTGCATGAAAATGCTCTTCTGATGGATATGCATGATTTAGGCGATCAATTAGTACAAGCCTCTTTTGAAAGTCCGGTCATGGATAGTAGTTTATTAACGCTTGAATATAGTAGTCCTTTTGCCTTGATACGTGATTTACATCGAACAGGCTGGTCTTATGCGATGCCAAGCATAAAAAAACCTGCACTAAAAGCATTTTTAGGTGATTTTAAGAACCATTATGAATCCTATCGACAGGAGACTGGCATTTACCCAGCAACCCTGGAAGTGGTCATTGGACACGCCTGGTGTGGGGTTAAAAAAACAGAATCTACACTCGAAAAAAAATTAGAATTAAGTGTTTTATAATGTTGTTTTTTTATCTTGAAAGATTTATAGCAGACCTTTTATCTTTTGAAAAAAAATCTTTGGCAATCTCTAAAATATCTTTTCTATTTTTTTGTGGATTAAGACCTTCAAATTTATCAAGAACGCCTTTTAATGCTGGATCGGCCTTGATTATGCTTTTAAGCGAACCATCTAATTCTGGACTAAACCCACAAAGAACACCCATCATAAAAAATTTTAGGGCTTGCTTTGGATCGCCCGGGCCAATCAAAAACTTTTTATCTTTTTGATGTTTTAAAGCCTGCCTTATCGGCTCAAATTGTAAAACAAGGTCTCTATCTTGAACCTTGGATGCATCAGAAACCATAGATTCAGAAACAACGGCTTGTTGATGATAAGATACCTTAACCGTTGATTGATCGTCTCGTTTAATCATAACTTCCTGAGACTTCTGGCTTACCTTAGTGTCGAGCTTTGATTCTTCTAGCGTAACGCCCTCATACAATACATTTTTGGGGACAATTTTTTTAGCTCTTTGATTGGCAACATCTTCATATTTTTCTATTTTTCTTTCAAAGGCACTTACAAAAGATTGGCAAGTATCTTCTCCAGGAAAAACTCTTGCAACCAATGTGGAAATAGAAAAAAGGCTCTTTTTACCATAGGGCTGTAAAAACAAAGATGCCTCAAAGTTAGAACTTTGAGAAAACAACAAAGGTTTGGTAGGTTTTTCAGATTTTTGACTTGCTTGCTCTAATACGCTTAATTCTTCAATCAAACTTTCAGCCAGGCCTTGGTTGTCGGAACGAACTCTTGCAGCCCTTCCGTATTTTGTTGCAAGCTCTGTGTTAATTGAAATTTTCTCGAAGGTTTTCTTATCCTGAATAACAGGCACAAAATTATATTTTTTTAAATAAATAAAGGCCCGAACTGCAGAAAAAGGATGATTCTGAAATAAAATAGAATGCATTGCGGTTGTTTTTCCGCTTTTGTTTTGTTTAACCAGTTTAAATCTTTGAGCGCATTCTTTTATATAATCATCATCGGGCCGTTCCAAAAAAACCTCAAATTTATTTTTTGAGATTTGTCTAAGAGAAAATTCTTCGAAAACATCTTTTAAGGTTTTAAGATCTGTTTCTTCCGCTTCAAAACGAATGGAACCTATAGCTCGATGCTTCGCTGAAAAAACAGAAGGCTTCTCAAAAACCCTTTTATGAAGCTTCGCAATATAGCCTTGTCTTACAATAAATCGTCTTTCAGCAGGAACATTTTTAGATTCAACCTGCAAAGCTGCAGCCCCTGGTGCATTTAAGCCATTAATAATAAGACTGTTTGACAATAAAGCTCTTGATTTAAAACGTCCCCATAAAACCCTAAGAACATTATAATATTTTTTATCATCCAGAAGGTCGCCATAATTTTTCCCTGAAAATCTTTCTAAAAACAAAATACATAAAATACGCAAAACACCCGTTCTATCTTCACCACTTTTGCAATTAATGTGGGAAACAAACCCTAAAGAACGCGCGAGAGCATCTGTAATAACAGACGGCATAAAATTATGCTTTGGATTTTTAATAACAAAACGACCAGGATAAGGATTATGACTGTAATTAAGATAACGATAATAAAGACACAAATCGTTATAAAGATCTTTATAGCGATTATCCCCTAAATGCGGCTCTAAGGCTTTTATATTATTTAAAAAGCCCTCTCTCCATAAAGCTTTTTTTGAAAAATCCTTTATTTCTTTTTCTTCAATCTTCTTTAAAAGCGTTTTTATCTTTTCTAAAGACGAATGGAGTTCATTAGCGCTTTGAACTTTATTAAATAGCTCGCTGTGCTTCTTAACTATTTTCTGCGCAAATTGAGCGCGGGCATTTTTTCTTAATCGTTTTTCAACACCGCTTGTGTCTAAACCCCTTCCGGTATTAGAGCCATAATTTTGATATAAAATAGTTGGTTTTTTTTGAAAAGAGCCTAGTGCTTGTAGTTCTTGAGGTTGTTTTTTTAACCCATGTGCAATGTAGGCAACATCACTGTTATCGAGCTTAAAGCCATTTTCTACAAAAAAGTCATATACACTTTCCGTTTCTAAAACTTGGCGTGTATCTTTATCAGGCTCTAAACTTATACCCAACTTAGAACCACCTAAAGAAGGGGACAACAGGGAAGTTACACATAAATCAAAAGATGGAAAAGTCCCTGAATTTAAATCTATTTTTCCATGACTCTCTTGTTGCTTTTTAAAATGCTCTAATAAAATATCTCGATAAACGGTTCTTAAATAGTCTTCTGTAATGTCATGCGTTTTAGCTAATCTCTCTTGTTTCTTTTTAACTTTAATCGCGGGAAAAGAACCTGAACGATATTGAAGTGTTTCAACGATTTTTTCCGAACCTCTTTCACCTTTTGAAAAAAGGGCTGTCCTTACACGCCAAAAGTTTGGCAGTTGATCTTTTTCGCCCTTTCTAGCAGCACTTGGCACATCGCTTAAGGGTTCACACCATTCAGACACCCAATCATGAGGCTCTCGACCTGGAAAAACAGAAACTAAAACATCTCGCTTGTTCCCTTGCTCTACATCAGCCAAAATCATGGCCGATTCAATTTCGGTTCCATGTTTTTTCCAATCTTGAAATTGATCATGACTAATAAGACCCTTATCTCTCATTTGTCCAATAAGATTGCTAACCGCTTTATATTTATTTTGAAGGATTTTTTTTGCAAAGGCTCGGTGATCTTTTCTATTCAAATTAGGCTCGGCATCATCCGGTGGCATCTTAAAGGAAGGCATGGCTTCTAAAAGCCTACGCATCTCTTTTACAGCTTCATCATCAGCCTGTAATTCACATTCTTCTAATAAAAAAAATTCCGCTGTTTTGCGTAGCTGTTCAAAGCGTGTTTCTAAGGCTAGGCGATCAGGTAATTCATGTGCTTTATCTTTCAATTTGATTCTTAAAGTGCGCCCGGATAAAGGGCTAAGATTGGAGGGATCTTTTGATTCTAGTTTTAATAGAAATTCAAAACACTGCTCATTTTTATTCCAGATATCTCCGGGATTACCGACATGAGATGCGGAATCTGTGCTTGTAAGGTGTGTTGCTGTTAATTGGTGTGTATTCAAAAAAGAAGTGATTTGATCACTGAGAGAGGGGAGACAATCCTCATAACCTTGAGGATAGCCTTTGTCTGAAAAGTCTTTTTTTGTGAGGAATGGATAGGAATCAGATGATGAGTGTAACATCCCCTTCCTTTTTTATTCTTAAAACCTTTCATTTAGAGGTTCTAAAAACAAAAAAGTTCATCGTAGACATGGGGAATATTGGAACAGGGCCGGCACAGAGACCGGCCCCTACAATGCGACCCGTGATGGGCGCTGAAACAGTATCAAATAGGGTGCCTGGCGATGTCCTACTTTCACATGGGAAGACCCCACACTATCATTGGCGCTAAACGGTTTCACTTCCGAGTTCGAGATGGGATCGGGTGGGTCACGCTCGCTATGTTCACCAAGCATAAAACGGTATTAAAACACAAAAAACGATATAAAACTATTTGAGTATTATATGGTCAAGCCTCACGGCCAATTAGTACAGGTAAGCTCAAGGCCTCACAGCCCTTACACACCCTGCCTATCAACGTCGTAGTCTTCAACGAGCCTTTAGAGGACTTAAAGTCCTGGGATATCTGATCTTGAGGGAGGCTTCCCGCTTATATGCTTTCAGCGGTTATCCCGTCCGTACTTAGCTACCCGGCAATGCCACTGGCGTGACAACCGGTACACCAGAGGTACGTCCATTTCGGTCCTCTCGTACTAGAAATAGCTCCTCTCAAATATCCAACGCCCACGGCAGATAGGGACCAAACTGTCTCACGACGTTTTAAACCCAGCTCGCGTACCACTTTAAATGGCGAACAGCCATACCCTTGGGACCTGCTTCAGCCCCAGGATGTGATGAGCCGACATCGAGGTGCCAAACACCGCCGTCGATGTGAACTCTTGGGCGGTATCAGCCTGTTATCCCCGGCGT
>CAMCTX010000034.1 GCA_945878715.1 Legionella genomosp. 1 | reverse complement strand
AGTAGACTTATTGAAGAAGGCTTCCAAAAGGGTGTAGAACAAGAAAAACAAGCTTCTAGGTCAATCGCCAGTAGACTTATTGAAGAAGGTTTCCAAAAGGGTGTAGAACAAGAAAAACAAGCTTCTAGGTCAATCGCCAGTAGACTTATTGAAGAAGGTTTCCAAAAGGGTGTAGAACAAGAAAAACAAGCTTCTAGGTCAATCGCCAGTCAGCTTATCGAAGAAGCTATGCAGCGTGGAGAGTCAACTATCTTGATTCATCTGTTAGAATGCAAATTTGGGACAATCCCTATGAAGTACCGTGAACAGATTAATCAAGCACCTACTCATCAGCTGTTGGTCTGGACCTCAAAAGCTTTAAAGATAAACACTCTTTCTGAGTTATTTGCAAGCATGGTTCAAACAACAAGCTAGAAGTGCCAGCATGCAAAGCATGGGTAATGCTACACTGGTTTTTTTAGTTATTCATGAGATAGGACCCTAAAATGCTAGAAAACTTGCAAATCTTTATGTTGGCTATTGTGCAAGGGCTTACCGAATTTCTACCCGTCTCAAGCTCTGCACATCTTATTTTAATCCCTAAGCTTTTTGGCTGGGCAGATCAAGGCTTGGCTTTTGATATTGCCGTACATGTGGGTACTTTGTTTGCCGTGATTCTGTATTTTCGTAAAGATCTGCTGTCCCTCTGCAAGCACGGAATGGGTGTGTTAATAGGCCAGCCGATGAATACAGTGGCTAAAACAGATGCAAAAATAGCCTGGTCTATTGTTTTAGCGACCATTCCTGTGGGGCTGTGTGGATTAGCCTTGAAAGGGTTGATAGAAAGCCATTTACGCTCTCCGTTGGTGATTGCTTATTCAACCATAGGCTTTGGATTGTTATTGTGGGTGGCAGACAGAATCGGTGCTAAGCAAAAAACCTTCTCAAGCTTTCGTTGGGGGGATGCGGTAGCGATTGGCCTAGGTCAGGCCCTAGCACTTATTCCAGGCACTTCACGTTCAGGCATTACTTTAACGGTTGGGCTTATGCTGGGATTAAGCCCTCAAACAGCCGCACGCTTTTCTTTTTTATTATCGATTCCAGTGATTGTGTTAGCAGCCGGTTTAGAGCTTATCAGCCTGTATAAGCAGGGTGGTTTTATCGATTGGCAATCCTTAATGATGGGTGCCTGTATCGCAGGCTTAAGCGGCTATGCTTGTATTCATTATTTTCTGAAACTACTAAACCGTGTAGGTCTCTTTCCCTTTGTGTGCTATCGCCTGTGTTTAGGGATAGGGTTATTGTACTACTTCACTTAAAATCAGTATGAACTATCATCGAAGTTATTCCTTCTCCCGTTACGGGAGAAGGTGGGGCGAAGCCCCGGATGAGGGTTGATAGGGTTATTGTGTTACTTCAGCTGATAGTGGTAGTGCTGTGTCTACAATATGCTCTACTTTCTTGTTCATTCTTAACTCTTCCTGATAAAACAGAAGCAACCCTACACCAAAAATACTAACGGCCGTAAAGTAATGCCAGGTAATCGTTTCGTTCAAGAAATACCAACCAAAGAAGGCAGCAAAAAAGGGCGTAATAAGGCCTGCCAAAGACATAAAGGTTGCGCTATAGCGTTTAAGCAGATAGCCGTAAAGGTTATAGCAAACGATATTCGAAATGAGGCACATCAACACAGTGTTCTGCAGAAAGGGCTGTAGATTGCTAATAGGCAATGGATTCCAAGACTCTCCAGCTGCATAGGAATGGAGGAGGGCCATGGTTCCACCCAGTGTCATACCAATACCATTGGCCATGAGCGGAGAATCTTTATATTCGCTGATAAGTTTTTTTAAGATAATCCAACCGAAGACACTGCCAAGGACTGCAACCAGCATGGAACACTCTGCCCAAGAAATGCGTATGAATTCATGCATAGGGGTTTCGGTGGGCGCTTGAATAATAAACACTGGAATAAGACCCATAAAGCCTACCAACAGCCCCAGCCATTTTTTAGGGGTTAGGCGTTCGCCAAGGATAAGAAAGGCTACAGCAGCCGATAAAAAAGGCGAAAGGCTATAAATAAGGCAGGCTTTGGAGGAAGCCATATGTTGGATTGCCCAGATCTCTGCCACATTTGTGAGATAAATACTTAAAAAGCCTAGAAAAAAGAGATAAAACAGGTGAGAGGGGCTAAAACGAAAAGCTTCGCGGTTATACACCCATTGATGAGCAAGCAGCAACAAGCCTGCAAAAGCCATTCTGGAGCCAATCAAGAAAAAGGGCTCGCAATGGTTTAGGGTTTCTTTGCTAAGGCCAAAGAGACTGGCAAAGAGTGCATATAATAAAGCTGTTAGCAACATAACTTTTCTCATATAGGCTAAAACCGCATCCTAACATAGAACCGAGGTCTTTGACTAAACCTTATAGGAATGTGTAGATACATTTAATAATGAATCCTTGTTTAGCATTTAAGAGGGTTGCAGATATAAAACCTTTGCCTTTGGAATACCATTGAAGGCGGTATTCCAAGCCGCAGAATAACCATTAACATGAGAAAAGACTATGATCTCACCCTCTTTGAAGGGCAAAACTTGGTTTAATACCGGCATCTCTAGGGTTTGAATATGATCATGTTCAAAACAGGTTGGGCTACCAAAATGTATTTTAGTGGGTGCTAGCTCTAAGTATTCTTCAGTTTGCAGGGGCGGCTCTAGAGAAAAATAACGAGGATCAGACCATTTTAAATGACATTTTCTAGATAAATCCAAAGTTAGGTAATAGTGACCATACATTTCTTTGATCGAGAGTATTTTGCCTAATGCATAGCCTGCCTGCTGCGATAAAATATGCCCAGGTTCGAAAAAAACACGCACTTTTTTGCGAGCATTTTTCTTTTGAATACGACGCATTAATTCATCTAATGCTTGATCACTTAACTTATGAAGACCACCACCCAAATTTAAAAAAGAGATAGGAATGCCTGCTTTTTCAAGATGGTAAAAGATCTGATCGAACATGCCTAAATAATCGGATAAACTGTTATTTTCAGAGCCATTATGTATATGGAGTCCCGTAAGTCCTTGTGCGAGAAAAAGCGCTTTGTTTTTAACGAGTTCTTGTAGGGTTACACCAAAGCGACTTTCAAGAACATAGGAGTCTTGGGTGTCTATGAGACTTGAGTGCGCTATTCTAAGCCCATAAAAAGTGTTTTTTCGTTTTTTTATGCGTTGGCTCGATTCTTGGGTTAACTTATCTAAGTGGACATAACAGCTATTGTCAGCTTGTTCAGGAATAGGTATGGTTAAACCCAGTTGTTGCGTAGGATCATTAATGCTCAGATATTTTCCACACAAGTCCTTAGGCAGCAAGGCATATTCGGACAAATTAGAAATCTCAAATCCTGGCATTATTTCATGTGCCAGTGCTAACACGGGTTTGAACGGGAAAGATTTTACGGTAAAAAGCGGTGTAATATTATTTTCAACACAGAGATCTCTAAGAAAAATCATACGCGTTCGAATGAAATTGAGATCGTAGACCAAAGTGGGTCCTGTATAGTTTTTTGCAGCAGTGCTTAGTTTTTTATAAAGGGAGATCATTTTTTACAAAGCCCCACTATAAAATCGGATATTTTCGTAGCTTGTTCAAGGTTCATATTGGGCGTGGGGGCCAAGCGCAAGTATCCCGCATTACCCTCTTTATTAAGGTGTCCATCAATAGAAGTACAACATAGCCCAAAACTGGCAGAGTGTATCATGGGTAATCCGGAAGCTCTGGCCATCGAAGCAATAGAACGTGCATATCGTTGTACAGGATTGCTAAAATGAAACAATCGTTGATTTGTTTTTTTATTCCTTTTAAATTTTAATACAACA
The DNA here is from genome assembly GCA_945878715.1 of Legionella genomosp. 1. Lineage (GTDB taxonomy): Bacteria > Pseudomonadota > Gammaproteobacteria > UBA6186 > Azoamicaceae > CADEGZ01. Next base: position 9,085 of record CAMCTX010000034.1, on the reverse strand, counting down.
AATAGATCATGTTGCCCGGTGCTAAATTGAAAAGAAGAATTATCTTGATCGATAACGCTGAGAATCTGATGATATATTTTTCGTGTAAAAAATTTTATTTGCTCTGTTCTTATTTTACATAAATTATGAAATTCTTTGTTAAACAACCAAGGGTAAAAATCATCGATATTAAAATTACATCCAATATTGCAGGCTGTTTCATGTAAGGCTATTTTTAATTTTTTTATTTCAAAGTCTGCTTCTTGTGTTTTCACAACGACGATAGAACCTAATCGATTCACCTCAAGCCCAAAGCAATCTAATTTTATATGGCTTCTAAGCAGTAAAATGATACCTTTAAAATGAACTTTTTCTAATAAATCGCTAATAGTTTGGTTGTTAGATTCCCAAAGGGTGGTGTCAATAATAAGAATTTTTGCTTGAGACCATAGGTGTTGTTGGGGTAAAACAGCCGTGCTATCCAGTACTGCAATATCCGGCGTTTTTTGCATGGATTCGCTATAATGTTCGATCTGAAAGAGATGGGTATGATGCGCTAACATTGCTTCTGTTTCAAAATACCCATGGGAGCTCAAAGCAACATTCATGAGGCTTGGATCATATCGTTTCAACGTTAAAAAAATAGTTAAAAAAGCCGACATCCCTGATTTTACAAAAAGGCCATCATTTTCTAAGGCCATATTTTCCAGACCATAAAGTGTGTTTAGCCAATCTTCTGTGGATAGCCTTAAATCATATCGTTGATAGGAATAGTGAATTTTTTTCAGTATTTGAGCATCAGGGCTAGGGTTTGGATGAAAGCTGTAGCTTTCAAAATACTTAGAATAAAGACTTAAACTATGTTCTTTTATTTTGTGTCTAAGTTCAACGATATAGTTTAGATATTGTTCAAATTGCTTTGTGTGGTAAGTCTTGGATAAATTTTTTCTATAGGGATCTGGCACATAGGACGCTATAAAAGCTAGCTCAGGGCTGCTTAGTCCTAATTCGCCTTGTAAAAAATAATTGTCTATGGTTGCAGATCCTTATAAAAATAAAATGGAAAACATAATGGAAGACACTAAACATAGAAATACGCAACATAAACAAATCGGATGTGGAGTATGATGTAAAATGAAAGCCCTTGTCAATGGCATGTCTTTGTTGTGGCGTATTTTTGGTGGTCGACCAACTTTTTGGTTACCTATTTTCCCCCAGTGTCGCTTTCTTGCTTTGTGCGGGAGACTCTCAGACGTACTTCTATATATACGCTGTACTCAGCCTGAGAAAAGACCGCTTAAAAAGAAAACAACCTGATCTTGTGTTAAGCGTTTACTGGCATTAAGGGCATCGCTTCTGGCTTTATATTCCACAAAGCCTTCAGCCAAATTTTTATCGCCAATAATAATTTGGTGGGGAATACCTATCAATTCGGAATCTGCTAGCATTACCCCTAAGCGTTCTTCACGATCGTCTAATAAGACTTCAATGCCCGCATCTGTTAGTGATTGGTACAGAGAGTCTGTAGCGGCTTGCACGGTCTCGGAACGATAATACTGAATGGGCAGTAAAATAACCTGAAAGGGTGCCAGCGCTGCGGGCCATACAATGCCGCGCGCATCATGATTTTGCTCGACAGCCCCACCCACAATGCGGGATACCCCAATACCATAGCAACCCATATTGAGAAATTGTGCTTTACCTTGCGTATCTAAAACACTGGCTTTCATCGCTTCACTGTATTTTTGGCCTAATTGAAAGATATGACCCACTTCGATACCACGAATAAAGTGTAAAAACCCTGCACCATCGGGACTGCGATCGCCTGTCTGTACCGAGCGTAAATCCATAAGCTCTGGTAGCTGGCAGTCTCTATCCCAATTCACACCGTGTGCATGAGAGCCATTGGCATTGGCACCTGTGCAAAAATCATGCATGCCCGCGACATCATGATCGGCAATTTGGGGGATTTTTAAGTTAATAGGTCCTACAAAACCAGGGTTACAATTTGCGATATTTTGGACATCTTCTAATTCGGCCATGGTGAAGGGAGAAGCGACCAAAGGATGCTTTTCGGCTTTTAAAGGATTTATCTCATGATCGCCCCGCACTAACAGTGCCACAAAAGGATGCTGTGAGGTTTTACCTTTGACAATGATTGTTTTAAGCATTTCTTTGGGCGTTATGCCAAAATGGGTGGTTTGATCTTCCACCGATTTCATGGATTCTACCTTGGCATCATGGCCAGAAGTATAGGGTTTGCTGGGTATAGGTCTTAGATCTTTGGGAATCAAGCGCGTTGCCAATTCCACATTGGCGGCATAATCGCTGCCATCGCTATAGGCGAGTAAGTCTTCGCCAGAGTCTGCGAGCACATGAAATTCGTGTGAGACGCTGCCTCCAATATTACCCGTATCGGCAAGAACAGCCCGAAATCTTAAGCCTAAGCGTTCAAAAATCGCACAATAGGCATGGTACATGCGATTATAGGTTTTTTCTAAGTCTTGCCTGCTTAAATCGAAAGAATAAGCATCTTTCATAATAAATTCGCGTGCGCGCATCACGCCAAAACGGGGGCGAATCTCATCCCTAAACTTCACTTGTATTTGATAAAGAATACAAGGCAGTTGCTTATAGCTTTTTAATTCGCGTCGCATTAAGTCGGTAACTACTTCTTCGTGGGTAGGGCCTATGCAAAAAGAACGCTTTTGTCGGTCTTGCATCTTTAAAAGTAAAGGACCATAGGCATCCCAACGTTCGGTTTCTTTCCATAATTCGGCGGGTTGTACCACGGGCATTAAAATTTCTTGGGCCCCGACTTTCTGCATTTCGTCGCGTACAATGGTTTCTACTTTGCGTAGCACCCTTAAGCCCATGGGTAGCCAGGTGTAGAGTCCTGAACCCAGTTTTCGGATTAGACCTGCACGAATCATCAGTTTATGGCTCATGATTTCAGCATCGTTAGGCGATTCTTTAAGGGTACTGTACAAAGTGTTTGAAATGCGCACGGCTACTCCTGAAAATCCCCCCGCCCTTGCGGGCGGCCCCCTTTTTAAAAGGGGGCGTGGGCCTTATCATCTTTAATGTCAGTTAATCTGAATTTAGGAGGAATTGTACCATACCTTTTTCCACACGCGTAGGGTAGGTTCGCAGATCTTCAAAGGCGGGTGCTGCTTTTACAGCCCCTGTTTTAATACAGAAAGCAGCACCATGATAAGGACAAGTCAGAATTCCATCTTCTAGCATACCTTCTTCGAGGGGGAAATTTTGGTGGGTACATTGATTATCCATGGCATAGTATTGATCATTGCGTTTTAAAACTAAAATCGATTGTCCCTGATAATCAATGACCTTGCGGTCATGTTCTGTAAAGGCGGAGGCCTCTGCAATGTCGATCCAAGTATTCATAGTGTTACTTTCAACCTTTTACAATAAATTCAACTGTAATTGTGTGCTTTCTGAAAGCCTATCTTTGGTCCAGGGGGGATCCCAAACAAGTTCTACGGCCACACTAGATACCCCAGCTACTTTTAGAATTTCATCTTGAACTGTTTGGGGAAAGGTTTGGGCGACAGGACACATAGGTGAAGTAAGTGTCATTTGAATGTGAACACTGGCTGCTGCTTCATCCACAACAATCTGATAGATAAGTCCTAGATCGTAGATATTCACGGGTATTTCCGGGTCGAAAATCGTCTTTAACATTTCGATCACTTTTTCTTCGAGGCTCAGCGGATTATCAATATTAATCACAGTCATATATTTATTCTCAAGTTGTTACATTTATAAAGTGTTCCCCTCACCCCGCTTTGCGGGGGAGGGTGGCACACCGAAGCGCGAAGCGCGTAGGTGGCCGGGTGAGGGTGGTGAGGGTCATGTTTCCGTACTCACACTATCAACATCCGCTTTCTGTGCAATCGCAGCTTCAAGGGTGTGCCAAGCCAAGGTTGCACATTTCACACGGCTTGGAAAATCACGAACACCTAGCAGTGCTTTGAGCTTTCCTATGGGTGCATCACTAGACGGTACAGGATCGGTGAGTAGCGATCGAAAGCGATGACACAGCGCAAGAACCTTTTCGGTCGATTGGCCAGGCAGTGTTTCGGTCATCAGCGAGGCAGAGGCCATACAAATCGCACATCCACTTCCGGTAAAACTAGCTTCTTGAATCTGATGATCTTCAATACGCAAAAAAACCTTAACCCGATCGCCGCAGAGGGGATTAAAGCCTTGGGCTGTGCTATTGGCGCTTTCAAGTACCACACAATTTCTGGGTTTGGTCCCATGATCGATAATCAATTCCTGGTATAAATCTTGTAGGTCCATAATAGCCATCACCAACGATTAGGATAGTTTAAATAATTGCCGAACTTTTTGTAGAGCCAGGCAGAGTTTATCAATATCTTCAAAAGTATTATACAGCCCAAAAGAAGCCCTGGCTGTAGCCGGCACCTCAAAAAAATCCATCAGCGGCATAGCACAATGGTGTCCTGTGCGTATGGCAACACCTTTTTGATCCACAATGCTGCCGATATCGTGCGGATGGATACCTTCCATAATAAAGGATAGCACCCCGATTTTATGGGCCGGTTTTCCAATTATGCGCAAACCGGGTATGCGCTCTAAGTGCAGTGTGGCATAGTCTAAAAGCGCTTTTTCATGTTGAAAAATAGGGGCCCAACCAATATTTCGTACATAGTCTAGCGCTGCGCCTAGACCGATCGCCTCCGCAACTGGTGCGGTACCTGCTTCAAATTTATGGGGGATATCCTGGTAAGTCGTTTGCTCAAAGCTCACCTGCAAAATCATATTACCACCCCCTTGATAGGGCGGTAGCGCTTCTAAATATTTTGTTTTTCCATAGAGCACACCAATACCTGTAGGCCCATAGACTTTATGGCCCGAGAAAACAAAGAAATCACAATCCAAAGCTTGTACATCAATGGCTAAATGCGGTGCTGATTGTGCACCATCCACCAAAACGGGTATTCCATGTTGATGGGCTGTGGCAATAATACCTTGTAAGGGATTGAGTGTTCCCAAGGCATTCGACACATGGGTGATGGCCAAGAGTTTGGTATGGGGGTTTAAATAAGAGGCCCAATCGTGCACCAGATCGCCTGTATGCGTTATAGGGATCACGCGTAAATGCGCTTGTTTTTTCTGACAGAGCATTTGCCAAGGTACAATATTTGAATGATGTTCCATTGCGGAGATAAGAATCTGATCGCCGGGTTGTATCATACTTTCCGCAAAACCGTTGGCCACTAAATTAATACCCTCGGTCGCATTTTTAACAAAAATACATTCTTTGGCATGCTTGGCATGAATAAAATGTTGTACCTTTATGCGAGCCTCTTCATAGGCTAGGGTTGCTTGTTCGCTTAAATAATGCACGCCGCGGTGTGTGCTTGCATTCGTGCGTCGATAGTAGCGCTGCATGGCATCTAGTACCAGCTCTGGCTTTTGTGTGGTGGCCGCATTGTCTAAATAGACTAAGGGGTGTCCATGCACGGCCTGCTTTAAAATGGGAAAGTCTGAGAGAATATTATGATCCATCGATCAAACCTCGCACAAAGAGGGCCAGTGGTTTAGAAAGCCCTTCTAGCATAGGATGAATAAAGGCATCAATCAGGAGCGCTTGGGCTTCTGGTGCTGCGATACCACGGCTTTGTAGATAAAAAAGCGCCTCCAAATCTAAATGTCCAACCGTTGCACCATGGGTACATCGAACATCCGAATGATGAATATCGAGTTGAGGTTGGGTATGAATGGTGGCTTTATCAGACAGCAACAGGTTTTTATTGTCTAAAGCAGCATCGCTGTTAAAAGCTTCTTTTTGAACCATAATTGTGCCCTGAAAGGAAAGTGTCGAGCGATCATCGGCCACACCACGGGTTTTGACATGGGTTTGGCCATGCGGGCTCTGATGATTCATACAAAGTTTTTGTTCCATTTTTTCGAAGCCTTTGGCTATTTGTAGGCCATAGATCTTGGCTTGTGCATGCGCTTCTTCCAAATGAAGGTTAAGAAAACATTGATTCAAAAGTCCACCGATTAAGAGGGTTGTTCCATGGTAAGTGCTGCTATTTTTTTGGTGAATATGTGTTTGTGATCGTAGGGTTTTTTCTGAAGTTGATTGTTGAAGGAGGCAATGATTCAGTTTTGCACCAGAATCCAGCCTGATGGTTGTTTGAGATTCCATGAAAGAAGATGAATCATCTTCTGAGATAAGGCATTCTATGATGGTGGCTTGGCACTGTTTGCCTATATCAATGAAACGATGATTGCTTTCATCGATCCTAAAATCCAACGCTTCTTGTGGGTGCTTCGGTGTGATAAGCCGACCATTATAGAATAAATAGTAGGGCAGGGCGTGTTGATCCCTTGGTAAATCGTCTAGCAAGCGTTCAAGATTAGATAGAAGCGTTGGTTCAGCTAACACGGGACGCTCCTTCAATCCCAACATAACCGCTTATTTCAAGGTTTTTTGCAAGATCCTTAGCACCGGATTGTACAATTTTTCCTCCGGATAAGACGTGTACGAAATCAGGTTCAACGGTCTCTAGGAGTCGCTGATAATGGGTAATCAATATAATGGATCGGTTTTGTGCGCGAAGGGCATTGATCCCTTTTGAAACGGTTTTGAGAGCATCGATATCGAGTCCCGAATCGATTTCATCCAGAATAACCAAGGTGGGTTCCAAGACCAACATTTGCAAAATTTCATTACGTTTTTTCTCACCCCCTGAGAAGCCCTCGTTTAAGGATCGGCTTATAAAAGTATCTGGTATTTCGAGCAAAGCCATTTTTTCACGAATAATGCTTAAACAATCGACGGCATCAATAGGAGGCTTGCCCTGTGAAGCCCTTAAAGCATTGAGAGAAGCTTTTAAGAATTGCACATTGCTAAGACCTGGGATAGCGACAGGATATTGAAAGCCTAAAAAGAGTCCTTTGCAGGCACAGGCTTCGGGCGATAGCCCGAGTAGATCCTCGCCTAAAAAGTGTATCGATCCTTGTGTAACAGTAAAGCCAGGTTTTCTAGCCAAAAGATGTGCCAGCGTACTTTTACCTGAACCATTAGGGCCCATGATGGCATGGATTTCTCCGGGGCCAACACTAAGATTCAGGCCACGCAAAACAGGGCTGCTTAAGCTTTCTGTTTGTACACTTACGTGTAGATTTTTAATGTCTAATAGTTTTGCGTTCATACCATCCTCTTTTTTAGCCAATACTGCCTTCTAGGCTTAAATTTAATAATTTTTGTGCCTCAACGGCAAATTCCATAGGCAATTCTTTAAAAACCGCCTTACAAAAACCATTCACAATCATAGCAAGGGCTTCTTCTTTTGCGATGCCACGTTGTTGACAATAAAATAATTGTTCATCACTAATTTTCCCCGTGCTGGCCTCATGTTCTATGGTGGCGCTTGGGTTTTGTACCGTAATACACGGTATGGTATGGGCTGCACAGTGATCGCCTAACATGAGCGAATCGCATTGTGTATAGTTTCGTGCATCCTTGGCTTTTGCTTTCACGTGTACAAGGCCGCGGTAGGTGTTTTGTCCATAACCGGCTGAAATACCTTTAGATAAGATTGTACTGCGAGTATGCGATCCGATATGGATCATTTTAGTACCGGTGTCGGCTTGTTGATGATGATTACTCAGGGCAACCGAATAAAAGGCGCCTACGCTATGGTCACCTTTTAAGATCACGCTGGGGTATTTCCAGGTAATGGACGATCCCGTTTCTACTTGTGTCCAAGAAATCTCAGAAGCAACACCTTGGCAAAGACCCCGTTTGGTTACAAAATTATAAATACCGCCTAAGCCGTCTTTATCACCCGGATACCAATTTTGTACCGTTGAGTATTTAATGCGTGCACGGTCCAAGGCAATGAGTTCGACTACCGCGGCATGGAGTTGATTCTCATCGCGCATGGGCGCTGTACAGCCTTCTAAATAGCTAACCTGGCTATCTTCTTCGGCGATAATCAGGGTGCGTTCAAATTGCCCTGTAGAGGCTGCATTAATACGAAAATAGGTAGACAATTCCATGGGACAGCGCACACCCTTTGGAATATAACAAAAGGATCCATCACTAAAGACGGCCGCATTGAGACAGGCAAAGAAATTATCGGTATAGGGCACGACCGTTCCCAAGTAGCGTTCAATGAGTTCGGGGTGTTGTTGTACCGCTTCTGAGAATGCACAAAAGATAATACCCTGTTTAGCAAGAGTCTCTTTAAAGGTTGTAGCCACCGAAACGCTATCAAACACCGCATCAATGGCAACATTATGCAAGCGTTCTTGTTCATTCAATGAAATACCCAATTTCTTGTATGTCTCTAATAGTATGGGATCCACCTCATCCAAACTTTTAAGCTGGGGTTTTACTTTGGGGGCAGAATAATAAATCATTTTTTGATAATCAATCGGTGGATAGTGTAGGCGTGCCCAATGCGGTTCTTGGAGTCCTAACCAGTGCTTATAGGCTTTAAGGCGCCAGGCCAACATAAAAGGGGGTTCCGATTTTTTAGCAGAAATAAGGCGAATGGTGTCCTCATTTAAACCGGGTGGCAGGGCATCACTCTCAATGGTGGTACTAAAACCCGCTTGGTAATTTTGATTAATCCAGGGAGCGAGCGCTGTCGTTGTTGTGGTATTCGACATTATGGATTACCTACGGCCGTCTGGCCTAAATCTGAAAGGGTGATGGATTCTAGGCTTTGACAAAGCATCTGATTAATACGTTGCCAGGGTGTTCTGAGCTTGCAGTGATGCTTGATGCTACAGCTATCTTCGCTGATATTACATTCTGTCAGGGCAATCGGTCCTTCCAAGGCTGTAATCAAAGCCGCCACACTGATTTGTGTGGGCGATCGACTTAATTTATAACCGCCATGGATCCCTCTATAAGAATGGATCAGTTTATGCTGTGCTAATTTGCTCAGGATTTTCGAAACGGTTGGTTGGGCAATATGGGTATGTGTTGCAATATCGGTGGCTTGGAAAAGGCGTGCAGGATCCTCGGCCATAAAGGCCATCATCACGATTCCATAGTCAGTCAACTTTGATATTCGAAGCACTGCCTAAACCT
>CAMCTX010000033.1 GCA_945878715.1 Legionella genomosp. 1 | reverse complement strand
GTTTTAACAATCATCATGCATAATTGGCTTTTATCTTGAATGCCCTTAAAAAGATGTTCTAAGGCGGGTATTAAGCGAGATTGTATTTCAAGACTACAGCTAAGATGGATGGCTGTGGGTATGACATCGTTAGAGCTTTGGCTGCGATTAACCTGATCGTTCGGGTGTACAGGACTTCCAAGTCTTGTACTTGCTACATGTGCAATCACTTCATTGGCATTCATGTTGGTGCTGGTGCCAGAACCCGTTTGGAAAACATCAATGGGAAAATGCGCATCGTACTTGCCAACAGCCACACCTTCGGCTGCTTCAATAATAGCGGCTGCAATCTTTGGATCGAGCTGGCCTAAAGCAAGATTCACGGTAGCGCAGGCTGCTTTGATTAAACCCAGAGCCTGGATAAAAGGGCGTGGCATCACTAAACCACTAATCTGAAAATTATCGAGTGCACGTTGTGTTTGTGCACCATAAAAGGCCGAGGCGGGGATCTGAACCTCTCCAAGGCTATCATGTTCTATGCGATGTTTCATTCGATTCTCACCCCTTCGTGACCCTCATCCGGCCCTGCGGGCCACCTTCTCCCGCGAAGCGGGAGAAGGAATCGTTTTGAGGGTGGTCTTTGTCTTTTAAGATGCCAGTAAATTTCGTAAGACGTAATGTAAAATGCCGCCATGTTGGATATAGTCCATTTCTTTGGGTGTGTCGATTCTCACACGTGCCTGAAAGGTTATTGTGTTGCCTGATTCCGCCCGCGCCTGTACCGATAACAAGGCTTGGGGTTTTAAGCCCTGTAGATCAATCGTATAATATTCACGACCGTCTAAGCCTAAAGTGTCTGGTGTTTGTTCGGGTAGAAATTCGAGGGGTACAATGCCCATGCCAATCAGATTAGAGCGATGGATGCGTTCAATACTTTGGGCAATCACGGCCGATACACCTAGCAAGCGCGGGCCTTTTGCGGCCCAATCTCTAGATGATCCAGAGCCATAATCTTTGCCTGCAATCACAATAAGCGTGGTCTTATCTTTTTGGTAACGCAGCGCTGCATCGTAAATAGACAGGACTTCTAAGGAGGGTAAATGGAGTGTTTGACTGCCTTCCGTATTAGGCAGCAGATCATTTCTAAGGCGTGGATTGCCAAAGGTTCCACGAATCATCACTTCATGATTACCCCGTCGCGATCCGTAGGAATTAAAATCTTTAGCGGCTACACCATGTTGTTCTAAATACTGTGCTGCAGGACTATGAGGGGCGATACTACCGGCGGGTGAAATATGATCCGTAGTAACTGAATCGCCTAAGAGTACTAAGACGCGTGCCTGCTGAATAGGGGCTAAAGCAGTGACAGGCTTTAGGGGCATCCCTTCAAAATAAGGAGGTCTTCGAACATAGGTAGAATCTTCTTTCCAATCGAATTGCTCGCTGTCTGGAATGTTTAAGCGTTCCCAATGTTCATCCCCCTGAAAAACCGATTGATAACGGGTTTTAAACATGGCGCTCTTGACGGATGCTTGAACGGCCGTATGAATTTCATGGTTACTCGGCCAAATATCGCGCAGGTAAACGGCTTGCTGTTGCAGTCCATAGCCAATGGGATCTTGGTAAAAATCGATATTCATCGTACCCGCCAGTGCATAGGCAACTACCAAGGGTGGAGAGGCTAAATAAGCGAGGCGCACGTCGGGTTGTATACGACCTTCAAAATTACGATTGCCAGAGAGTACAGCGGCCACTGATAATTGCTTGTCTCGAATGGTTTGTGTGATGTCTGGGGCCAGCGGTCCTGAGTTTCCAATACAAGTGGTGCAACCATAGCCCACCAGATCAAAACCTAGATTCTCAAGCGGCTCTAGTAGGTTAGCCTCTTTTAAATAATCGGTTACCACTTGCGATCCGGGTGCTAAACTGGTTTTTACCCAAGGTTTGGTCATCAAGCCTTTTTCTAGGGCCTTTTTGGCTAATAAGCCCGCAGCAATCATGACATGGGGATTCGAGGTATTGGTGCAACTGGTAATGGCTGCAATGACCACAGATCCATGGGTTATTTCTGAAGGTGTCGGTCCTGTTGCAGCGATCTGTTCGTCTAAAAGTTTTTGAAAAGAAGCTTTGGTATTGCGTAGTGGGATCCGATCCTGAGGGCGCCTGGGTCCTGCAATGCAAGGTTCAACGGTGCTGAGATCTAAACTTAAAGTATCGTTGTAGAGGGCTTCAGAGGATGTGGCATCATGAAAAAAGCCTTGGGCTTTGGCATAGGCTTCTATTAATTGTACCTGTGCCTCATCGCGTCCTGAAAGGCGTAAGTACGCGAGGGTTTCTGCATCAATCGGAAATAATCCACAGGTCGCGCCATATTCAGGGGCCATATTGGCAAGGGTGGCGCGATCGGCGATGGGCAAATGTTTTAAACCTTCACCATAAAACTCCACAAATTGGCCCACCACATTTTTCTTGCGTAGCATTTCGGTCACGCGTAGTACTAAATCGGTTGCAGTAGCCCCTTCAGGTAATTGTCCGGTTAATTGAAAGCCTAGAACTTTAGGAACAAGGAGCGTAATCGGTTGTCCCAGCATGGCGGCTTCAGCCTCGATACCACCCACACCCCATCCGAGAACACCTAAGCCATTAATCATGGTGGTGTGCGAATCGGTCCCTACCAGCGTATCTGGATAGGCGATAAGGCTATCGGTGCCTTCCAAGGGCTTGGTACAGACAACACGTCCTAAATATTCCAGGTTAACTTGATGCACAATGCCTGTGCCGGGTGGTACGACGCGAAAATTTTTGAAGGCTTTTTGACCCCAGCGTAAAAAAGCATAGCGCTCTTCATTGCGTTGAAATTCCATGGCAACATTTTTTGCAAAAGCATCCTTATCGCCATAATAATCTACCATCACGGAGTGATCGATCACGAGCTCAACTGCGGACAGAGGATTAATTTTAGCGGGATCGCCGCCCAATTGCTGCATGGCATGGCGCATGGTGGCTAGATCGACAATGGCAGGGACACCGGTGAAATCTTGTAGCAGTACACGGGCAGGGCTAAAGGCTATTTCTTTTTCAGAGGCTTTTTGGGGGGACCATTGGGCCAGCGCTTCGATATCAGCACGGGTAACCGAAGAACCATCTTCATAACGACAAAGGTTTTCAAGTAATATTTTTAAGCAATAGGGCAAGCATTGAATGTTAGCTTGATAAGGAAGCTTGTTGAGATCATAAAACACATAGGATTTATCCTGAACGAGAAGTGTCGATTGGTTGGCAGTGTTTGATACTTTCATCCTGTTGAGTGTAGCCCATGTCCTTAGGATTGGTATACCACTATTATAGTCGGAAAAACTAATACTAAGGGTGTGTATCGCGTCGGTCGTGCTGCTGAATGCTAAATCCATCTGCCGTGCTAAGATTAGCATGCCCTATCATCTCAGGCGAGGAATTGGAAGTCGTTTCGGTGTTGGATAGGGGCTTGTTGGCAATAGCTTTCAGTAATGTTTCACGATTACAAGGTTTAGTAAGGTAAATATTCATACCGCTTGCAAGCCCAGTTGCTATGTCTTGCGCTTGTGTATTACCTGATAAACCAATAATCAATACAGGCTGAATACCTTGTTCCAATTCACGTTGACGTATGGTTTCTGTGGCTTTTAACCCACCCATCCCGGGCATACAGACATCCATAATAATGACGTCGAAAGGCGTATGACTATCGAGAGCCTTTTGCCATTCTGCAACAGCTGCTTCACCATTGATAGCTGTTTCTAATGTATGCGTATTTGCTAATTGTTTCCTGGTTATTTTTAGAATAGATTCTTGATCATCTACTGCCAAAATCCTAAGTTTTCTTGGTAGTGGTGGGGTGCTTGGAGGCGTCATGTGTGCATGTTCTGTAGGCGATGTGTGTGGTGTTGAGCTAGAATCAGTGTCCATATTGCTCGATGTTTTTCGACTGAATGCTATAAGCATGTCACGGGTGGCCTCGGTTTGTTGTTGAGTGGACTCTTGAAGTCTGTTGAGATGCTCTTTCATCTGGGCAATGGTTTCTGAAAAAGCATTAAGATTTGGTAGAGCATTCGGACTTGTGCTTTGCAGGCTTGCATGTTCTAGGGCTTCTCTTAAAGTCGATAAATCGCGGCTAAGGAAAGCGGTACTACCATCAATTACATGAATGGGACTATTGATTTGATCAAGCACAGTGCTTACAAATTTTTTATAGTCTTCTTCTAATGTTTCCAGAAGTCTTTTTGAATCTTCAATTGTTTTAGAAGCTGTTTGCAGTTCATGACGAAGCCGCCCATTGTCTGTGCTGAGCAATGTTTTTTCTGTTTCTACGCTTTGCAATCTTGTTGTGGAAGCCTGAAGTTGTGCGCGTAGGGCATGATTCTCTCGTTCTAGTGATTCGCGGGCATCGTCTTCCATCAAAGCTGCAGGGACTACTGGGGGTTGATTCCTCTCACTTAGTGTGTGCATCAATCGTCTCATCTTATTTCTCCTTATGTCTCGTTATTATCATATTCTAGGTATTATCATAAAGCGGCATCTCATCATAGTGATTATTCACAGGGAATAATCGCCGGGCATCATAACAGATGAACCTGGGAAATCGCAGCTACCACTTTAATCTGCACTTAAGGTAGAATATGGACCTAATCTACAACTTTATTATGTCAGAGGGGTAACTTAATGCTTGAGCGCACACTGTCCATGATTAAACCGGATGCAGTTTCTAAAAATAAGATCGGCGAAATCAATGCACGCTTTGAAAAGGCGGGTTTGCGCATTATTGCCACCAAGATGATGCATCTTAGTCCTACTGTGGCAGAAGCCTTTTATGCGGTGCACCGTGAACGTCCTTTTTTCAAAGATTTAGTACGATTTATTAGTTCGGGGCCTGTGTTGATTCAGGTTCTAGAAGGTGAGCAAGCGATTCGTAAAAACCGTGACATTATGGGTGCAACCAATCCTAAAGAGGCAGCAGCGGGCACTATTCGTGCCGATTTTGCTGCGAGCATCGATGAAAATGCAGTCCATGGTTCGGATGCGCCTGAAACGGCGGCAGAAGAGATAGCCTTTTTCTTTGCCACACACGAGATTTTTGCTGGAAGGGCATGAATAACATAGAGACTTCATCAGTACTTACCAATCTCTTAGATCTCGATAGGGCGGGTTTAGGTCGCTATTGCGAGGGCTTGGGGGAGCGATCCTTTAGGGCTGATCAGCTTTTAAAATGGATCCATCAGCGTGGCGTGGTCGATTTTCATCAGATGACGGATGTTAGCAAAGGCTTTAGAGAACACCTGGCAGCGTCTTGTGTGGTCCAAGCGCCCGAGATTGCCATTGAAAAGCAATCAACGGATGGTACTGTGAAATGGCTGATGAAATTAGCCGATAACAACCATATTGAAACAGTCTTTATCCCCGAGCGCACGCGTGGGACCCTGTGTATTTCTTCGCAGGTGGGCTGTATACTCAATTGCTCTTTTTGTTCCACAGGGGCACAGGGCTTTAGTCGTAATTTAAAGCTTTTTGAAATTATCGGACAATTATGGTTAGCCAGGCAGCGCTTAAAAGAGCTGGCAGAGGCCAAAGGGCTTGAAAGCCCCTGGGTGATTAGTAATGTGGTGATGATGGGAATGGGTGAGCCTTTGCTTAATTTTGATACGGTCGTGCAGGCTCTTTCGCTGATGCGGGATGAACGAGCCTATGCATTACCCAGACGACGCGTAACTTTAAGCACCGCGGGTGTGGTGCCTGAAATGGATCGTTTAAGTAGCGTAGCCGATGTATCCTTAGCTGTATCTTTGCATGCACCCGACGATGCACTGCGTAATACCTTGGTGCCGCTGAATAAAAAATATCCCATTGCGACTTTAATGGATGCTTGTCGTCGTTATGTGAAAGGGCGTGTGGGCAGACACATTACCATGGAATATGTGATGTTAAAGGGCGTGAATGATAGCCCTCTGCAGGCCAAAGCGCTGGCGCAGGTTTTGCAAGGTGTTCCGGCTAAAATAAACTTGATTCCTTTTAATCCCTTTGTGGGATCCGATTATGTGCGATCAACCCCCGAAGCGATTGATCACTTTAAACATATTTTACATAAAGCGGGATGGATTACGACAGTCAGAAAAACACGGGGTGATGATATTGATGCAGCCTGTGGTCAGTTGATGGGCCGCGTACAAGATCGCACCCATCGTCAGCAGCGTTTTTTAGAGAAATGTTCGAAACAAGCCATTCCCATCGTCGTGCAGGCTCTGGCCTAAAAGGAGATTTGTTATGCAGTATTATCGCGCAGTACGCAGAGGATTTTTAGTCGGATTATGCACCTTAGGGTTGACGGGTTGTGCAAGCACCAATCATGCATCCTCAACCCCGCGTCATGAGGCTGTGGCCCAAGGGGCTTTCGATAAGCCAAGTCCGGATTATCAAAAGGCTGCTTTGGCCAATGTAGAATTAGGCTTAGGCTATCTAGGGCAAGGACAAATCGCAAGGGCTAAAAGCAAATTGACCCACGCCATTCGATTGGCACCTTCCTTACCTGAAGCCCGATCGGGTATGGCCTATTTTTTAGAAATGACGGGCGATTATAAAGATGCAGAAAAAGCGCATAAAAAAGCGATTCGATTATCCAAAAATCAGGGGGCTTCTTACAATAATTATGGGGCTTTTTTGTGTCGGGGATCGCGTTTTCCAGAGGCTGACGAAGCTTTTCATAAGGCTTTAGCGGATAAGGATTATCCCAGGACCTCTGAAATTTATGAAAATGCAGGGCTCTGCGCCATTCGTGCACAACATAAGGCAAAAGCCATCGATTATCTAAGAACAGCCACTATACGCGATCCGAGTGCGGCGACGGCGCTCATTGAATTAGCCAATTTGTCTTTGCAAGACGGTCAGCTACAGGATGCCAAGCATTATTGGCAACGTTATCAGAAGGTAGCCCTACCCAGTGCGCGATCCTTAAGTGTGGGAATCAATATTGCTAAAGCCTCTCACGATGACAACGCTGTGGCCAGTCAAGCGCTTCGTCTAAAAGATTTATTTGAGCATTCCCAAGAATACGCCGATTATTTGCGTTCGGAACGAACAGAGGTTAAAGCGCAATGATGTTGTCTTTGAATGAGGTATGGGTATGACTACACGTTTGCAAGCTTTGCGGGGTATGCCTGATATTTTACCTGCACAGGCCCATGCATGGGCTACGCTGGAAGCGCTGTGGCGTTCTATTATCCATCGCTATGGTTATCAGGAAATTCGCTTGCCACTTTTGGAATCCACCAAGCTTTTTCAGCGTTCCATTGGCGATCTAACCGATATTATCGAAAAAGAAATGTTTAGTTTAGAAACGGCTGATGGTGAAAGTATTAGTTTGCGTCCAGAAGGGACCGCCAGTTGTGTGCGTGCAGGTTTAGAACATGGTTTGTTCTATCACCAAATCCAACGTTTATGGTATATGGGGCCGATGTTTCGTTATGAGCGTCCTCAAAAAGGGCGGTATCGTCAGTTTCACCAAATAGGGGTTGAGACTTTTGGGCTAGAAGGTCCTATGATTGAGCTTGAACATATTCTTATGACGCAGCGTTTGTGGCGCGCACTTGGGATAGATACCGCATTATCACTGGAAGTGAATAGCCTGGGATCTTTCGAGGCCAGGCAGGCTTATCGTGATCGCTTACAGCAGTATTTTACGCAGCATCAACAAGACTTAGATGCTGATAGCTTACGACGTTTGCAAGATAATCCCCTCAGAATTTTAGATAGTAAAAATCCTGCGATGGCAGCACTCATTAGCGATGCACCCAAGGGACTCGATTATTTAGATGCCAACTCTGCCAAGCATTTTGAATCGTTTCTCGCAGGATTATCCGATCTAGGTGTTCCCTATACTGTCAATGCTCGTTTAGTACGGGGTTTAGATTATTATAATCGCACGGTTTATGAGTGGAAGACCGATCAGCTAGGTGCCCAAAGTGCAGTGGGTGGTGGTGGACGTTATGATGGTCTGGTCGAACAACTGGGCGGGCCTGCTACGACAGCGGTTGGGTTCTCGCTGGGTATGGAACGCATATTATTGTTGCAGCAAGCGGTTGTGGAGGCTATACCGGCTGTGTCACCTGTCGATTGCTATATTGTTCATAGTCCCGCCTTCATACAAAACGCGCTTGCTTTAGCCGAGCGTTTGCGGGATGCTGGGGGATTGCGGATCTTGGTGGATAATGGTCCTGGAACCTTCAAGCAGCAATTTAAAAAAGCTGATCAGAGTGGTGCAAGGATAGCCTTGATTTTAGGTGAAACGGAACAGCAAATGGATAGCTGTAGTGTGAAGTTTTTGCGTGAGACGCGCGATCAGATGTCGGTGCCTTTCCAGACATTGGCAACCTTTTTAAGTGACTATTTAGGGAACTAAAATATGAGTAAGCAGGGTATCATGAGTAGTATTAGCACGCGGTATCGTATGGATATCAATAAGGGTAGTGGACTTGGACTACAACAGGGTTGGCAACGTTACCGTCGTGCACCTATCGTTCAACGCTTAGTGCTCTTATTCCTGATTGTGTTGGCAAGTCTGGCTTTTTTACAATACAAACATTTGCACGCGCGTAATCAAGCACGTACGGCTTCTTTTATCTACGATAGGCTGCTCATCGCTATACAAGCCAATCAGGAACTAGAGGCATCCACGCAGATAGATACCCTCATGCATCGCTATAAGAGAACGGTTTATGCGCCGCTGGCGGCTTTAATGGCTGCAAAGTTAGCGGTAACGCATGAAGAATGGGATAAGGCTTTAGAACATTTGCATTTTGTGTTATCCCATTCCCCTAAAGGTTCTTTTGCCGAGATTGCAAGACTGCGTATGGTAGATATTTTAAGCGAGCAAAAAAATTACACAGAAGCCTTGGCGCTCTTGGATCAAGTGAAGCCTGCGGCTTATCTGCCCTTGGTAGAAGAACTCAAAGGCGATATTTACGTTTTAACACAAGAGCGGGATAAGGCACGAGAGGCTTACGCCAAAGCGATGCAGGTTGTACCCATGGGCACGCCGTTAACAGGACGTTTGCAATTAAAACAAATCGAAATCGGGTTTGCGGAAAATAAGAAGGAGTCCTCCTAGTGTATTTGCTTAGACTACGACTTATCGTCGTTGTGCTATTAAGCGCGAGTTTAATGGCCTGTAATACCATCGAGCATCAGTCAGAGGCTATTGCCAAAGTAGCTTTGCCGGCCATTGCAAAGGATCAAGGGGCTTCGAAAAAGATTTGGTCTGCACATTATGGGGCAGGGGTTGGTAAAAATGATGTGCCTTTGCGTTTGGCATTGGCAGCATCAACGGTAGTGCTTGCCGACTATCAGGGTACAATTATTGCGCTCGATCGGATAACTGGCAAGAAGCGTTGGTCTGTGAAGCATCGAGAGCCATTCAGTGCGGGGCCTTCTATTGTAGAAGATTGCGTGTTGTTGGGTACGGAAGAGGGTAGTGTTTTAAGTTATAAGCTATCCGATGGTGCTTTCATGTGGCGGGCTTCTGTGGGCAGTCCTGTTTTTGCGGGGATCCGGGGTAATAGTAAGGCTTTATTTGTGCATACGCTGGCCGATACGGTCGTGGCTTTAGATCCGGCCGATGGACAGCGAAAATGGTCCTATGCTGCAAGCACGCCTTCGCTCATATTAAGACGTAGTAGTTCACCGGTGCTTTACCACGATGCCATTTTAGTGGGTCTTTCCACAGGTCAACTGGTTGCTATTGATCAAGTAACCGGTGTTGTGCTTTGGCAAAAAGAGATTGCTGCTTCGAAGGGGCGTTCAGAAACACAACGTATGATCGATCTCAGTGCCGATCCCTTGTTGCAAGGTAATCTGGTCTATGCCGTCGGTTATCAAGGCAATGTCGCTGCGCTCAAAGCCAATACGGGTGAGTTACTGTGGGAGCAAAGTCTCTCTTCCTATGCGGGCTTAGCGGTCGAAGATCGCACATTGGTGGTACCTGATCATCGGGGAACCCTTTACGCCTTCGATGCGATTACCGGTAAACAACGTTGGAAAATGCTTGGGCTGGTAGGGCGGCGTTTAACAAAACCCTTATGTGTAGGCACGATGGTTTTAGTGGGTGATGATGAAGGCCTGGTTCATTGGATCGATTTAGAGAGCGGTCATTATGTGGGGCGTCAATCGATTGACAGTAAAGGTATCGAAGCACCCCTGATGTTAAAAGAGGGCATCATCTATATCTTGGGTTTAAGTGGAAAAGTCGTTGCATTACCTGAAGCTTTTTTTCACCAAGAGAATAAAGCATCTATAAAACAATAAAAAGTTGAGAATACATTCATGCTAGCGGTTGTTGCAATAGTGGGTCGTCCCAATGTAGGGAAATCCACCTTATTTAATGTTTTAACCAAATCGCGTGCTGCCTTGGTCATCGATTTACCCGGTGTTACCCGCGATCGTCAATATGGCGAATGTCGCTTAGGCGATAGACCCTTTATCGTGATCGATACCGGTGGGGTACAGAGTGAGAAAGACGGCATCGATTCCTTAGTAGAGGCGCAATCCTGGCGTGCGGTGCAGGAAGCCGATCTGTTGCTTTGGATTGTGGATGCGCGATCCGGCATTACCAGTTCCGATCAAGTGCTGGCCCAGCAATTACGCGCCTCGGGCAAACCACTTCTATTGGTCGTGAATAAAATTGATGGCCTCGAGATTCAAGTCGCCTTGGCCGAGTTCTATGCCCTTGGTATGGGGGGCCCCCATGGGATTGCAGCAGCCCATGGTCGCGGTATGAATAGCTTGTTAGAAGAAATCTATGCACGCTTGCCCGAAGATAAAAAAGTCTCTGAAGACTCCAGTGCTGCAGGCATTAAAATTGCGATTGTGGGCAGACCCAATGTAGGTAAATCTACCTTAGTTAATCGTCTATTAGGCGAAAAAAGGGTGTTGGTTTTTGATCTCCCCGGGACGACCCGCGATAGTATTTATTTACCTATGAAACACGAGGGTGTGGAATATACGATTATTGATACCGCCGGTGTGCGAAGGCGTGCAAAAATTGAAGAAAGCGTAGAAAAATTTTCTGTGGTAAAAACCTTACAAGCCATTGAAGATTGTCATGTGGTTATTTTTCTGATTGATGCTAAACAAGGTATTACCGATCAGGATATGAGTTTGCTGGGCTTTGTCTTAGAGGCAGGGCGCTCGCTGGTGATTGCCATGAATAAATGGGATGGGTTAAGCGATTCAGAGCGTCAGGCCTTACTTAAAAGTTTTGAATATCGTTTAATGTTTGCCAATTTTGCAAAATTACATACTATTTCTGCACTCCATGGCACAGGTGTCAAGCGTTTATTTGAATCGGTGAATGGGGCTTATGATGCCGCCACCCGTAAATTATCCACGGGTAAATTAACCCGTATTTTAGAAAAAGCGGTGGCTTTGCATGCACCGCCCATTGTGAAGAATCATCGCATTAAATTACGCTATGCCCATACGGGTGGGCATTTACCGCCCATTATTGTGATCCACGGCAATCAAACGGAATCCGTACCCGAGACCTACATGCGTTATCTGATGAACACTTTTAGGAAAGAATTAAACCTGGAAGGCACACCTGTGCGCATTCAATTCAAAAGCAGCAAAAATCCCTATGCCGATCGCCGAAAACCGGCCGTTGCCAGCAAGCGGGGACGGCCTTCCAATATCCCCAAAGGGCGAGCCGGTTTTCAGCGTGAGCCTTCAAGACGGAAGTAAGGCCTGCTGATATTATATCCAGCCATAGACCGCTGAAAAACTCACAAAAATGACATTTGGCGATTTTGTGAAGTATTTTTAAAAAGACTTTTGCTTCACAAAAATGACATTTGGCGATTTTGTGAAGTTGAGTTAAAATAGACCTAAGCTTTGGATTGTTTAGGGGAAGCCATGATAAAGAAGGAAAAGCCAGTCGTGCTTCGAGCGCCTTTTGTGGGTCGAAAGGAGGAACTAAAAGAATTAACACTGTTATTGAACAAAAAAAGTTCAAGCCTTGTGGTCATTAATGGAAGACGAAGAATAGGCAAAAGTCGTTTAGTAAGAGAATTCGGGATTAATCATAATTTGTATCTATTCTCTGGAATACCTATCACCGAAAAAACTACTGAACAATCCCAACGAGAGGAGTTCTCAAGACAATTAACCGAGCAATTTTCAACCCCTCCTTTGAAGGCAACGGATTGGGGTGATTTATTTTCTTTTCTAGCCAAACAACTTTCTCAAACCAAAGCGATTGTCCTTTTCGATGAGATTTCTTGGATGGGGGCCTTGGATCCTGATTTTTTAGGTAAGCTTAAAACAGCATGGGATATCCATTTTAGTCAAAACCCCCGTTTAATATTGATTCTTTGTGGGTCCGTCTCTGCTTGGATCGAAAAAAACATATTAAATAGTAAGGGCTTCATGGGGCGCATCTCCCTTTCTATTCATCTGAAAGAACTTTCTATCGCAGAATGTAATGAATTCTTAAATCTACTGGGTTTTCGTTCTGAACCTTATGAAAGATTTAAGATCTTATCAGTTACAGGTGGAGTGCCTCGATATCTTGAGGAAATGCAAAAAATTCTTGGGGCCGAAGAAAATATTAAACGTTTGTGCTTTAAAAAGAGCGGGATTCTTTTTAATGAATTTAACGAAATATTTTCCGATCTTTTTTCTAAGCGATCGGTTATCTATAAAAAAATTATAGAGTTTCTCATTGCCGGACAGCTGGATTTTAATGAAATCTGTGAAAAATTACAATTCTCAAAAAGCGGCTTGGTTTCAGAATATTTGGATGCGCTAATCAAAGCTGGATTTATACAAAGAAATTTTACATGGAATATTAAAAACGGCATAATCTCAAACTTAAGTCGTTATCGTTTAAGTGATAATTACATTCGTTTTTACCTAAAATACATAGAGAAAAACAGAGAAAGAATTGAGAATGATCATTTTGTAAATCGATCACTCGCAACACTTCCAGGCTGGACTAGCATTATGGGATTACAATTTGAAAATCTCGTTTTAAACAACCGAGCGTTTATATGGAAAAAGCTTCATTTAAACCCAGAAGATATTATCTCGGACAATC
>CAMCTX010000032.1 GCA_945878715.1 Legionella genomosp. 1 | reverse complement strand
ATCCGGCTTTATTAGAAGCGGTGCTACAAAAATTAGAAGAAGCGGGCGCACATATTGAACGCGGCGTTGATTGGATTTCTCTGGATATGCAGGGCCGTCAACCCAAGGCCGTTGATATTAAAACCGCGCCCTTTCCAGGCTTTCCCACCGATATGCAAGCCCAATTTACCGCTTTAAATGCAGTTGCCTACGGCACCGGTGTGATTACTGAAACCGTATTTGAAAATCGCTTTATGCATGTACAGGAACTGTGTCGCATGGGTGCGGATATTACCATCTCCAACGGTACTGCGATCTGCAGAGGGGTACCCACCTTAATGGCAGCACCTGTGATGGCCACCGACCTACGCGCTTCGGCCAGCTTAGTGCTCGCAGCCCTGATTGCCCAAGGCGAAACGATTGTGGATCGTATTTACCATATCGATCGCGGCTATGAGTGTATTGAAGAAAAATTGATGCAACTGGGCGCCCGAATTGCGCGCATAGGATAGGCAACCCTCACCCGGCGCTTCGCGCCACCCTCTCCCGCAGAGCGGGAGAGGGCTTTAAACGCTTGGGTAGCCATCGAATAAGATAAGGAGTCGTGTGATGAAACTGCGGAACATAGGTACCACCGGTCCTCATCGTCCTAACAAGGATAATGTAGAACCTTTGCGTCGTCGCGGTATTTATTTACTGCCCAATTTGCTAACAACGGCAGCGCTCTTTGCAGGGTTTTATGCCATTGTAGCTGGCACCAAAGGACACTTCGAGGCCGCCGCCATTGCCTTATTTGTAGCCATGGTGCTGGACACCCTAGATGGCCGCGTTGCCCGCCTCACCGGCACCCAGAGTGCTTTTGGGGCTGAATACGACAGCTTATCGGATATGGTTTCTTTTGGTGTAGCCCCTGCCTTGCTTGGTTTTCATTGGATACTCTCGACCATGGGTAAACTAGGCTGGTTAGCCGCTTTTATTTATGCGGCCGCCACAGCACTGCGCCTGGCCCGCTTTAATACACAACTGGGCTTTAGCGATAAACGTTATTTTTTAGGCCTACCCTGTCCTGCTGCGGCAGCCGTTGTCGCAGGCATGGTGTGGATTGGTACAGAGTTTCATATCCCAGCCAAGCATACGGGCTTTTTTATGGCCTTTGTACTGATTAGCCTTGGGCTTTTAATGGTAAGCAATGTGCGCTACCACAGCTTTAAAGAAATTAATTTTAAAGAACATGTCCCCTTCTTTGCACTCTTAGGCATGGTCTTAGGCTTTAGTGTGATTGCTTGGGATCCCCCCGTGATCTTATCGACCATCTTCTTTGCATATGCGCTCTCCGGCCCCGTGCTTTGGCTTAAACACTATTATGCAAAGCGCTAATGGTTCTGCGATAACCGATTATCGATCGCTTTACCAAGGCCTACACCATACCGGTATCGATTATTATTTAAAAAAAGACAGGCAAGGGTTACAAAGCCATCGACCGGTGGTATGTGCTGCTTGTTTAATCGTCTTAGAAAATGATCCACAACATTTAAGCGCTTCGCAACGTGCCATTTTTGATGGCATGCTGAAGGTACTGGATCTTGGTAAAGATGATTATTGTGTGGCTTGGATGATGCGCGCCAGGGCCGGCACTGAGACCGGCCCCTACAGCAGGGAATCCTCTATTCTAAAATATGCACCGTATAGTGTTTTAGTTTTGGGCACCACCATGCATTCCGTTATTACCGCGCAGGCAGGAATCCAGTTTCTATACACTTATAGTCCTCAAGAACTTGAAGCCGATCCTCGGCTTAAACGTTCAGCTTTTGATACGCTTTTGAGTTTAAAGACACAGCTTTTGCGCTTCGATGCCCCTTTACCCTCACCCGGCGCTTCGCGCCACCCTCTCCCGCACAGCGGGAGAGGGATATCCACTTAAGCGTGCTGTTAAGCATATGATTACATTACGTCCTATGCGTTATGAAGATCTCCCAGGCGTACTCGCGATTGAAGAAGCGCTTTGTGAATGCCCTTGGACCTATACGATTTTTCAGGATTGCTTACGCGTTGGTTATAGTTGTTGGGTTTATGCAGAAACAAATGCTGCACCCACAGAAGATCCCTTACCCGATCCTATTGTGGGTTATGGTTTGCTTTCTGTGGCAGCAGAAGAGGGCCACATTTTAAATCTCTGCATAGAACCTGCTACGCAACGCCAAGGTTTGGGTACACGCATGCTGCAGCATTTATTAGCAGAGGCCCAAAAACTGGGTGCCCAATCGGTCTTGCTCGAAGTACGTATTTCTAATGAAGGGGCTTATGCCCTCTACCAACGGTTTGGGTTTGCGGTAATTGGCCATCGTAAAAATTATTACGAACTGCCCAATGGTCGTGAGGATGGCTTGGTGTTGGAGTTTGTGTTTTAAGCTACGATGTGACGACCCCATTTGAGGTCACAGATTGTGACTTCAAGTCCTTTCTAGAATCCCGGATATTTATCGGATAGACCCAGCGTACTTTGTGCTTCATGCTGATCCTTTGAGTAAAAAGGATTAGCAAAAATTCATGAGCATCGTTCAATCACCACACGATAAGCTTTTCAAAGGTGCCATGGGCGATCTGAGAGTTGCACGAGAGTTTTTTGAACATTACTTGCCGCACTCTGTACGAGATGTTGTTGATTTAAATAGCCTAGCACTCGAATCAGGCACTTATGTAGACAAAAGCCTCAATCTATTGAATTCTGATATGCTCTACCAAGTGAATATCGCAGGAAAACCAGGCTATTTATATTTACTGTGTGAGCACCAAAGTTCGGTCGATAGACTCATGCCTTTTAGATTATGGCAATACATTGTTGCGATTTGGGCAGCACACCTGAAGAAAACACAATCAGAAACTTTACCCTTAGTGCTTCCTATGGTTTTTTATCATGGCCATGGTCCTTATACAGGACCACGCGATATCCAATCGCTCATTGAAGGCCCAGCCGATCTCATTGCACGATTATTCGATCCCTTTCATCTGATTGATAGCCATGATCTCTGCGATGAAGCCCTCAGAGAACAAAAGTGGGCAGGCATTATGGCCTTTGTACTCAAACATGCGCGTGCCCGAGATTTTATGGTGTTTATGCAGTCCTTTATTGAGATGTTAAACCGCTTAGAACAGGAATCCGGATCTACCCCTTATCAAATAACCTTGATAAACTATCTGTTGGCAGTCGGGGAAACGAACAAGACCAAGGATTTTGTGGATGCCCTCAAAGAAGGGTTGTCACCTCAAACAGGAGAGAACGTTATGTCCATCGCTAATCGACTTATTGAAGAAGGCCGGGAACAAGGCAGAGAGCAGGAAAGACAGGCCACCAAGTCAATCGCCAGTAGACTTATTGAAGAAGGCTTCCAAAAGGGTGTAGAACAAGAAAAACAAGCGTCTAGGTCAATCGCCAGTCAGCTTATCGAAGAGGGCATAGAACTTGGCGTACAGCGTGGCGAGTCGGCTATCTTAATTCATCTGCTAGAGTGCAAGTTTGGGGCGCTCCCCCTAAAATACCGTGAACAGATTAATCAAGCAGATACCAAACAGCTGCTAGCTTGGACCTCTCAAGCTTTGAAAACAAAGGATATTTCCGAGCTATTTGCGCCTGTGGTTCAAACAATGAGCTAACCATAATCAAAATAGCTTGAGCAGGTGTTAGAAGCTATAGAACAGCCCAAGGCCACAGCTTGCACCATTCTTAAAGCTTGCGAAGTACTGAGCATTCGCTGTCTTATCTGCGTTATTGGCCCTGATCCGATTGAACTGAGCGGTTTGTTCCCAACCTGCCAGGGCTCGAAGACCCAAATGCTGGCTTACCATCCATTGCAGACCTACATTGGCTTTGGGCACCCATTTCATACTTTTAAACACTAACGGCCACGCTGCACCTACTGTGCCAGCACCCGTGGTAGTTAGATTGGCTGAGATTCTTATTCTGGTTCTGCCTGCGCCCACAGAGCCGATAAGCTTGATGCGATGTACCTCGGAGATGGGTAGTAGCCCTACCACAGCCCCGTAAATATTCTGCATCCACACTTTGGTAGAAGAAGTATAAGTACCCGTAGGCAATATATTAGAAAAATAGCTTGAAGTATCCGATACATCTACCTGGCGTGATACGGAGTTGCTACGCTGAAAGCCACATTCAAAACCAAGGCTATCGTCAAAAAAACGCATGCCTGCATAGGCCCCTGTTTGTAGATAGTCCTTTTTAACTAGATTATCCCCAAAGTTTTTTTGCAAGGGTACAGAGCGCCATTGTGCATCCCCACCCAGATGAACGAGGAAATCGCTGGTATCAAAGGCATTGGCTGAAAAAGCGATACCTGAGAGCGCAATACCACACACCAAGGGAATAGCCAAAAGCTGTTTCATAGAAGACGTCCTCTAGCATCAAGAAACCACTTTAAAGGTTAGACTAAGGCTAGATAATGCGCCATAGGAGAGAAGGGATTTGAAGGATTTAAGGCCTTCAGCTCATCGTTATTTAGATTAACAGCGATGAGCTAAGGCAATATTCAAGACTTAGAAGTTGTAGAACATTCCAAGACCTAGGGTCGTGCTGTCTTTTAGACTCAAGCGATAGTTATTCGCATTTCCACTAGTGAGCGTTGCCGGCATATGACTAAACTTAGACGTTTGCTCCCAACCTACTAAGGCTCTAACACCGATATCATCTTGTATCATATGCTGAATACCTACATTCACTTTGGGAATCCACTTCGTGGATGAAAAAGCAATGTTTCCAAGATCTTGACCAGTCCCAACATCTGTGAGCCTTGAAGTTGTTTTAGCCTTTAGCCTCGCAAAACCTGCAGAAGCTAATAGCGTTAATCGATACTCTTCTGAAATTGGAAGGAATCCCACTAAACTACCATAAACACCTTGAATTGACGAACGTGTATTAAAAGACCATGAATCCGGTTCAAGGTCTAGGATAGTAGAATAAGCATTGGCTGCAGAACCACTCAGCGTTTGTTTACGCGTAACTTGAGTCGAAGTCTGGTAGCCCAATTCAAGGCCAAACCAATCATTTAACTTCAAACCACCATACACGCTACCCTGAGGATACTGCTCTTTAACAAGATTATCACCAAATCCCTTTTTTGCTGACATATAACGATACTGAATATCAGCCCCTATTTGAGGCACAATATCTGCCTGAACAAGGAATGGAACCAATAAAGAAAGGGCACCAAAAACAACTTGTCTTTTCATCACTTAAAAAACTCCTATTACAGACACACTACCGACACTAAGAAAAAAACACTAATCCTAGAGATACTTCTTCTTTTTTGCATCCACTCGAATATTCGGGTCCACTTTTGATTTTTCAGCAACAGTGACTGCTGGATTGTTTACAAAGTCATGCAACATGGCCTTAGTTGGCATCTTTGCACTGACCCCTGCATCGAGATTATCCCGAGCTTCCTGCGTGCCAAGCCTTCCACCCAAAGTGTTATCATTAGCCTTGGCTGCTTGAATAGCATTTAGCTCTCCAATAAGTGACCCAAGCTTCATAGGATCGTTCAAGGATGGAGCATCGTTCACAATAACAATACCTGCTTCTACAGGCACCAAGGCTGCTGCAATCTTCTGATTGACTAAGACATCGGTACGCGTCGCTTCAGGTGCAACACGGGCACCGTCTAAAGCCGCATAACCGGCATTATCATTCCCAATCACGCCTAGAGCAGCGATGACCACATCGGCATCCGCATCTAATTGCGCTTCTACAGGCACCAAGGCTGCTGCAATCTTCTGATTGACTAAGACATCAGTCTGTGTAACTTCAGGTGCAACACGGGCACCTACTAAAGCTGCATAACCGGCATTATCATTCCCAATCACGCCTAGAGCAGCGATGACTGCATTGGCATCCAAGTTTAATTGCGCTTCTACAGGCACCAAGGCCGCTGCAATCTTCTGATTGACCAAGACATCAGTCTGTGTAGCTTCAGGTGCAACACGGGCACCTACTAAAGCTGCATAACCGGCATTATCATTCCCAATCGCACCCAGAGCAGCGATGACTGCATTGGCATCCGCATTATCGGCTGCAAGCTGAATACGATTCTCAACCTCTTGTAAGCTATAATTAAGTAATATGCTTTGAAAAAACTCGCTGCTATTGTCCGCAATAGGTGCCAGTATAGCTGCTATAGCAAGGGGCAACTCGCGAACGGCGATATTGTCATTATCACTGTACGCTACGCCTTTGACGGCAATTAAAGCAGCTCTTGCAGCTCCCTCTATACCTGCTGCCCTGTTGTTGGTCACCGGAACAGCCACACCTGCAGCATCCACAAGGCACAATGCTACTACTTGTCCAAAGTTTTGACCGGCAAAAAGTCTCATATCTTATACCCCTACTTTAAAATCTAAATTCCGACCTCATGAAGGTCCCGTCAATCAAAAACCTACCCACTTACCACCTGCTCACCCGCATGGTAAGACGACCTCACCAAAGGCCCACTGGTGACTGCCCTAAAACCTAAACTACGGGCAAATGCACCTAACTCTTCAAAAGCTGCCGGGCTAACATACCTCATAACGGGGGCATGATACAAGCTTGGTTGTAAATATTGGCCCAAGGTTAACATATCGCACCCATAGGCACGCAAATCTTTTAATACCCCTTCGATCTCACTATCGGCCTCTCCTAGCCCTAACATGAGCCCCGACTTGGTCGGGATCCCAGGATGTCTGATCTTAAAGGCCCGGATGAGCTCCAAAGACCAGTGATAATCGGACCCAGGGCGCACCGCTTTGTAGAGCCTAGGCACGGTTTCGACATTGTGATTAAAGACATCGGGGGTTGCAATACTTAAGTGATCCAGCGCTATCTGCATGCGCCCCCGAAAATCGGGCACCAGGATCTCTATTTTAATATTGGGATTCAAAAGACGCGTTTGCTGCACACAGGCTGCAAAATGAGAAGCACCGCCATCTTTGAGATCGTCCCTGTCCACCGACGTAATTACCACATAACGCAGCTTAAGGGCTGCAATGGCCTTGGCCAAGCGCAAAGGCTCTTCGGTATCTAAGGGATCGGGCCTGCCATGGCCTACGTCACAAAAGGTGCATCTACGCGTACATTTATCACCCATAATCATAAAAGTAGCTGTACCACTACCAAAGCATTCATTCAGGTTTGGACAAGAGGCCTCTTCACAAACAGTATGTAGTTTATGTTCGCGCAACAGCGCTTTAAGGGCCATCACTTGGGGATCATTCTGCACACGAATACGAATCCAATCGGGCTTAGCCAAGGCCTGGGTTTGGGGCGCAATCTTAATAGGGATCCGCGCCATTTTTTCCTGACCCTTTTGTTTGGGATGAGGAGATTTGGGATCGGATATGGGTGTAGACATATTCATACTATAACGTATCTTTGACCGCTTGATACACAAATTGCTTGCCATAAAAGACCAGGCAAATCTTTAAGACCTGTCGAAGGGTAGGGATGGTTTTTAAAGCGGCCTCATACTGTTTTTCATTAATCTGTGCCATGGCATTCATCGCCAGCTGTTCGTAGTGTGCAGGCTTAAAACCCGGTTCTGCACGTTTTAATTCAAAAATAACGGCCAAAGGATTAGAAGCATCGATCGGAATAAGCACTAAATCGGGCCTGCCCGATCCGGACTCCCGATTAGAAAGCAGCCGATGGGTATCTTGCAGACTGCTGATTAGGCCTAATAAGAAAGTATGATAATTAGATTCCCTTTCAAAATCATAATAGCTTGCCGCACTCAACAAAAAGGATTGTAGCTCTTTCACAAAGACTTCAACATTCCCTTGAACCAAATCCTTTAAAAAAGAATGATATTTCCTTTGATCATCGTTTTTTAAGGATTCTACAAAAGACTGGAAAACATCACGATAAGAGCAATCAATTTCATGATTGGGAATCAGTAGCTTATATCGATAACGAGACCCCATGGGCTTCCCTTCTCCGGTGGTTTTTAAATAACCCAGGGCCCACAAAAGACTCCAAATCACTTGATCATTGTTGTCTTTTATTTGATCAAAAGAGATATAATCGTCAATCACGGAGTCTATCACCCCGCCCCGCATTAAAATATCTAATTTTTCTTTGGTCTCTATACTAGACTCTAGAAAAACTTTTCTAAGCAAATCCTCATCGCCTGTTTTAATCCAATAGGCTTTTAGCGCGCCTTCGCTATCGATACAATTTAAAATAGACCAAGGATTATAAACAGACTCAGATTCCCCCGAACGATAACCATTGTACCAACGTCGTACCGCTTCTATATCGAATTTAAGACCACTCTCTGAAAATAAAGCACCGACTTCTTCTTCCGAAAAACCAAAATAAGGACTGTATTGATTTTCCATTAAGGAATAGAGTCTAAGATTATTAATGTCCGAAAGCATTTTGTTTTTGGACAATCTTAAAATACCTGTCATCACACCCTTTTCAAGGGCATCATTTCCCTTAAGAGCAGCACCCAATAGACTCTTAAAGAAATTGACCATGGCTTCAAAATAATCTTGGCCATACACCGCATTTAAAGGGGTATCGTACTCGTCAATGAGAATGATAACCTTTTGGCCATAATGCGCATACAAGCATTCGGATAAAAATTTAAGACTATTTTCTAATTGCGATTGATCGGCTTTTCTATCAAGAATCATTTGATAGCTATTTTTTTGATCATCTGAAAGCTTATCACTCTCTAATAACATCCTAGAGAATTCTCTATACGTACTTGCCAAGAGATCAGACAATTTTGCAAGAAAAAGAACCCATGAACTTTGTTTGATATTTTTAAAGCTGATAAAGATCACCGGGCTCTTGCCTTGGTAGCGCCTAATATAAGTGCCTTTGTCTTGGTCGGCAATTTTGAGATGATCAAAAATCCCTTGGGTAGAATAACCGTTCACCTGGGAGGCAAAGAAATAACGCAGCATCGACATATTGAGGGTCTTACCCCAACGACGAGGGCGAATGATTAAAGAGACTTCAACCCCTTTATCCAAAAGCTCTTTGATGAATAAGCTTTTATCCACAAACAAAAAATTGTTTTTGGGGTTCACCAACTTTTCAAAATCATCAACCCCTATGGGGATTTTTTTAGCCATCTATGCACCTACTCTTCATCGCAACCCGATGAGGGATCACGCTCAATATCTAAGTTTAGACCTTTCAAGGGTGAATGACTCATAAAATCGGCCAAATTTAATTTTTGTCCTATCAAACATTGATAGTCCTTCATCGATATCAGGACCGCTTCTTCCCTTGTAAAATCTAGTGGGACCGTTCGCAGCCCAGTATACCCCAAAGCCTGCTGCAAATAACCCACCCAGCGATCGATAATAACTTCTTTGGCAGCCACACAACCTAAGTCGCTTAGCTGTGTGATAGGGAGACTGGGATAACCGCAGGGATCGATGCAAGAGAAAGGCGATAGATCCATATCGATATTCAAGCTAATACCATGGTAACTGCAGCCACGCCGAATACGCAGCCCCATAAAGGCTATTTTGGCAGCCCCCACATAGACGCCCGGTGCACCCGCGCGCCGCACACCCTGAAGCTGATAGAAGGCTAATAGATTGATGACTGAATCTTCAAGCGCATACAGCAAGCGCTTGAGATCTAATTGCTGACGCTTCAGATCGATTAACACATAGACAATGACCTGCCCTGGCCCATGGTAGGTAATTTGCCCACCCCGATCGCTTTGCACCAAAGGAATGTCTTGTAGATTGATGATGTGCTCGGAACGCCCTGCTTGGCCTTGGGTATAGACAGGGGGATGCTCCACCACCCAGAGTTCGTCGGGCGTTTGGGGATTGCGACTTTGGGTAAAGGCACGCATGGCCTCCCAGACAACAGGGTACGGTTGTAGGCCTAAGGTGCGTAGGGTACAGGTGCTCAAAACCCGATTTTTTGCCGTAAGTGATGAAAGGCTAAACGTAGGGTATCCCACATTCTGCTAAAAAAACCTGCCTCTGGCACATCGCTGAGCGCGATAATGGCACGCTCTGCAATAACTTGGTTGTCGCGGCTTAAACGCAAGGTACCGAGAACCATACCCGATTGCAGCGGGGCTTTAATCACTTGAGAGACATCCATCGTTGCTTGAATGGCAGTACTACCTGTTTTTTCCGTGATATAGAAATCTTCTGCTAAACCGAGATCGACCGTTTTATCTTTACCTAACCATACGCGGGCTTGTTGTAGCGCCGTGTGCGCAGCGTACAATTGTCGGGTTTGAAAAAAACGAAAACCATAATTAATCAGCGTGTTGCTTTCTTCTATACGGCGCTTGTCATCTTCGGCACCCATCAGCACTGCGATTAAACGGGTTTGATCTTTTTTACCTGAAGCGACCAAACAATAACCTGCGCTATCGGTATGACCGGTTTTAATACCATCGACCAAGGCATTACGCCACAATAAGCGATTGCGATTTTCTTGGCGAATATTATTGTAGGTAAATTCTTTTTGAGCATAGAGCGCATAGGTTTCTGGAAAATCGCGGATGACCGCACGGGCTAAAAGCGCCATATCATAGGCGGTGGTGTAGTGATTGGGATCGGGCAAACCACTGGCATTCATAAAATGGGTATTGACCATACCCAGGGTCTTGGCTTCGGTGTTCATCCAGTCTACAAAAGCCGCTTCAGACCCGGCCACATGCTCGGCCAAGGCAATGGAAGCATCGTTGCCTGATTGAATAATCACACCCCGACGCAGATCCTCGATAGACGCTTCTGTATTGAGTTCTAAAAACATACGTGAACCCGGCGCGCGCCAAGCAAACTCGGTAATTTTTACCTGATCGGTAGGCTTGATGCGACCGGCTTTCAAGGCTTGATCGCTTAAATAGACGGTCATCATTTTGGTAAGACTGGCAGGCTCTACACGCTGATCGTCTGCTTGTTTAACGAGCACTTCGCCACTCAGATAATCCATAAGTACATAAGAAGTGGCGGCCAAGGCAGGTACGACCATTTTAGGGGCTGCAACAGGCGGCAGTGTTGATACGCTTGGTAGGGTAGCCAGCACCGAACCGGTGAGGAGCATACCCGCAAAGCAGAATAATCCTAATGACCCGACGGCCTTGAAACGCATACTTTCGCTCCCTACAATGGATGATTAATGGTTGAAAACCGCTTCATACTAACATAAAAGAGGCTGTGCATTGAAGCCCGTATTTTCACCCATTTTCTTTTGAAAGGGTGCATGAATCATAGCTGCCGATAAAAGGACTACACTTTAAGAAAAGAGGTGCGCATTGGAAAGTAGGCGAGTGAAGGTTTTTGATCGGGGCTTCACCTTGATTGAGTTAGTTATTGTGATTGTGATTGTAGGTCTTTTAGCCGCAGCAGCCCTTCCTAAATTTGCCGCCCTAAACAATCAAGCCCTCCTTAAAACGCATCAAAAATTTGCTAGCGACTTCAAAGCAGCCATTGGTATTGCACATGTGGCATGGATAGCCGCTGGCATGCCGAATCCTGGTGGTAATGCCATTGCGGTCATTACCTTAGAAGGTACAGCTGTTGGTATTTCTGCCAATCCATCTGCAGGCTTTGGTGGATGGCCTTATGGCTGGAACAATTTAGCCAATCCTGACTCAGGCGGTTGTGCGAATAGTGTGAACCAATTATTAGCCAACCCCCCACAGGTTGTAACCAGTGCTGGCAGTTGTACACAAACTATTTGTTATGTGGTAGTAGCGAGTTATAGTGGTGTTTGGCCCTCTGCCCCTTTATGCACTTTTACGCTGAATGGTACTTCTAATACCATTGTTTACGATACAGGATGGGGCTCGGTTGTGGTGAATTAGCATGATGGTGCACCCGGAGAGATTCGAACTCCCGACCGCCTAGTTCGTAGCCAGGTACTCTATCCAGCTGAGCTACGGGTGCATGGATGCGGCCCATCATATAGGCTACCCCCTCGGAAGGCAATGCCGTGACATAGGTCCGTTATAGGTTGCTTGACTAATCTTTAATAGCATTGGCCTTGATCGCAACAGCTCTTCTTTTCTTCATTGTCCTGATTCTTTGTGTTTTGCTAGAGCCTTAGAAAAGTGCAACATCCCCTTTTTAATCCGTGCATTATCGCATTTTTTAAAAAAAATATTCATGTTAGAGTGCGGCCTAGGTGTCAATATAGACACCCATTAAATAAAAAATCAATAAAATAACGGGGATTAAAATGCCATATCAATTGCTATTAAACAGCATTAAAACAGGCAATGTACATGCCGCAGAAGAGATCCTAAGAACATTATCTAATCATACCAATCCTACATTGCAGGAAGTGCTAAATAGCGACCATGGTTCTGAAGCCGGTCTTGTAGAACAAGAGATTCCTGGTATACCACTATTTGTGGCCGTTTTTAATAATGATGTGGCCATGGTAGCCTTGTTGCTACAATATGGGGCAAATCCTTCTTTCTTTAGGGAAGATGATTGCGATAAACGCGATGCGCTGGCTATTGCCTTAATCACGCTAAATGTCGACACCCATCGCCTAGCAGAAAAAACTCACATCATTGATTTGCTCTGTTTACACGGCGCCACTTTAAAAGAGGATGCATTAGACGAACAAATATTAGGCATGGTCGAAATTTTAGAGCGCTCATCGCCTGAGAGGATTGCCTTTAAAAGATCTATACTACAAAGAGTGTTTTTTGAGAAATCATTTTCAGTCTTGATAGATGCTATTGCAAATAACGAGATTGCCACAATAAAAAAATATTTAGAAAATACAATCCGGGTTTTTCACCCTTACAAAAAACCTGAAGAAGTTTTTTGCACGATTAATTTAAATGACATTAAAGACCCGAGCCACGCTTATTACGGCATGGCTATTTTAGAGGCGTCTTGCCTTAGGGATCTTAGCATTCTACAATACCTTCACGAAAAACGTGGTTTTTCACTCAATGTGCATGACAGCCATGGAAATACACCATTACATTATGCAACTATTAAAAATAATTATGAAATAATGGGGTATTTACTAGAAAAGGGTGCTGATCGTGATGCGCTAAACCATAATCAGGAAAAACCTCTGACAATTTGCACCAATCTCTCAAGCCAACTCTTGCTTGTGCGCTATTGGCCCGAAAGTGGCATTAAACCCGATGCAGAACCTACAGATGAATCCCCGCAAACATTATATCAATATCGACTTAATCGTTTTCTATCAAAAAACGACAGACCAACTTCGCCTTTGCTATGGCGAGACAAGCCAGAAAATCATATGGTGCCTGATAGCAACCCAAGCGATGATGGACTTCAGGACAATGATGAAATAAAAAGAGTCCTTAAAAAACCAAGAATAATCTGATTTTCAAAAAAAATAATTATTAACACAATCGGAGATTACAATGTTTGGAGCCTTGTGGGACGCCATAAAAAGCCGTGAGTTTGAACAGGTGAAAGATGTTCTGCAAAACATGTTCTATTTTATCCCAGAGGCCCTCTATCAATCGCCAGAAGAAATAAAACCTGCAAAAGAAAGATTTCCGAATCCAAATAGCCCGCTTCATGTTGCAGTTCAGGATAATGACCTGGAAACAGTACGGCGTCTACTTCAAAATGTTAGCAAATTGGAAATGGTTCGCGATCTCCAAGCAGATTTACTTGAGATCGTTTTTAACATAAATCACTCAAACACCCATTGTGCAGACACAAAAATCGCGATTATTGATCTATTGTGTATGCATGGCGCCAACCTGGCAAAAAATGAAACAATACTGGCGGAACAACTAGCAATCGTAGAAACAATCCCTGAGAACCCTCAGACTGCTTCTGATATTTTTAAATGCAAAATAGCAACTAGGTTTTTCTTT
>CAMCTX010000031.1 GCA_945878715.1 Legionella genomosp. 1 | reverse complement strand
GACCAGCTTTATAATATGGTTTAAAGGTATTTTCTGTTTCATAAATGTCGTGTTGGATTGCTCATGCCTAAGACAAATGATGGCCCTAAACTCACCAAACGCCAGCAGGAAATCCTGCAACTTATCCAATCACACATCGCAGCCCAAGGATCTCCCCCCACCCGGGCGGAGATTGCTAAACAAATGGGCTTTCGATCACCCAATGCGGCAGAAGATCATCTACGTGCCTTAGCCCGTAAGGGTGTGATCGAATTAGTCTCGGGTACTTCCAGAGGTATTCGTTTGGGAAACCAACCGGTTGCCATTCCTATGATTAAACTAGCCTCACTATACCCCAAAGCTTTGCTTAGCCCCGAATATATCCAGGGTACTTATAGTCTGGACCCACGCTTTTTTAAGCCTGGTGCAGACTTTCTAGTGCTGATCAGCGAACGATCATCAGGCTTTGAACCCGGTGATTACCTGGCTATTCATCAAACACCGCATGCAAACAAGGGCCAGATCGTACTGCTGCGTGAAAATCAGCATCTACGCTTAGAACCTTTTTCTGATCATTTAGCGACGGAGCTCGCACATCACCGTGTATTCTTAGAAGGACAGGTGGTGGGTCTTATCAGGGATGCAGGAAACTTAGCCCTGTCTGTATGAGCCCGCACACCAAAATCTTAGTCGGCTTATCGGGTGGGGTAGACTCTGCAGTCGCCGCACTTTTACTGATCGAACAAGGCTTCACTATTGAAGCCTGCTTTATGAAAAACTGGGAAGAAGATGATAGCGATGCCTATTGTCCTGCCGCCCAAGATTTTCTCGATGCACAACAGATCTGCTCTATTCTAGACATTCCGCTACACAGCGTTAATTTTTCCACACACTATTGGGATACTGTTTTCGAACACTGTTTAGCAGAATTTCGTGCCGGCAGAACACCCAATCCCGATATTCTATGTAATCGTGAAATTAAATTTAAGGTTTTTTTGGACTATGCGCTACAACACGGTTTCGATAAAATGGCAACTGGCCATTATGCCCAAATAAGCCATGTGCAAGATCTGTATTACTTACACAAAGCTGTCGATCCAAACAAGGATCAATCTTATTTTCTGTATACTTTAAATCAGCAAGCCCTTTCAAGAACGCTTTTTCCCATTGGTCATCTTGAAAAAACTGAAGTACGTGCTCTTGCAAAGCGCGCGGGGTTTCTGAATGCAACAAAGAAAGATAGTACCGGGATTTGTTTTATTGGGGAACGAAAATTTAAGGCTTTTCTGAATCAATATATCCCTGCACAACCCGGTCTTATAGAAACCGTAGACGGTAAGGTGATTGGCCAGCATGAAGGTCTGATGTTTCATACCTTAGGCCAACGTCAGGGCTTAAAAATTGGTGGACAAGCCCAGGCAGGACAAGAACCTTGGTATGTCTTAGCCAAAAATCTGGCACGTAATGTCTTAGTTGTGGGTCAGGGTGTAAATCATCCACGCTTATTTAGCGATCATCTACGTGTTGGATCGTTACACTGGATTGCAGGTGCACCCTCTTATGTGCACACGGATAGTCTTCGTTGCGAAGCAAAGGTTCGTTATCGCCAAGAACAAGTGCCTTGTGCCTTATTTACCCGTGATACTGCAAGTGAAGGAACTGTGCAATTTGACAGCCCTCAACGGGCCCTCACCCCTGGACAATCTGTGGTATTCTACCAAGAAGACCTTTGTGTAGGAGGAGGCATTATCCAATGACTATTTCAACCGTACAGGGACGCGTGCTTGCGCTCGCAGGTCTTTTCCAAAGCGCCTCGCTTGTGAATCAATTGGCGAAAACAGGGCGTGTATCTGAACCTTTTTTCTCGGCCTCTATCCAGAGTTTATTTAGTATTGATGCCGATAACCCCCTGGCTGTTTACGGGGATGCACAACAAATCTCTCTAGGTCTTAACGAGCTGATCCGCCTATTTACCAATAACAATGCCCCTAAAGATGCCGATATTGCACGCTATGCCTTTTCCTTAATACATATTGAAAGAAAACTGATCCATAATCCCGCCATGCTTATGCAAGTACGTACCGGTGTTCTACGTGCCGAAATCCAATCCAAGCATTTCTCTACGACTCATGAGAATGTGATGGCTAATTTAGCATCCCTCTACACGGATACGCTTAGTACTTTTAGTTTTAGGATCCATGTATCGGGTGAAGCATTGTATCTTAACCAGGCATCCGTGCTGAATAAAGTGCGTGCCCTACTCTTAGCCGGTGTGCGTTCGGCCGTTTTATGGCGACAATTGGGGGGTAAACGCTGGCAGTTATTACTTACCAGACCCACAATTCTAGAAACAGCCAGAGAATGGTTAACTACACCTGTTGTAGAAGCCAGGGAACGAGAAAAAGAAGAAGAAACCATTAGCTGATCCACCTCTACACCACACTGACCCTACTATTTTTTGATGACATAGAACTAATCAAGCACTTGAGGGTCAAAACCCTACATCAGTTTATAAGTGCGAGGGTGTAGTTTAGATGCCTAGAAAAAAATCTACAAACAATGATGATAAAAAAGACGCTTTATTATTTGCAGCAAAACTTGTGGCAGATGAGCTTCAACAGAAGACAGCCCTTAGAGAACGTCAAGAACATTTTACACTTAAAAAACATGTTTCAGAGCGCGAAGCAGAAAAAATAATACAGTACGTGCACAAAATACAAACAGAAACCCCAGACCCAGAAAAAAGACAGTCAACACCTGACAGAGTATTAACCTTCCTTCGATCTGGATCCCCAAAATCCCCTCAGCCTTCGCCAAGGCTACGGCCTGACAGGCCGCCCACCGATCAGGGAGCTAAGAAGAAGAAATCTAAAAATAATTAGTGCCTGTAGGAGCCGGCCTCGATCCCGGCCCCTACAGATGATCGCGTCAATGAAAGAATGGCTTTGCCCTTATGCAGCAGCTGCTGCAAGACCCATATCATCGTCTCTACGCTTCACAGCCGCTGCAACACGTGTTGAGAGCGCTTTGACGGCATAGAGCCATGCTACGGCAACCACGATAAAGGTAATGAAGGCAATCGGTGCAATCGCAACCACATCTTTTGTGGCAAAGGCGATGAGTAACCAGCTTTGCACCATCGCACCACCGGCTTTCCCTGCACGCCCACCAATCACATCTACCGCTGCCTTACCCTTGGTTTTCTCTTCATCAGAGAGTGGGATATAGGCCATTTCCTTGGTCGGATCGAACAACATATATTTCACAGGTTTTGCAATGACCAGCACCCCAAAACCTAAGAATGTTGCAGCAATAATTGCGTTGGTACTTAAGAGAGTCAACAAAGGTGCCATCAGTTCCTGACTCAAAATAAAGAGGAAGAAAACACCACCACCCACCAAAATCACAAGGGGTGTAATAATGGCTGCTTTAAACCAGCTCACCTTACGTAAAATCTGGCTTCCAAAAAACAAACCAAAAACCATGGCAAACAGACCTTGTGAGAAGGAATAATAACCCATTAAAGAGTTGTACAATCCTTTATCACCCGCAGCATACAGACTTATTTGATGCTTCCATTGTACTTCCACTAAATTAATGGTAACGCCATAGGCCATAATAAGGGTCGCAATCAGCAAGAGTTCCTTAGACTTCAAAAGCATTTTTAAGCTGTCCGCCAAACCTAGTTTCTCTTTTTTCTTTTTGGGCGCACCCGCTTCATCGGGATCAAAATAAAGCTTATTATTCAATACATTGCGATGCATCCATTTGTAGGCATAGACGGCAAGTATACCCATCAGCACCACAGAGCCCATCAGCAACTTCAGGCTAACACCCCATGCATCCACATCTGCAGGCAGATAATGCTTAATGGTGTCTGAACAAAATACAACGGTAGGGCCCGACAAGAGTAGTGCCGCATTACCAATCACAGCAAATAATCCATAAAAACGTTTGGATTCACGCAGACGCACCACATGATTGGCAAACTGCCAGAAGCATAGGGCAATCATGGCGCTACCCCAGATTTCAGAGAGAATATAGAATAAGGAGTAAACCCAGTAAGCGTAAATATCGATAAAACCACTTAAAGCGGGTGTGGCTTGATAAAGGGCATCGAGCGATTCTTTTGAAGGATGTAATAAATCGACGTTGGGATACAGAACAAAACCAAATAACCCAAAGAATATAAGGAAAGGTACAATCGTGGCATAGAAAACATTTTCTCGGCTTAAGACATTCGTTAGCTTGGCATAAAATATGACAAACAAAATGGCCATCGGTGTCACACAATAAGACTTCAGGAAGGTGATGGCACCCGCACCGGCTGCATTCACAACCAAGGTATCTTTGGTATCGCGCAAAATCGTATAGTTAAAGAGTACGGCAAACATAATCATGGCAAGCGGGATAAACTTTTTCATCTCGAAGGAATGAATAGGCCAAAGCATCTTTCGTAGACCCACAAACTCTGGTGCCTGGCTATCTTGTAATTTATTATCTGACATACACTCAAACCCCTATTTACCTAAATCATACCTAAATGTTGAGGGCTTTATAGTAATGGGAATTTTCCCAAACAGCAAGAAGCGTGTGTAAGCACCCAGATTACCCGTAGACACTGTCTTCCCGGGTGATTTATGATGCCGACTCACACTTAGAGA
Organism: Legionella genomosp. 1; assembly: GCA_945878715.1. Lineage (GTDB taxonomy): Bacteria > Pseudomonadota > Gammaproteobacteria > UBA6186 > Azoamicaceae > CADEGZ01. Next base: position 9,654 of record CAMCTX010000031.1, on the reverse strand, counting down.
GGTACACACATGTTTACAGATTATAACGCCCAACGACACCATGTTGATCAAAGTATCGAAGCACTCAAACAAAGCCTTAGTACTTCGGTCGGCACCAATACTGCTAATCAACCAGAAACCGTACTGCTCGAGGTAGGATTGCAACAAGAGCAAGTCTTTCGAGCACGCACTATCTGGGAATTACAGTTTATTCAAGATCAGTTAAGAACAACATCCTATTCCCTTGATGTTGATGAACTGAAAACACAAACCCTAACCAAAATGCAACAGGATTTGGAAATAGTCCAAAAAATGAATAGCCAATTGACTGAGGGTCGTACGCAAGGTATCTATAAATCCGGTAATGTCTTCAATGGTTCCAATATCACTTTTTCCTTAAGTAGCAATAAGCTTGAATCTATTCTTAGCGGTTCAATCACAGAAGGTGGTAAAACAAGTACTTTTGAAAGCGCACCTTCTATTGTCGAAAATTATTTAGATACTTTGTTAGGGGGTGATTTACCTGTTGGTTATGATCTTGATTATGTGGCTAATCAACCCGCGCTCTTGTACGATGCTAGCTCCCCCACTGCTTTGGGTAATTCCAAGGGAACCTGCTTAAAAGCCGCTTTATACACCTCCCTTTTAACCAGCCGTAGGGAATACACCCTTGCAGATTTGCTAAGGCCCCAAACAGCATCCTGGCAAGCTGTGGGTGGTTTTGATATTGATGAATCGGCAACAGTTCATTTAACGCCCGTACCTAAAGGTATTGAAACGATAGAAGGTTTTGATCGCTTTACTTACCATTATTCGGATGAACGTACCCCACAGGCTTTGGCCTTTGTGCACAGTGGTTACGCCTTTGGCGGATCGCGTGGAGAAGAACACCTTTATCCCCATGGTAAACCCTATGTACCCCAAGATTGCTCTTCTTGGTTAGCTTCTCTCACGGGATGTGCTTCGCCCTTTACCACTTGGACGCAATTGGTTTTGCATCGCAAACACAGCGGTCAATCCGATCCCGATGCGACATCGCAAGGCGTTCTCGATTTTGAAGCCGTTTGTAATACGGTGAACGTATCAGATCCTCAACGAGATATTCGACCAGGCCAAATCATGGCTTATCGAAGTTTTGATCTAAGCAAAGATCCTGAAATGAAAGGCCCAGGTAATGGGGGACATACAGGTCTTGTACTTGGTTTTCATAGCCAGGGCGCAGAAAGCAGGGTGCGTGTATTAAGCTATAACCGAAGTATGCCAAACCAAGAAGGGTTTGGTGTGCAAGACATGGCCTATCATACAGAAACCGGATCTAACAAGCGCTCCATGTTCTTTAGCCCAACAGCTGCGGCCGCTGCGCAGGCTAAGGCTCTAGCACCTAAGGCTGAAGTTTTGGCAGAGATGGAAGCAAAGATTATGAGGCTGGGAGCTTACAGATAAGCACTATTCACTTTCAAAACCCGGCAGTGCGACCTGATCTTTTTCGATGATTTGCTTGAAAGACGCATCCACGCTGTGCAGATCGATAATGTCGACTTTATAGGGTAAATCAGAGTCTTCAAAGGCCAGCACCAGTTGTGTTCTTTCTTTACGATCTAAAACACGACCCAGATCAATGGCCAAATCTAAATCGGAAGAACGTTTGGTGGCACCTAAAGCTCTGGACCCAAACACATAGACGCGTGCATTTTTGGGTAAACTACTACTTAATATCGTTTGAACTATTTTTAAATCGACAGGACGTACATCAATAGAGTTATTCACGCTGCAAGGCCTGTCGTTTTTTAAGCTGAACAAGCAAATATTTTGCATCCTCTAAAAAAGCGGGAATTTCTTCAAAAACACCTTGGGCTTTTACTTCATCATAAGTATGACTGGTGGTTCCACGTTCTTTACGATATTCTTTCCACATCGCAAGTTCTGATTGTATTAAACCCTTTTCATAAGCCGTGCGAATTAATTCATTAAAGGTTAATTCATCAATAACATTTGGATTCGTATCCGTTAACTGTAGGTAACGCTTTAACATTTTTAAAGATATTTCATAAGTAAACTCAAAAGCTTGAATGGTGGCTGCACGCAAATGCAAAGCCAAGCGTACATCTGCTTTGGCCAGAGGAGAATGATAATAGCCCAAGGCCTCCTCCAATTGAGCAATCGCCTTTTCTAAGGATGAAAAATCTAGCTTCATAATACGCTCGCTTCTCTAAGCATTTCAGGTTATACAACACAGTCAGCTGCATTATACAACGAAAAGAAAAACTAATCCAGACCTAAGCCCATGAATGGCTTTTTTATCACATAAATAACGGATAGATCGCGTTGGATGATGCATGATAGCGTCTCCTTATGATATCTCATCCCACTAGGACTAAAAAAACAACCAGACGGTCGAACTTCGACACGCCTTGGAAATCGATCTTGGATAAATACTTCCAAGACTTTATGGCGTATTGTTGGCCTGAAAAACATGCAGTCATCGACTGGGAACGCGGTTATACAATGCTGGACAAAGAGCTGGCGAAAATCGATAAAGATGCAGCTATCGGCGATCGAGAAGCAGATAAATTAGTGAAAATCTATTGCAAAGATGGAACCATTCATTATTTACTGCTGCATCTAGAGGTACAACGTAAGGCATCGAATGATTTTACCAAAAGGATGTTCACCTATCGCTACAAACTACAGGATATTTATGACAAACCCATTGCAAGCTTAGCGATTTTGATTGATAACGATACGAACTGGCGACCTGGGATCTATCGCCAAGAACTCTGGGGATCTTGGGTGGAGATGGGGTTTCCAATCATCAAGCTTATCGACTATGCAGATAGAATTGTGGAACTCAAAAACTCGAATAATCGTTTTGCATCGGTCATTTTGGCGCAATTGGCCGCTAACCAAAAAGGATCCGCAGAAGCTAAAGGCCTCACGAAGCTTGCCTTGACTAAAAGTTTGTATCAACATGGTTGGACGGGTGATGATATTAGAAATTTGTATCGGTTTATTGATTGGCTTATTAGACTACCGGAGGCTTTGGAAGTGAATTATAATGCAGCAGTTCAGGTATTTGAGGAGAGTTTGAAAGTGGACTATGTTACTACGGCTGAACGCATAGGAATCCAAAAAGGTTTAGCACAAGCTCGAGAAGAGACAAAAGAGTACGTCACAACGGCTGAACGCATAGGAATCCAAAAAGGCGAAAGTGCCGTTTTAATGTATCTCTTAGAACAAAAATTTAACGAAGTGCCTGAAGACTATAAACAAAAAATCCATACGGCAAGTTCTGATGCCTTGCTCAAGATGGCGGGCCGCATTTTAAATAGCCAATCCCTAGAAGAAGTATTTAAAGGCTAGGATTGTAGACCTTCAAAACCCGGCAGTGCGACCTGATCTTTTTCGATGATTTGCTTGAAAGACGCATCCACGCTGTGCAGATCGATAATGTCGACTTTCATAGGGTAAATCAGAGTCTTCAAAGGCCAGCACCAGTTGTGTTCTTTCTTTACGATCTAAAACACGACCCAGATCAATGGCCAAGTCTAAATCGGAAGAACGTTTGGTGGCACCTAAAGCTCTGGACCTAAGCCCAATCGCTCTCATCATGCACAAACCAATACAAATGCTTTTTCGCGCGCGTAGCAGCTACATACCACAAACGCATCGCCTCATGTTGGGCTTTGCGGCGCTCTAAGGTACGAAGATAATCATAAATGCTATCCGATTTGGAACCGACCGATTGAATAGGTGCCAAAATAAGATTGCCACGACCATCCGCCCTATCCCCCACCCTTTCAGCATACAACAATAATTTTGCGCGATCGCTTAGAGTCTTTCGACCCACCCCAGGCACAATCACGGAATCAAACTCCAAGCCTTTGGCTTTATGGATGGTCATCACTTGTACTCTGGCATTCAGATTCGAAGCTGTTGCATATAAGGATTCTATACGCTGTTCTAAGGCACCGACAACCATCAGCTGATCCGCAGGCGTTGAAGCTAAAACCTCGAAAAAAGCCTCGGCATCTTCAAGACTTGTAGGATCATACAATGTTTGTGCAGCACCCAGTGCTACCCAAGTATCCATCACCCAATCCTGTATTGAAGCACGCTGTGTATTAAGCAATGCTTCACGCAAAAGTGGTACAACCCTTGCCAAATGTGCATGTGCTGTTTGGCTTAAACCCTCTATGCTCTGATGCTGTTCCAAACTAGCCCACAAGGGCTTATCAGGCGCATGATTAGCCAGGATATATAAATCATCTAAAGACAAAGGACACCAGGGTGTACGCAAAATAGAAAGCCAAGCAATACGATCGCCCAGATGCATCAAGGCTTTGCTTAGGGCTAATAAATCACGCACCACAGGACGTTCACTTAAACGCACTAAATCAATACCCTGATAAGGAATAGCCGCTTTTGTTAAGGCTTCTAAAATAAGAGGCGCATGGCTTCGTGATCGTAATAATAATGCTATGGAACCTTGGGTTTCTACTAATAAGGATTGAATGACACTAAGAACCTGAGCGGGTTCTGAGTCTTGATTGACCTTCTGTACTAAGCAACTCGCAGGCTGTATACTGAGGTCCCTCGCTGACATTCGGAAAAACTTATTGACTGCTGCAGTCGCTGCATGATAGGGAATAGCCCCTGTATTCATATCGGCAACCCTTGGAAATTTTTCTGCGAAAGTCTTATTAATCCAATCGATAATCATAGGATCCGATCGAAAATTCAGACTTAAGTCTAAAGACTCTAGGGGAATGCTGCCAAACCCTTGTTTTTGACACTGCAAAAACAATCCCACTTCGGCTTGGCGAAAGCGATAAATGGATTGCATGGGATCGCCCACCAAAAAAAGCGTTTTGCCATCCCCAAGCTGCCATGTCGCGGTTAAAGCACTTAATAAACGAAATTGTGCAAAAGAGGTATCTTGAAATTCATCAACCAATAAATGTTGAAGGCGATCTTCAAAGCTTAAAGCTAGATCGGTCGGATCAACCCCCTCTTCTAAGGCTCTACAAGCAGCCAATGTCATTTCTGTAAAATCGACCACCGATTCTTTTTGAAAGACCACACTTAATTCGGCTACCAAGATAGGTAATAATTGCAAAAGCGCTTCCAAAACTTCCCATTGTTGGGTTTCATACAGGGTAGAGGGACATGCAGCCAAGGTTTGAAGCGCGGCCAAAAATGTCGGATGCTTTTCTAAAGCTTCTAAGCTTTGCATCATGGCTTGTTTGTTAAGTTGTAATTGCTTTTTCTCTGCTTTATCTGTGGTGCTAGTAGGTGCGGGAAAACCCTGATCCACCGTAAGACGCTTACGAAGCGTATACTGATCGGTAAGCAATAAAGCGATAAAGCCTTGCCAAGCTGCATGTTCGCCTAAAGAATCGCCCGGCCATGCACCCTTCGATGCTTCCACTACATTCAAACACTGTCTAATCCGTGAATCCTTTTCTAGACGCTGCAATTGCCTGGCAGCCTCGCAAGCAAGGCCTGGGATCTCTTCCGCTTGTCTATCCTTGGGAATGGCCGCAACAAGGCGCTTTAAGGCTGTTTGCAAGATCGCTTCTAAACCCGATTCTAAAACACGCTTTGCATCATGATGGGCTGCATAACCCACATAGGGCAACCATTGCTCACGATGAGCTAAAAGATTCATCAATAAATCCATCGCCAATGATAGATTATTATCTAAATGTTTTAAGAGACAGCTTAAATGCTTTGCCTGTTCATCATTATGATGCGCATGATTATCTGATAATAAACATTCGAATAATTGCATGACGGCTTGTTGATACAAAGGCTTCGGATCATCAGAAATCCGACCCGACGATCCCAAACGCGCTGCAATAGGCATTTGTTGAACCAAGCTTGCGCACAGCGCATCGATAGTCTGTATTTTTAATTGATGCGGATGCGCAAGGATCTGCCAGCCTAATTGTTGATCGCGTGCTAAAACCCTTCTGGCTAAATCCCAGGTTTGATGCTCATAGTCTGTGTCGGGTGGTGTAGCATCCAAAGCCTTTTCCAAGGCCATCAGAATACGATCGCGCATTTCTACCGCCGCTTTGCGTGTAAAAGTAATGGCAACGCATTGTTCGGGTCTTCCTTCATGCCCTGCTAATAAGGCTAGAAAACGTTGAACTAATAAACTTGTTTTACCCGATCCAGCAGGTGCCCGCACAATAAAAGAACGACTGGGGTCTAAAGCCTTTAACCGTGTGGTTTGATCAGCATGCCTATTCATGTGTGTTGCACCCTGCATAAAGTCTTTAAGGAACAATGCCGACACGTTTTAGCACCCTCTAAAGGATCGACCCTGGCAACACCCGAAGCAAATTCAAAGGCTAAGCTTTCTATGGATGCTTTCCAAACTTCACATTGTTGTGCCCAGTCTTTTTCAGGCACTGTGCTCGCACCGAGGGCTTCGATAGCCTTCACGCCCTGCCAATCGGTCGCAATCGAAGCAACCCCCTTAAATCCTATCTGATGGGGATGGAGTCCTGCAAAAACCAGTGCTGCAGGCACTCCCGTTTCAGATGCATATGCCATTGATCGCCCCACAGCATACAAGGGTAATTGCAGATCGCGAGGTCTTAGTCCAAACCAATCATTCACAGACGTTTTACCGGTTTTATAATCGATAAGAACTTCGCCAAGCCCTTCTACCTTATCCATTCTATCCATGCGCACTTTAAAGTGTAATCCTTGGTAATCAAGCATGCTGGAGGCTTCTAAGGCTAGCACTTCAAAATCGGGTCTGTTTTTTTCATGCCTCATAAAAGCATCAAGACGCTCTAAGATTCTGGCCTCTTCCAAGATTTTATACAGCCCTTGTAAACGATGACCTACGGCAACTTTTTTGCAAGCTCTCTCAATGGATTTTTTGAGATGTGCCCTTAGTTCGGTATCGCTTAAGTTTAATAGCTTTTTCTGCGTTTTAATCGCTTTCCAGAAATACTCTAAGGCTTTGTGCACTAAAATACCGCGCTCTGCAGCACTTAAACCCACGCTACAGCTTTTTAAGGGCTTTGCCAGTAAACGAGTCTCTGCAAAAGCACGAAAAGGACAGAGGGATTGTAATTGCAAAGCACGTGCACCGCCTTTGATCACACAGGGCAAGGCCATAGCAGGTCCCTTTTCTGTAAGGGATTGATCAAAAGGCTGATAGGCCGCAATACTTTGTAAGTAAGAAGGAACCTGATCCAAACCGAATGATGCCAAGGTTCGTTCAGGCAATCCTTTTAACAAAGGACTTATTTGCCCCACACGCTCCTCAAGCATTGCGGCATAACTAAAAATAACCGTATCGGCACTGTGGCAAAAGTCTTGGCTAAGCGCTTTGGCAACCAAAGCCTCTCGCTCCACACTGGATCGGGGTAGATTCTGCTTGCGTTGTATCTGCAGTGGTATAAAGGGATTGGGATCGGGACTGGGGGGCCATTGGCTATGATTCATCCCCAAAATCCACAGCTTGTCAAAGCGTAATCCAGCTGCCTCTAATATACCTAAAACTTGTATAGGCGCTTGCTCAGCGATATCGCTCGGTAAAAAAAGTGTGCTGCCTGCAATCGCTTTGCATTCGACAAGCATTTTTTCATAGCTATGTACCCCTAATACGCGCTCCAAAGCCATATAGGATTCGAGCAGCGTTTCAAAGGCCGAGACTAAGGCTGTTTCTGTCTCATTCAAGACTCGGGCACCAGGCCACCCTAAGATTTTTAACCATTGCTTAATCCATAAAGACCAATCATGGGCTTTTTTATGATCTTTATTTTTACTAGCAATCTCTTTAAAAAGTTTTTCCGATTCTGTATAACCCTGTACCAAGGTGCCTAATTGTTCCCAAGAAAAATCGGGCTCCATTAAAGCTCTTAAATACACATCAAAAACGGCCCGTTCTTGCATGGCTTTGATATCAAAATCGCCAAAAAAAGGCGACCGTAATAATCGACTCAGTGCCTCTATCGTGATGCGCTCTTGGGCCAAGCTTAAAGCAAATAAAGCTGCATCGATCAAAGGATAACTCAGTAAAGACGGCGGACCTGAAACGCTAAAAGATCCCGCCGGTAGCATCCTTGAAAAAATACTCACAACCCGATCGCGCTGTTGTGCTAGATCAGGGATTACAATGCCCATTCGTATTGCATGATTATCTAAAAATCGTTTTGCATCGTGCGCTGCTATACGCAGTCCCTGTGTAGAATCAGGTACGGCCACACTATAAGCCACACCTTGTTTGGGTTCTAAAGCTGTTCTCTGAATACGAACACCCACCTGCTCCAGTGCTGCTATTAGATCGGCATATTGCGGTATAATTTCTTGAAAACCCACCCAATGGATCTGTTGCGGCAAGCTAAAAGCTTTGGGTGTGTTTCGGATAGCCTCTATCAGATAATCGACCTTAGTCACTGCATCCACACACTGCCTTTCTTGCATGCAAGCCTGGTATTCTAGGGACCAAGCTTGGTATAGGCGACTATTCTGATTGTGATTAAACCCATCCAATAGCTGCGTCGTTTTTTGCACACCTTGCAAACGCCATTGTTTACATAATTCCCAAGCTTCATAGCCAAGCTTCGCAATACTTGAAACATACAATAGGTCTTGACCAACCTCCGATGCTCGTACAATCTGCTCCCAAATCACACGGGATTCATGGGCGCTTAAACAATGCGGGGTCTGTGGATGGTGCGCGGCTAAATCTGTATACAATGCATCACACCATGCACTCAGCGCCATAACCCTTCTATCGGGATAGGACTGCTTCAAAAAAGCAGCCATACGCCGATTGGGAGTTAGATGGATGTCTTTCATAGTTTTCTTCTATAGTTGACAGATTTCTAGTCTCTTTCTTAAGGTATATTATGCAACAAAAGACATTCCAACAGCTACCCAAACCCCAAGCAGGCCTGATTGGTCACCGTGGTGCCGCAGGACTGGCACCCGAAAACACCCTGGAGGGCTTTGAGATCGCTGCTGCCCATGGGATCAACTGGGTGGAATTTGATGTGCAACGCTGCGCTAGCGGCGAATGGCTGCTCTTTCATGACGCCGATCTGCCAAGAACCACGAATGGACAGGGGCTGATCCAAGCACAACCCTTGGCCTATCTTCAAAGCCTCGATGCAGGATCTTGGTTTGCACACACCTATAAAAACGCTCAAATCCCTTTACTAGAAGAAGCACTGTGCAGCTTGCTGACACTGAACGTGTATCCAGTGATTGAGATTAAAACCTTTGGGCCTCCTCAAGCACAAAGCCTCGAAGATTTATTAGACCGTGTGCAATCGGTATGGCCACCCACAGCCCCACCCCCCTTGTTCTCAAGCTTTGATTTGCAAACTTTATTGTTATTACGTGCTTATGATCCTGATCTGCTGATCGGTTACTTAGTATCTGATCTAAATACCGAAGCCATCGCCCTTGCAAGGCAAAAATCTTTTAGCAGTCTTCATTGTCAGGCCACCTCCATCACACCCGCACTCATCGCAGAGGCCCATTTACAAAAAGTTCCGCTTCTTGCTTATACCGTGAATGATCCTCTACAAATACAGTCCCTTTTGCAACAAGGTATCTTTGCTGTATTTAGTGATTTGACTTTTTTAAACGCGTAAAAAGCACATTGAAAATTCTGTGTGATGAGCTATAGGTTAAACACCGGCA